>JAFGSS010000063.1 GCA_016934555.1 Acidobacteriota bacterium | reverse complement strand
CATCCAGAACAGGGCGCTCCGCGGCAGGCCGACCATGACGCCGGTCTGGCCGTTCCTCAGGTCGAAATGCTCGACCATCCGGCGGCCGGCGTGGAATTCCAGGACGAGGTCCGATCCGTCGGGATGAAACTGAACGACGGACCGCGGGCCCATGTCGAGGAGGTGGATCCGTCCCGTCAGCACATGTTCGTCCGGCCTGGGTGGATGCGCGGCGTCACGAAACGCCACGTGCTCGGGGAGGATGCCGACCTTGACGGGGGTCCCGGGCGATGGGGCCTCCTCTCCCGCCGGAAGCGACGCCGAAATTCCCGCGGCCGGGCACTGCACCGTCAACCGGTCCCCCTCCCGTCCTTTCACGATCCCTTCCCAGAGGTTGTTGATTCCCAGAAAGCGTGCGATCGATTCCGTGGCCGGCCGGCGGTACACCGATGCCCTGTCGCCCGTTTGCCGGATGCGTCCGTCCGTGAGGATGCTGATCCTGCCGGCCAGGAAATAGGCCTCCATCAGGTTGTGGGTGACGAGCAGGACCGTCAGCCGCTGCCGGCGCTGCAGCTCCCGCAACAGCCGCCAGATCTCCTGCCGGAGGGATTCGTTCAGCGAAGCGAAAGGTTCGTCGAGCAGGACCAGGCGCGGCCGGCTGGCCAGCGCCCGCACCAGGCCGACACGCTGCCGTTCGCCCCCGGAGAGGGTCTGGGGGAGGCGTCCCAGCAGCTCGCCGATGCCCGTGGCTTCGACCAGCATGTCGACGAGGGGCTGGTACCCGGCCGGGCGCAAGCCGCGCGCGCGGGGGCTGTAGAGGATGTTTTCGCTCACGGTCAGGTGGGGGAAGAGCCCGATCGACTGCGGCAGGTACCCCAGGCCTCTCTCCTCCATCGGCCGGTGCGCGATCTCTTCCCCGTCGAGCCGGATGGATCCCCCCAGCGGCGGCAGGATGCCGAGCAGGGCGTTGAGCAGCGTGGATTTTCCGGAACCGGAGGGGCCGAGCACCGCGTGGCATTCCCCCTCGGCCACCTCCAGGTCGATGCCGCGCAGCCGGAACTCCCCCGCCGCCGCGCTGAGAGCGTTCACCTTAAGCATGCGCCACCTTCCCCAGCAGCCAGCGGGAGAGGGACAGCGCCGCAAGCCCCGTCAGCACCAGCACGAGGATCAGCGCCACCGTCCCCTCGATGTCGGCGCCGGCCAGGCGCATGAAAATAGCGATGGGGAGGGTTTCCGCGCGCATCGCCATGGTCCCGGCCACCATGATCGTCGCCCCGAATTCGCCGAGTGCCTTGGCCCACGACAGGATGAAGGCGGCCAGGAGCCCGCGGCGGGCCAGCGGCAGGGTGATGGTGAAAAAGGCGTGGCACGGCGTGGCGCCCAGCGAGCGGGCGACCGTTTCCAGTTCGACGGGGACCTCGTCGAAGGATGTTTTCAGCAGGCGCACCGCCACCCCCAGGATCGTCACGAACTGCGCCAGGATGATGCCCAGGAAGGTGAAGACGAACCGGACCCCGTAGGCCTGGACCCATTCCCCGACCGGGTTGTTGAAGAAGATCAGCAGGATCGCGCCCAGCGCCGCGGGAGACACGATGATGGGAAACTCCAGGACGGTGTCGACCAGTTCCCGGAAGCGGAAGCGGTAGCGCGACAGTCCGTAGGCCGCCGGCACCGCCAGCAGGATCGCCAGGAGGGCGGCAAGGGAGGCCGCGACCAGGGACAGGCGGATGGAGAAGAGGGTCCGGGCCGAGCCCAGCGTTTCGCGCAGGGTGGAGGGATCCAGAAACCAGGCGAGCGAGAGGATGAGCCCGCCGTAGAGTCCCAGGACCGCGAGGGCGGCGGCGATGGTGGTGCGGCGAAGATTCATGGGCGGCTTCCCATCGTCCTATTTCCCGACCCATCCGGCGGGGAGGGCATATTCGCCTCCCACCGGCTTATGGGCGCCCAGCCAGTCCATGGCCTCCCGGGGCGTCGCGAAATATTTGTGGCGGGCGAAAATCGTGCGGCCCTCGGGACCCGCCAGGAAGTCGATGAACGCCTGCGCCGCCTTCCTGTCCCGGGTAAACCGGGACACCGCCACCGGGATGTAACCGATCCGGGGCACCTGGGCCGCCGGGAGCCGGACCGTCTCGATGCGGGCCGGGTCCCAGTGTTCGAACACGCTCCAGCCGATCACGGCGTCCGCCATCTTCAGGGAGATCGCGGTGGCCGTCCGTTCGCACGATTCGGTGTAATTGACGAGATTGCGCCGGAAGGCCTCCCTTTCCGCGGCGCCGAAGGCCTTCTCGACGATTTCCACGGCGTAGGTCCCGACGCAGACCGTTTCGGGGTTGGCGATGGCGACGCGCAGGCCGGGCCGCGTCAGATCCTTCAGGGTGCGGATGCCGCGCGGATTGCCCCTGGGCACGTTGATGGCCGAAACCAGGTAGACGAGGATTTTTTCCGTGTCGGCATAAACATCCCCGCTGCGCTTGGCTTTTTCCATGTAATCGGACGATCCCGGAAAATAGATGTCCCCCTGCCGGGCCAGCTTCATCTGCGAGAGGACCGACCCGGAGCCGCCGAACACCAGCTCCACCTTCACGCCGGTTTTCCGTTCGTAGAGGCGCGCCGCCTCCTCGGTGGGGGGCTTGGAAGCGGCCCCCGCGTAGACCAGGAGGCTTTCGGCGGCGGATGCCCCCCCCACGCCGAAGCCCGCCAGGAGCCCGAGAAAAGCAGGAAGGAATTTGGTCATGACCCGATGCATGATGAATCCTCGAACGCGATAGATACCTGGCGCGGCTAGCGGAGCCAGCGCAGGCTCAGATGCCAGTTGCGGCCCGGTTCGGGAAAGCCCTCCTGGTAGTGATAATTCCGGTCCAGGAGATTTTTGACCCCTCCCTGCAGGCGCGCGCCCCGGCCGAGCGGGACGATCACCCCGACGTCGACGGTGGCGAACCGGGAGGCGGGGACGATGGCGCCGGAATCGTTTGTCGTCACGGTGCCGCTTTCGTAGCGCGCCGCGGCCATCAGGTGAATGTCGCGCACCAGGCCGTAATCGGCCGTCCCGACGACCTTGTGGCGCGGCGCGCGCACCGGGTGCACCCCCAGCATATTCGAGGGGCCGGAGAGGGTCCAGTTCAAATAGCTGTAGTTCGCGTTGACGGCGAGCCGGGGGACGGGGGCGCTGCGCAGGGTGAATTCCACCCCCTGGTGGGTTTCCTTGCCGACATTGACCGCCTGCTGGCACATCCCGCCCGCCAGGGACGGGCACTGTCCCGCGAACTCTTCCGGAACGAGCGCGTTCTGGATGGCGTCGCCGACGTCGCTGCGGAACAGGTCCGCCTGCAGCATGGTGCCGCGTCCGAGGGCGTGCGCGTACCCCAGGTTCCAGTTGCGCGCGTGCTCCGGCCGGAGGGACGGGTTGGGGATCGCCCGGCCGTAACGGTAGGAGTAGCGGTCCTTGAGGGTCGGGAAGTGGCTCTTGCGCGCGAAGGAGAAAAACAGGGAGCCCGATTCCGACACCGAGTAGGAGAGCGAGGCGAGCGGGTTGAGGCCCCAGGTCCGGGCCGTGCAATCGGAGCCCGTGCAATCGAAGGGGGCGACCGTGTAGGTGGTCACGGCCGTCCTCCCGGAGCCGGTCACCGTCGTCAGCAGGTCCTCCGCGTCCACGGGATCGAGGGTGTCGGCGCTGAACCCGACCGTCCCCTTCAGCCGGGAGGAAAGGGTGATGACGTCCTGGACCCCGATCGACATCATCCTGTCGTGCTGCCGCCTCCAGGGCTGGACCAGGGGCGACCCCCCGGAGTAAGAGACGGCGCTTTCCTCGTGGATGTCGTCTTTCAGGAAAAAGGAAACCCCCAGGGCATTCCGGGAAAAGCGCCGGGTGGAAAACTCCGCCGAGGTCCCGAGCGCATGGTCCTCCAGGGGTGCGACGCTCGAAAGCCCGGAATAGGTGGCGTCGGTGAAGCCCGTCATGGCGTTGCGGTAACGGTCGTAGAAGACCCGGAGCTTCAGGTCGCCGGTGTCCCCCAGCGAGGTCCGGGAGGTGAAGTACGCCATCTCCCGCTTCCAGTCGGGCCAGCGCCAGAATTTCGGCTTGTTGTTGCGGGTGTCGGTGCCGGAATAGGGGGGGACCCCGTAATCCGATTCCTGGCGGACGTAGGAGAGCACGTACTGGTCCCCGTCCCGCGGCGTCCAGCCCAGCCGCCCGTTGAATCTGGTGTCGGCGCGGTCGGAGTTGATCCGTTCATGGTCCGGCTGCATCGGGGTGGCGCTGAACCCGCCCGAGAGCGGGAAGTAGTCCGTCTGGACCCGGTCCACCCCCCCCTGGAGGAAGAAACGGCGCCAGGCCGTGCCCAGGTGGAGCCACGATTCCAGCCGGGCGCCCGAGCCGGTCCCCAGCGCGGCGTCCAGGTCCAGCTTCTTTTCCGGCCGGCGCGTCACCAGGTTCACCGATCCCCCCAGCCCGTTGGGTCCCAGCAGCGGGGAGGAGTATCCCTTGGCGACCTCGATGGCGCCGAGGTCGCTCGAGAGAAACCGGCTGACGTCGACGAAGCCGTCATAGGGGACGTAGAGCGGGATGCCGTCCAGGTACAGGCCCACCTGGCGCGTGTCGAAGCCGCGGATCATGAGGCCCGCGCGGCCGCTCGCGGAGTTGTGGTCGATGCCGATCCCGGGGAGGTGGGGGGCCGCCTCGGCGAGATCGGTCGCGTAGAGGCGCCGGATCTCTTCGTGGCCGAGGGTGGACACCACGGGCGACAGCGGCGAAGTCTCCGCCGTGACGCTGATCTCGAGCGCGCCCAGTTCGAAAGGGCGCCCCGGGTTCCGCCCGAGCAGGGCCTCTACGGTCTCCCGCAGCCGGACGATGACGGCCCGGGTCTGCCCGTCGTTCCAGGGGCGCGGCGGGACCTCGGGCGCGGCGACCCCGCCCGCGGGGTAGAGCCCGATCCAGAGCCGGACCCCGGAGAGCACCTCCTCCGCCCCGCTCCGGCGCTCTTCGGGGCCGACGGCTTCGCCTGCGAGGAAGGCCAGGTCGTCGAGCCAGGCGCGGAGCTGTTTCGTCTGCGCTCCCGACGGGGAAGCCCCGAAGAGGGGGGCGAAGAGGAGAAAGAGGGTCAACAGGCGTCGAAGCGATGGATGCGCGGGCATAGGGCAAAGGCCTCTGTAATGGATGCGGGAGGGCACCCGTGGTTACAGGCGGCACTTATACCATAAGTATGTCATTTATAAAAAACAAAATTTTCGGTCGCCGGGCACGGGCGCCGCGCGCGGACAGCATGGAAGGACAGTGTGCCGGGGAACTCGATCTCGCCGGGTAATCCGGGCGGGACGCCCGCTGCGGGGCTAGGCGGCGCGGGTCCAGCCGCGGGTGCAGCGCCGCTCCAGGTATGAAAAGACCCTTTCGAAGAGCAGGCACATGGCGGACAGGACGATGAGGCAGACCATGATGATGTCCACCCGCACCAGGTTTTCCGCCCTTATGAGAAGCGCGCCGATGCCGGTGGGGATGGCGACCATCTCCGCCGCGATCAGCACGCGCCAGGACATTCCCGCCTCCAGCCGGAGGCCGGTGAAGATATTCGGAAGTGCCAGGGGTACCACGATGCTGAAAAGAATCCTCGGGTTGGAGGCTCCCAGGGTTTCCGCGGCCTGGATGTATTTCCTGTCGACGTTGCGGATTCCCGTGACCGTGTTGTAGACGACGGGAAAGAAGGAGCAGATGAAGATGATGGTGATCGGCAGCATCTCGTTGATGCCGATCCACAGCATCAGCAGGGGGAGCCAGCCCAGCGCCGGGATGGGATAGAGCAGGCTGATGATCGGGTGGAGGGCTTTGTGGAACACATCCTTCCATCCCATCACGATGCCGACCAGGATGCCGGCCACGGAGCCGCTGCCGAGGCCAATCAGGACTCTTTTCAGGCTGCTGAAGAAATTTTCGCCGAGAACGCCGTTTGCGGTCAGGTGCCAGAATTCCTCAAGCACCGTGGAAAACGGGGGGAAGAAAAATTGTCCGGGGAAAAGGTTGAAGCGTCCGACCAGTTCCCACGTGGCCAGGAAAAGGGCGACGGGCAGAATCCCCCACAATGACTGAATCCTTTCCCCGTCGTTTCTCATCGCAGGAACCTCAGGTCGAGGATCTCCCGGGCGGGGAACCGTTTTCTGATATAGTCGTGCTCCGCGGCGAAATCGATGGCCTTTTGGACCTGCACGGGATCCACTTCAATGGAGTGCTCCATCCGCGCCATGGATCTCAGGATGACTTCGGGGGTGACGGCCAGGTTTTCCGCCCCCGCCGGCGCATCGGAAGGGGAGCGCCCGTCCGCCGTGATCTGCAGGTGCAGGGACATCACCCGGGCCGCCTCTTCGGGATTCTGCCGGATCCACCCGATCGACTTCCTCGTGATGTGGACCAGTTTCCTCACGACATCCGGATGGTCACGGATCAGTTCCTCCTTGACGATCAGGACGCTCCCCTGCATCTCCGGCCACAAATCCCGGCTGGTCAAGAGCATCCTGAATCCCGCCTCCTCCGCCAGCGTCGGCCAGTGCTCGCAGTTGAAAAGGGCGTCCAGCTTCCCCATGCGGACGGCCATGATCCCTTTGGCGGGATTCATCCGCTGGACCTTTCTCAGTATGGTGTCCCGATCCAGCCCGTACTTCTCGATGGCCCGGTGAAGGATCGCATCCGCGGGGCCGCCGGCCTGGTTGCCGCCGATGCGGACATCGGGATTTTCCAGGTCCTTGACCGTTCTGACCTTCCGGGGGTCCACCGCCAGGCCGTACCCGTGCTTGTGGGTCCCGGCCACGATTTGCAGGGGCACCTTCGCATTGGCGTACGCATTGACGGCGGGCAGAAGGCAGATATAGGCGGCCTGAATGTCCCCGCGTCCCAGGGCGGAGGCCAGGTTCATGCCGGTCACATAACTGTGGAAGGTCGGGTTCAACCCTTCCTGTTCAAACCACCCCTTGTGTCGAGCGACATAGGCGCTTGCGGCATGATCGGTGTATTCGACGGCCAGGTGGATACGGAAACCACCTTCGGTGCCGGCCGACGGGGGGAAGAAAAGGGAAAGGGCAAAGAGCACCAACGGCAACAGGGCTCGTCCTGAGACTCCTCCGGCGCCCCGGTCACGACGGATCATAGCGCACCCTTTCCAGCCTGATCCCCACATGCACTTCGTCTCCCTTCTCCACCGACAGTTCCCTGAAGGCGGGGGTAGGCAATTCCGACAGGAGGCTTTCTCCCTCCACCGATACCCGCATCCTGACCAGGCCGTTGTGCGGGGTGATGGCCTCCACCCTGCCCCTGAACCGGTTCAACCCGTGCCCGGCCGGCCGCGCGCCGACGATGGAGACCGCGTCGGGGGGGATGGAGATCCTCTTTATCCCGGCGCCGTCGCAGGGGAGGATGAGTTTGAGGTTGGCGCCGGAGACAAACTCGAGCAGCCCCGAAGCAAGAGTGCGCGAACGGGCGCACTCGAGAATATTCGGCATCCCGATGAATTCGGACACCGAGGCGCTGGAGGGGCTGAAGAACAGCTCGGCGGGCGTCGACACCTGTTCGATGGTCCCGTTCGAGATCAAGGCGATCCGCCCGGCGATTTCCTCCGCCTCCCCGAGGTCATGGGTGACATGAACGGTTGTGATCCGCAGCGTCTTCAGGAAGTCCTGCAGTTCGCTGCGCAGGTACCTGGCGGTCTGGGGGTCCAGGCTCGAAGTGGGTTCGTCCAGCAGGAGGATCTTGGGGGAGGGTGCCAGGGAACGGGCGAGGGCCACCCGCTTCTTTTCGCCGCCGCTCAACATGTGCGGATAGCGAGCGGCAAGGTGGCTGATACGCATCCACTCCAACAGGGCGGAGACCCTGCGGTCGGCGGCTGCGCGGTCGCACCCTGCCGCCCGGAGACCGAAGGCGATATTCGAGGCGACAGTGAGATGGGGAAAGAGTGCGGGATCCTGGCAGAGATACCCCACCCCCCTTTCCTGGGGGGATCGGGCGTCCACAGGGACGCCGCCGATGCGGACGCTCCCCGTGTAATCGATCACCCCCGCGACGGCGTTCAGAAGCGTCGTTTTGCCGGCGCCCGTGGTTCCCACGATCGCAAAGAGCTCTCCGTCCCCGATTTTCAGACTGATGTCCCGGCAGGTGTGTTTGCTGACGTTGACGAGCTCGATGTCCGACACGATCGCCCCGCTTATGGGTTGCGCACGGCTATTTTGAACAGGGGCAGTAGCGGAGATATCCGTGAAGGGCGGCGGCCCCCGCGCCGGTTATGCCGTAGAAAACCACCGGTTTTTCGCCGAGAAAGGAGGGGAGGGTGCCGTTGACGCAGGTGGAGCCCGTCGCCACGACGATGTCGCCCCAGGCCAGGACCTCTTCCGTTTCTTCGGGGCCTTCGATGACCAGGCCGAAGCGTTTCGCCCCGATGTTGTCTTTGTCGAGGTCCACGACCCGAAGGGGAAAGGTCTTCGCCAGCGTTTCGATCATGGCGGGCTGGTACCCGATGAAGGCGATCTTGGGCGCGCCGAAACGCTCCCGGATGAAATCGGGGAGCTGCTCCGCGCAGGTCCTGGGTTCCTTGTCCCTGCAGTGAATCGTATTGGCGGCGCGCCCGAAATGGCGCATGACGGCGTTGAACGAGGCGATGAACACGGCTCTTTCGAGGTTGTCCTTGAGTTCGAGTTCCAGGATGTCCTGAAGGGAACCTTCGAAATTCCCCGGCATGTCGGTGAACGCATGGGCGCGGGAGTCCCTGAAAACCGCCTCCACCATCACTTCCTTCCCCTTCAGGATGGGGAAATCGGTCCGGTCGGGCTTGCCGATGGCCTCCTCGGGGGAGAGGGGTCTTGCCGATACCACCTTGATCGTTTCTCCCAGCATCGTTCCCGCCATTGTTGCCAGTTCCGCCTTCAGTGCGTCGTAATAATCCATATCCGGGTTCATCTCCGATCCTTTTGCCATGACGGTGTGACCATCACCCTTTCTTTTAGAGGGACAGTGTTCGTTATAAAAGACAGAAATATCATGTGCGGTCGGGAAACGCCACAGTTTTTCCGCCGGGATCCTCCGGGGAGCCCGGTGCAGGGGTGAAAGCGGCGTGGCTTATGCTATTCCCGCGGCGTTTCGCCCGAGGCTTTTCCGAGGGACTCGATTTCGCCGAGGGCGGCCCGGATGCCCCCCGCTTCCGACTCCGTCCTGGAAAGGAGCGATGCCACCGTCCGGGTCTGGTCCCGGATATGGGTTTCGGCCTCGCGCCGCATCCGCACGATGGCGTCGTTGACCCCCTCCGTCCACTGCGAGGCAAGGCGGGAGAGGTTTTTCTCCGCCTCACCTGGGATCATCGCCAGGAAATGGCGGTCCGCCCAGGCGCGGAAGATCTTCATGGGGATCATGAACCAGAGGAGGTCGGTGTTGAACATGAAGAGGGTGCCGATCCCGATATCGGGGGCCCCGGGGGCGGGGCAACGGTCCTGTTGACACCCCCGGCGGGGTCCGGTAATCTCCGGCCGGTGGCGATGGAGTTCGCCCTTGACCATCTCCAAGAGATTGAGGACTCCTGCAGGGAAACGGGTCCGGTGCAGTTTGTCGCCTGCCGGGACTTTCATGGCTGCGGTCCGGGAGTGCCCATGTCCGGCCTGAACGAAAACCAGAAGCGGAGGATCACCGCGACCTTCAAATACGCCGACGACCTGCTGAGCGAAAGCCTCAGCGCCGTGGCCCCGCTGAGGTCGCGGTTGTACCCCCGTTGCGTCGGGGACCTTTCCCCCGATGAGTTGCGGGTGATCGAAAAACTCATCGGGGAGATCCGCGGGGGGATGGCGAGCCTGCTGCGGGAGTTCGGCGTCGCATCGCTCCCTCCGGCGACGAGTGCGACCTGGGTCCTCAAAACATGCCTGTCCACGCTGTGGATTGTGTTCGAGGAACTCCGCCCCGACCGGATGAGGGGGTACGGCGAACTGGATCCCGAAGCGGGCGAGCGGCTGGAACGCAACCTCCGGGGGATCCGGGAGCTCCTCGACCGGCTCTCCGCCACCCTCGGGGAGACGAAGGGGGAGTCGGGGGATTGAGGCGTCGGGGTTTCGTCTGCGGGGAACGGGGCATGCTGTACGGCCGTGAGAGGGAACTGGCCCGGTTGCTGCGGAATGTGAGCGGGGGGACGCACACCCTCCTGCATGGCGTCCCGGGGGCGGGGAAAACGGCCATCCTGCAGCAGGCGCGGACCCTGGTTCCCCCGGGGCCCCCGCATGTCGTCTATGTCGGCGACTGCAGTTCCCGCGGTGCCCTTCTCCGGGGCGCGCTCGAGGAGCGAAGCGACGGGTTCCCGGCCGGAGAAGGCCTCCGGGTGGAGGAACTGCGCAATGCGTTTTTTCGGGCCTGCCGGCGGGAACGCCTGTGTCTTTTCCTGGACCATCTCCCCGCGAAGCCGCACTACCGTCTTCGACGGCTGCTGGAACTCCTCGAGCCCCGGTGCACCCTGGTTTGCGCAGTGACCGCGGACCCCGGCGCCTGCGATCTCTGCTACTGGAAATTCGAGGCGCTCGCGGTCGGCGCTCCCTCCGGGGGGAGCGCCCGGACCTGGGTCGATGAAGAACTCCGCCGGCTGGGTTACGCCCTTCCGCTGAGAGAGAGCGTGGGAAGGGAGATCGTGCGCATCACCGCGCGAAACCCCGGAGCCATCGCGCGCGTGCTCGCCGTGATCGGCGGCCAGGCCTTTCTCCTGACCGATCCGATCCAGGTCCGGCGCATCTTCGTGGACAGCCTGGATGCGCAGGCCGGCGCCTAATCGCGCGGCTTTTCGGCCGAGACTTTGATTTCGGAAAGACGCTTTTCGATGGC
The DNA here is from genome assembly GCA_016934555.1 of Acidobacteriota bacterium. Lineage (GTDB taxonomy): Bacteria > Acidobacteriota > UBA6911 > UBA6911 > UBA6911 > UBA6911. The sequence continues at coordinate 19,571 of JAFGSS010000063.1, read as the reverse complement.
GTCGAGTTCCGTCTTGAGCATCTCGGCCTGGTTTTTGAGCGCCTCGGTTTCCGTCTCCGGGTTGGGCGTCTGGTAAGGGGGGTAGCCGTATGGGACGGCCCCCCGGCCGAAACGGCTCCAGCCCGGCCGCCCGGTGGCGTAATACATGTTGCGCCAGCCGCGCCCGCCGCCGCCGAACCCGCGTCCCCGGCCGTAACCGAATCCGCGTCCCGGCCCGGGCTGCGCATATCCCGGCGCCCCGGATCCGGCGCAGTACCCGGCTGCGCGTCCGGTCATGGCGCCCATTCCCATCGGTCCTGTTCGATCTCCTCCTGGCATGGTCCTATCCTCCTTTTTTGAGTTTGCATTTATTGTCTTGTCATGAAAGCCCCGCACTTCGGGCATTTGTGCTCGCTGCAGGGGATCCCGCGCTGGTGCGGCAGAGTCGCGCCGCACTGCGGGCAGAGGCAATCGCCTTCCGGACCGGCGGCCAAGGGGCCGCCCATGCGGCCCGCACCGCCTCCAAGGCCCGCGCCGCCTCCACGGCCCGCGCCGCCTCCACGGCCACCACCGCCTCCAAGGCCCGCGCCGCCTCCGCGGCCCGCGCCGCCTCCACGGCCAGCACCGCCTCCGCGGCCCGCGCCGCCTCCGCGGCCCGCGCCGCCTCCACGGCCAGCACCGCCTCCGCCTCCTCCTGGTCCATTCATTGTGTTTCCCTCCTGATAATGGCCATGCATTCCTCGATAACGCCGGCCCGCACCCTGGCCCCGGCAACCGGGCATGGAAAAGGTATCGTGTCCCAGGGTGTTTCCCATCCAGGCGGCGACGACCTGGTCCAGATCGCCGGCCACGAAAGGGATGACTTCGATCCCGTAACCGGCCACGATGGTCTGCAGGGTCCGGGTGATGGCGCCGCACACCAGGGTGCCGATCCCCAGCTCCACCAGCCGCATCGCCTTATGTACCGGAAAATCCTCCGGCAGAGTCGCGCGCGTTTCCTGCAATATGCGTCCCGCCCCGACATCCCCGGCATCCCCGATATCGATGATGTGGAGCTGGCGGGCGGTGTCGAAAACCGGCGCGATCCGGTTGTCCCAAGCTGAAAAGGCCGTTTTCATTCGTATACCCCGTTCCTCATGCCCCCCTTCCTATTGCAAATATCGGGCCAGAGAGGTCTTGTCGGGGCTGATTGAGGTAAGATGTGGGAACTTAATAGGTTACTGTTTGGCGATAGAAAGAGGGCGTCCTCGCAGGGTAGCATAAGGGCTACTCTGCGATCTTTGAAAAGGTGCAATCAAGCAACCCTGGCGCCCGCGAACACCAGGCGGAATATCCATACCCGATGACGCGACAGGTCCTTCTCTCCGAGTGCCTGTTGAAAACCCGGGCTAACGCAGCTTCAGAACCACCACCGATTTCGCCGGCAGGCGGACGTCGAGCCGGCCCCCTTCCAGGGCCGCTTCCGTGAAGGGGACGGGATGGAGCATTTCGGGGTTCTCGAAGGTGTTGTGCGCGTCCATGGCGGCGGCGGTCAGGACCTCCCCCGTGACCGCCGAAACCCGCGCCCCCTCGATTCCCACCGAGACGGCGGCGCCGGCGCGGGGATCGAGGTTCACCAGGCCGATGACGAGGGAGCCATCCTTCGCCCGCGCGGCCGAGGCGGTGATGCGGGGGACCGACCAGCGGTCGTGGCTGTAGGTGCCGGTCTCGACCTCGACGGGGAGGGAGACGGCGTCCTGGAACGGCCGGTACATGTGGAAAGCGTGGTAGGTCGGGGTCAGGACCATCGCGGGTCCGTCGGTGAGGATCATCGCCTGCAGCACGTTGACGGTCTGGGCGATGGCCGTCATCCGGACCCGGTCGGCGTATTTGTGGAAGATGTTGAAGTTGGCCGCGGCCACGAGGGCGTCGCGCAGGGTGTTCTGCTGGACGAGGAATCCGGGGTTGGAGCCCGGCTCGGGCCGGTACCAGGTTCCCCATTCATCGACGTACAGTCCCGTCTTGGCGCGCGGCCGGCCTCCGGGGCGCGCTTTCTCAAGCTCCGACATGAGCGCGTCCTGCCGGGCGATGAAGCCGTCGATCCGGAGGGTGTTGGCCAGCGTCCGGATCCACCCCTCCTCGTCGAAGCCGGTGGCCGTGTCCTTGTCCTCCCAGCGCGGTCCCAGGATGGTGTAGTAGTGGAGCGAGATCGCGTCCATCCGGCCCCGCACGTTCTTCATCAGGGTTTCGGTGAAGACCGTCTGGCCGTCGTGGTCGCCCGACGCCAGCAGTTCCGGCATCGCCCCGGGGCGCGTCTTCATGAAGGTGGCGTACTGATTGTAGAGGTCGGCGTAATACTCGGGCCGCATGTTCCCGCCGCAGCCCCAGGTCTCGTTTCCCAGGGCGTAGATGGAAACTTTCCAGGGCTGTTCGCGGCCGTTGGCCCTCCGCTCCCTCGCCAGGGTCGTGTCCTGGTCGCCCGTCATGTACTCCAGCCATTCGGCCGCTTCCCGGGGCGTGCCGGTTCCGACGTTGGCGTTCACGTAGGCGTCGGCCCCGATCAGCTCGACGAAATCGAAAAACTCGTGGGTGCCGAAGGCGTTGTCCTCGGGGACCCCGCCCCAGTTGGTGTTGACGCGGACCGGGCGCCGCTCGCGCGGGCCGATCCCGTCGCGCCAGTGGTATTCGTCGGCGAAGCAGCCGCCGGGCCAGCGCACCATCGGGACCCGCAGCTCCCGGAGGGCGGCGATCACGTCGTCGCGCAACCCCCGGGTGTTCGGGATCGGGGAATCCTCGCCGACAAAGACGCCGCCGTAGATGCCGCTTCCCAGGTGCTCCGAGAACTGGGCGTAGACATCCTTGTCGATGACGGGGCCCGGACGGTCGGCCCTCACGATGACGGTCGTTTCGGTATCCGCCGCGGCGGGGAAAAATCCCAGAACCGCCGTCAGCATTGCGGCAATTACTGTTCCGATAGTTCTCATGCGTCCCTTCCCGCGCGGGTGCGCCTCTCCCGGAATCTCCAAGGGAAGTGATGTCCCCCATAGTACAATGCCGGCCATGAAAAAGGCAAAATCCCTGTCGCTGCTGGCGCCGATGCTCGGCATCCTCCTGGTTTCGGTTCTTCCGGCTGCGGCGGCAGAGAAGGGCAACATCGCCCTGCGCCGCGCCGCCTGGCATTCGAGCGCGGCCAACGTCGACAACACCGCCCAGCTGGTCTCCGACGGCGTGCTGGGGGTCCTTTCCGGCGAGGTCATCGACACGGGCGGCACTTCCGCCTCCAACCCCACCTACGGGCAGATGGTCCCGGGCCGGGTCGAGAGCGAGTGGATCAGCGCGGGCGGGGGGGAGGAGTGGGTCCATCTCGACCTCGGGGCCGACGCCGGGATCGGGAGGGTCACGGTCCACTGGGGCTCGAGCTACGCCCTCGACTACGACCTCCAGATCTCGGACGACGCCCGCGCCTGGCAAACGATCGCGGGCGCCCGGGGCCGTGCGGGCGAGGCGGTGGAGACGGAGGTGGACGTCCGCGCCCGCTACCTGCGCGTCCTCTGCCGGACCTCCTCGGGTACGGACTACCGGATCCGCGAGATCGAGGTCGGGGGGGAAAGCGGCCCGCACTACCGCCTCCCGCCCCAGCCCGCCCCGGCGCCGGACGGGTCGCAGCGGCTGACGGGGGGGAACTGGAAAATCGAGCGCGCGTCGCTGGTGCACTCCGACGGCGCGGCCCTCAGTGCGGCCGGGTACGACGATTCCGGCTGGCTCCCGGCCACGGTGCCGGGCACCGCCTTCGTCTCCTGGCTGCGCGCCGGGGCGGTCCCCGACCCCTACTACGACGACTGGCAGTTCCAGGCTTCCGACATCTTCTTCACCGCCGATTTCTGGTACCGCAACTCCTTCGAGATCCCGGAGGGGCGGCGGGGGCGGCGGGTCTACCTCGACTTCGACGCCGTCAACTGGAAGGCCGACGTCTGGCTCAACGGCCGCCGGCTCGAGAACAACCTCGAGGGGTACGCGCACTCGATCGAGGGGGCCTTCATCCGCGCCCGGTTCGACGTGACGGAGCTGGCGCGCTTCGGCGGGCCGAACTTCCTGGCGGTGCGCATCTACCGCAACCGGACTCCGGGGCTGGTCACCACCCAGGGGCTGGCCGAGGGGCCGCTTCCCAACGGGGGGGAACTCGGGCAGGACAACCCGACCCTGCACGCGGCGGTGGGCTGGGACTGGCTGCCGACCATCCGCGGCCGCGGCATCGGCATCTATAACGACGTGACGGTGACCTACGGCGGGGGTGTGCAGCTCGAAAACGCCTGGATGGAGACCGATCTCGATATCGCCCCGGTCTCCGCCGGGATCTCGGCCCCCAACCTGGCTCTCGGCCGGACGGTGACCCAGCCGGCGGCGCAGGGGGCGGACCCCGCCCACGTCGTCGACGGCGATGACGGCACCCAGTGGATCGGGGCGGATCAGGACGGCGCGGGGTTCACCGTGGACCTGGGGGCCCCGACGGCCATCGGCAGTCTCGAGCTGGTCTGGGGGAGCGAGGCGGGCGGCGCCGCGGCTTCGGCCGAAAGCCGGCACCCCGCGCGCTTCCGGGTGCAGGTATCGGACGACGGCGCCCGCTGGCGCAATTTCGACTCCTGGGCGGGTGGGGAAGTGAACACCGGCTGGTTCGGACCGAGACAGGCGGATGCCTCCCCCGGCACGGAGGAGTATGCCGGGGCGGAGATATCGAACAGCGTGCCCGGGCCTGCGGCCAGCGTCAAAGTCTCCTTCGCCGGCAACGACGCCTTCCCCATGCGCATCCCGGTGACGCAGACGGCGCGCTACGTGCGCTTCGTTGCTTCCCGGAGGCGGGAGGTGCCCGAGGAGGGGAACCGGGTGGTGCCCGCCCGGGTCAGGGAAATCCGGGTTTACGCCGAAACGGCCGAAGAGGTGGCCCGGAGCCTGGTCCGCACCTACCGGCTCGACCCCTCCCAGGCCGACCTGACTTTCCGGGCCGACCTGCATAACTACGGGCCGGAGCCGGCCGAGGTCACCCTCGAGGGGGTCGTCGCCCCCGGCGGCCTCCGCTTTTCCCGCACGGTCCACGTCCCGGCGCGCACGAAGCGGGAGGTGGTGATCGACGGCATCCTCATGGACGACCCCGACCTCTGGTGGCCGAACACCTACGGCCGGCAGCCGCTCTACACCGCGACGGTGACCGCCCGCGCGGGCGGCGCCACCGAGGACCGGACGAGCTTCCGGTTCGGGGTGAGGGAATTCACCTACCCTATCGACGGCAACCGGCTCACGATCTACTGCAACGGCACCCGGATCGTGGCCAAGGGGGGGAACTGGGGGATGGACGACGGCCTGAAGACCGACACGCCCGAAAAATACGACGACAAGATGAGGCTGCACGCCGAGGCCAACTTCACCATGGTCCGCAACTGGGTGGGGATGACGAACCACCGCGCCTTCTACGAGGCCGCCGACCGCTACGGCATCCTCCTCTGGGACGACTTCTGGCTGGCCAACCCCGTGGACGGCCCGAACCCGGACGACGAGAGAATGTTTCTCGACAACGCCGTCGACAAGATCCGCAAGGTCCGGCGCCACCCGTCGCTTGCCCTCTACTGCGGGCGCAACGAGGCCGCCCCGCCCAAGCCCCTCGACGACGGCCTGCGAAGGCTCACGAGGGACGACGACGGCACGCGCATCTATATCCCCAATTCCGCCGCCGACCCGGTGGGGAGCGGCGGGGGCTACGCCATCGCCGCCATGCCCAACCGCAACGACGGCGCCGGCATCCGGGAGTACTTCGACGAGGTCCCCTACGTCACGCTCCGGAGCGAATGCGGCATCCCCAACGTGCCGAGCCTCGAGAGCATGAAGAAGTTCCTCCCCGGGGAGAAGCTCTGGCCCATCAACGAATCGTGGGCGTTGCACGACTGGACCTACCACATGAACGGGCCGGCCAATACCTACATGGACGCGCTGCAGCTCTACACTCCCGGCGGCTTCAGCGTCCCGACCGACCGGGTTCAGGGGCAGAAGCCCGACCCGTCCGACCCGGTGTTTGCCCGTTACCGGAAGGAGATCCTCGAGATGGCGGCGGCCGCGGGGCGGGCCTACACCCTGGAGGAATTCCAGAAGATGGCCCAGATGATCAACTACGAGAACTTCAAGGGGGTGTACGAAGGGTTGACCGTGAAGCGCTCGAACGGGTTCCTGATGTGGATGAGCCAGTCCTCCTGGCCGAGCTTCATGTGGCAGACCTACGACTGGTACCTCGACACCAACGCCGGCTACTTCGGCGCCAGGGCGGCCAACCAGCCGACGCACGCCGTCTGGGACCCGCGCGACGACGCCGTCGTTCTCTCGAACCTTTCGACGACGGCCTATTCCGGCGTCGTCACGAGCCTCAGCGTTTTCGATCTCGACGGCCGGCCGGTGGCCGGGCGGGAGTGGACCACCCCCGCTCTCGCCCCCGACTCCTACGGCATCCGGCTCGGGACGGCCGATTTTTCAAAATCCCCCACCGACCTGGTCTTCATCCGGCTCACGGTCCGGGACGGCGCCGGCCGGCGGCTCGGCGACAACCTCTACTGGCACAACCGGAAGGACTACATGCGCTACGAAGCGCTCAACCGCCTGCCGGAGGTGCGCCTCGGTGTCACGGTCTCGGCGCGCGGCACGGTCGCCGGGGAGAGGGGCCGGGGAAACCACCGCTATACCCTCACCTTCCGTAACGACGGGCCCGCCCCGGCGGTCCAGACCCGCATCCGCACCCTGGCCGGGGGGACGGGGCGCGACATCCTTCCCGCCTTTTACAGCGACAACTATTTCGGGCTGATGCCGGGGGAGAGCAAAACGGTCACCGTGGAGTTCGACCCGCGCTGCCTCGAGGGGGAGCGCCCGGTCTTTGGGCTCGGCGGCTGGAACACCCGGCCGGAAACGATCGGGCCAGCGGAGTGAAATCCAGGGTCCGGAGCCCACTGTTTGGGGAAGCGGGCCGGGAAGATGTAGAATAGCGTCATGGACAGGGATGAGTTGCTGAGGGTCCTGCGGGCCTTCCAAGACCAGGGGCTCGAGTATGTGCTCATCGGGGCGACGGCGATGGGGATTTATGGCCTGATCCGCGCGACCGAGGACGTGGATCTGATGATCCGGCCGACCCCCGATAATGTGGAGCGGCTGCGCCTGGCGCTCGAGGCCGCATACCCCGATGATCCCGGTATTCGGGATATCCGGACGGAGGATTTGCTGGGGGATTATCCGGCGGTCAGGTACTACCCCGAAAACGGCGACCTCTTTTTCGATATTCTGACGCGTCTCGGCGAGGCGGCGAGCTACGACACGATTTCGTCGGACTTCGTCGAGGTCGAGGGGGTGCGGGTGTGCGTGGCGACCCCCAGGGCCCTGTATGAGTTGAAAAGGAACACCGCCCGGCCCATAGACCGCCAGGACGCTGCCATGCTCAGGGAGCGGTTCCATCTGGGGGAGGACTGACAATGCCCGTGGAAAAATTCCGCTCGATCGAGGAGATGAACGCGGCGCCCGTCCGCACGACGGCGGACGCCGCGTTTTGGCGTTTCCGGCGCCACTCGGCCCGCTACCGGCGGATCGCGCGGACGGAGCGTCCGCGCGGGGTGTTCCGGTTCCGGTCGCTCGAAGAGGCGCAGGCCGCCCGCAGAAACGGGTGACGGCGCATTACTGTACCGCAGGTTTGGAGTGCTTGGCGAAGAACGCGTACACCGCCGGCAGCGCCCCTTCGATGACGGGGCCGTGGCTGATCCCCGGCATTTCCAGGTATTCGTGCGTCAGCTCGAGTTCCCGGGCCTTGGCCACCCAGCGCTGCGTGTTGGCGACCGGCACCACCTCGTCCGCGTCCCCGTGGACGAAGAGGATGGGGGTTTCGGGGATCGCCTTCATGCTGTCCGGGTCGATGGTGAACGCCGCGGCGGCGATCGGGGCCAGCGCCGCCCAGATCGAGGGGTATTTCACCCCGAGGTGGAGCGTCCCCGCCCCGCCCATGGAGTGTCCCATCAGGTAGATCCGCCGCTCGTCGATCTTGAACTCCCCGCGGACGAGGTCGAGGACGTGCATCACGTCCTTCTCGCTCAGTTCATAAAGGTTCTCCGGGTCGTCGGCGTTGGAGAACATCGAGGGCTTCGGCTTCGCGGCCGCCCCTTCGGATCCCGCGGGCTTCGGCTTGGGCCCGAACCCCTTCATGGAGATGCCGTACCAGCCGCGCACGTTGTACCCCATCGGGCCCACGAGGATGTAGCCCCCCTGCTCGGCCAGTTCCAGGGCCTTCGCCCCGAACATGATCGCCGGGCCCGCGCCCAGCCCGTGCAGGGTGACGATGAGGGGGGCCTTCTCCTCCTTGCGCACCTTGGAGGAGACGAACAGCGCGTACTCCATCTTCTCGTTCGTTTCCTTGAAAAGGTAGGACCGCATCTGGACGCGCGGGTCGACCTTCATCTGCATGAAGCCGCCGCGCGCAGCGGGAGGCGCCTTGCGGCCGGCCTGCGGTGCGGGCGCCTGGCCGGGCGCGGACCCGGGCGCCATCATGCCGATGCCCAGCGCGGCCAGGGAGAGGGTGAGGACTGTTCTGCGGACGTGGTTCATGACGGTTCTCCGTTTCGAAGTGTGGTTTCAGCAAGCCCCTGCGGGGGGGCGGTTCAGCGTTTCGTTTCGTAAAAGGTGAGCGCGACCCCCCCCTGTCCCATGCGCGGGCTCGAACTCAGGTACCTCCCCCCGTTCAGCCAGGCGTAGGGGCTGTCCACCCGGACCTCGAAGGTGGGCGCCAGCCGGTCCATGGTCCCGCCGTTGCGCACCAGGATCACCTCCCCCTCCTCCGTCTGCCAGAGGTAACGGGCGTCGATGGTGGGCGGGCTGGCCAGGTTCTGGTAGTCGGCGCCGGCCGCCAGGACCTTGCCGCGGATCCTGCCGCTTACGCTCCCGCCCGTGATCGGGATGATGTTGCGCACGCGGTCGCCCGCGGGCCCCACCATCTGGGTCGGTCCGAGGGTCACGTTTTCGTCGATCAGCATCGCCCCGCGCTCCTCTTCGGGCGCCGCCTTGCGGTAGTCCCAGGGCTGGCCGGGGAGGCCCTCAGGCTTGGTCACCCGGACCGGATCCTTTCCCTCCCCGCCGGCGACGGCGGCCGAGACGTCGAAAACCGTAAGCGTCATCTTCCGCGCCGCCTCGTCGACCGTTCGCCGGGCGGCGTAGGTCCCCCGGTTGAGCCAGGCGCAGGCGCTGTCGTTCGGCGCCTCGAACGCGGGCACCATCCGGACGTCGCCCGGGTCCACCGCCGTCCCCGCGCCCCGCATGTAGACGTACTTCCCGTCCTCGGTGCGCAGGACGAGGATCTCCTCGATTTCCATGCCGCCGGGATAGTCCAGCTGGAGGTCGAGGGCGCCCGGCATGACCGAGCCCCGGATCTTTGCGCCCGAGACGGTCCCCCCCTCGATCACCAGCACCTTCCGTTTCCCGTAGGGCGTCCGGCCGAGGTCGTGCACGGCGCCGAGCCGCAGTTCGGCTTTCAGCACCGGCACCCCCTTTTCGGGCGCCGGGATCCCTTCGGGCATCCCGCAGGGCCATGAGGGGTTCGGAATGAGGACCCGGTCTCTCCCCGCGGCCCGCGCCGCGTCCCCGGCCTCTCCGCGCGAGGGTCGGCCGGGCAGGACGAGGAGTGCGCCCAGGAGCGCGAGGAGGGTGAAGACAGTCCGACTGTAAGATTTCATTGCATGACCTTTCCGGATCGGCGTTTCCATCATCAGGGAGCCGCGCATGTGTAGGAAGCCGCCAGGCCCTCCGGGCCGCCGACATATTTCGGGTAGGCCGGGTAGGAGCACATCGGGAGGCTCCGCTCCCCCGCACTCACGGTCACGGCCTTGGGCGGCGGCGTCCCCTGTTCGACCCATCGGACCAGCAGATCGAAACGGCTGAAGCCGCCGGGGATGGGGGCCGGCTCCACGGGGCGGCCGTCGCCGTCCACGGAATAGGAGGTGCCGCTCAGTCCGTGCCCCGTCTGGGGGAGCACGAAAAAGCGGGCGAAGGCATCGACCTTTTCCCTCCCCATCACGTCGATGACCGACTGGAAATAATCGAGCTGAGCGCCGGGGGACGCCAGGGTGTCGTTGGTCCCGATGGCGACCAGCATCTTCCCCCCGCGCCGGAGGAAGGGCTCCAGGTTCGGGTCGGTGGAGTCGAGCGCCAGGGAGAGTTCACGCCTCCTGGCGTCGTAGCGCCCCCCCTCGACGTAATCGAGCGGGTTGGCGCCCAGGTCCCGCATCAGGAACCCCGTCACCCCCAGGGTTCCGAGATGGTTGTGGGCCGGGGCGGTTTCGGGCGCCCCTTCCTGGCCGCGGAAGCGCCGGGCGGCGATGAGGCCGCTGCTCGCGGCGTCGGAGTTCGGCACCCACATCCCGAAGGATTGGACGCCATGGGCCAGGGGGGTCGCGAACGGATAGGGGCTGTAGACGAACTGGAGCGTGGAGATCTGGCCGTCGGTCAGGCAGGCGGCGGCGCTCGTGTCTTCGGGGTTCGGGTCGATGTTGTCAGGGCAGCGCTTCGCCTGCCACGGGTTGCGCCCCGGCTCGCCCCGGCGGACGTCGAAGATCGCCCGGCAGGCCATGTAGTTGTTGATGACCCCGTCGGTGAGCCCGTCCAGCCCGTCGCACTGCCGCATGAATTCCGCCCGGACCGCGTTCGCCTTGGCCGGGGTCACCCAGCGGTCCAGGGGCTTTTCCTGGATCCGGATCAGGTCGGGAGCGAGCATGAGGGTGGTGAGGCTCACGATCGGGACGTTGGCCGCCACCCCGTCATAGTCCGCGGGATAGCGCTGGGCCACGGTCAGCGCCTCGCGCCCCCCCTGGGAGGTGCCGAAGAAGTAGTTGTAGCGCGGTTTGTTCCCGTACATCCTTTCGATCAACACCAGTGCGGCGTCGTGGGTCTTCTTCAACTGCATGTAGCCGAGGTTTCGGATCGCCTCGTCGTTGAGGGCCCAGTCGTCGCCCGAACCGGCCGCCGGGCCCGCCGCCGTCTTGCGGCCGAACCCGAAGCTCATCTGGTGCCCCGAATCGCTGCCGTAGGTGGCGAACCCCCGCCCGATCAGGGAAGGTCCCGGCCCCATGTCCACCCCGCCCAGGAGGTTGGGGATCATGCCGTTCATCCCCCCGCCCCCGAGTTGGGCCGCCCGGCCGCTCCAGGAGGCGGGCAGGACCACCTGGAAATGGATCGGCTTGGCTGTGGCTTCGGTGGAAACGGGGGCCATCGACCCGTTCACGCTGCAGTAGGCAGGGTTCGGCCCGGCCGCATCCTTCCAGACGGGAGGGTCGAGCGTTACGGCCGAGACCGGTTCGCCGATGGCCGAGGCCGGGATGGTGGAGCCGAGCTTCGCCGCCGTGCAGTCCCCGCTGTTGATTTCCTTCGCCGCGCCGGAAGCCCCGGCCTGCGCCGAGCACGGGGACCCCCCGCCGAAAAGACCCGCCAGGATGACGACGAATCCCGCCGCCCTGCTCATTGTTCCATTCATCCGCACTTCTCCTTTTCTCGAGGCCCGTCTAGGGGATCCGCTTCTTCTCGAACTTCCATTCGGAGTGGACGCAGAGCCCGCAGGCGGGACCGGTGAACATCTTTCCGGCCGTTTCATCCCCCTTCAATTGCCACTTCAGCCAGGCCGAGGCGACCTTGCCGAATTCCCCGCCGTTCGGCTCCATGTAGGTTCCGCCGTGGCCCACGTCGAAATTGGCCATGGCCACCGGGACGGTATCGATCTTGGCGAAATCATCGGTGGCGTTGGGGAACGCGATATCCTTCTCCCCGCCGATGACGTAGAAAACAGGGGCATGCAACTTCCGGAGCAGCGCCTTGTCCACCGCCGGCATCGACATCATCATCTTCGGCGCCGCACCGGCCTTTGGCGGCGCTCCCGTCTTCGGTGCGCCCCCGGACGGCGGCGCCTTGGGCATCCCTTCCTTCGGCGCCCCGAAGGGGGTGTTCAGGATGCCGCTGTTCATGACCAGGGTGGTGGCCACGCGCGGGTCGGGGGAGACCTCCAGGGCCTGCAAACCGCCGCAGCTCATTCCCGCCACGGCGAATTTCGCCGGGGCCACCTTCCCGGAGTATCTGCTTCCGGAGCGCCTGTTTTCGGCCGTGGCCCAGTCGAGGGCCTCCAGGAGCTGGGCGGACTTCGTACCGCCCCCCGTCATCCCTTCTTTCGCGGCCGGGGCTCCCTCGCGGTAGGGACCGATGGCGACGACCAGGTAGCCGTGGGAGGCCACTTCGACCAGGAACGGGGCGTGCATCTGGGAGGAATTGGCGCAGCCGCCGTTGCCCCAGGCCATGACGGGGAGCGGGTTCTGCGGGCCGAACGGGCCCAGGTCCGCGGGCCGGTAGATCGTGTGGCCGGGCAAACCGGGATCACCTTCGATGATGGCCGGGTAGGGGCCCGAACCGGCGGGGGGCGCCTGGGCGAAGGCGGACGGGGTGATGACAAGCAGCAACCATAAACAAGCAACGGTCCATCGAAGCATTTCGGTTTCCTCCTGTCTCAAGAACGAAAAGCACACACTTTTGATGCTATTACGGATCTCGCGGCCCTTTTGTGACATGAAATTATACACTTGTATAAAACCCGGGCGACCGCTTTATAATACGAAACGGCCGCCCGCTTCAAGACATAATCGCCGGCAGTTTCCCGGGCGGGGGGACGGCGGACTTTTGATAACGGAGACCGGTACATTGAAAAGGAGCGCGGCAGCTTCGGGTGCGAGCGCGCGGGACGGGATTTATCGATCGGCGGAGGAACTCTTCTCCCGCAAGAGATTCCGGGAGGTCTCCGTGCGCGACATCGCCTCCCACGCCGGGGTGCATTTCTCCCTGGTGGGGTACTACTTCGGCGGGAAGCAGGCGCTGTTCGACGAGGTCTTCCGTTCGCACGTGGCTCCCCTGGTCGAGGAGGGGCTGAGGGAACTGCGGTCGGTCACGCGCGGCGGGCGGACGGCCACGGTTGAGGAGATCCTCAGGGCCTGGATCCTCCCCTGCCTGCGGCAGGGGGATTCCGAAGCGGGCCGGAGGACTCACCTGCGCATCATCGCCAACCTGTCGCACGAGCGGTGGGAATACACCCATGCGCTGGCCGGCTACATGAACCGGTCGCACCGGGCCTTTATCCGGGCGCTGCGCCGCAGCCTCCCCCACCTCTCGGAAAAGACGGTGATGTGGCGTCTCCACTTCGTGGCCGGTGCCCTCTTTTTCGGGATTCGGCAGCCGGCTTCGCTGACCGCCCTGTCGGGCGGCCGCTGCGACCCGGAGGACCTGGAGGCGACGTTCGAGCAGATCCTGCCCTATGCCGCCGCCGGGCTGCGCGCCCCGGATATCGTCGGGACCGAAAACGGGAAACCGAAGCGGAAAAGGGCCGCGCCCCGGCCGAAAACGGGAATGCCTCTCAACTCACAAGGAGAAACACCATGAAACCACCCACCATTGCCGTCGTCCTGCTTTCCCTTTTCGGCGCCGCCGCCGGGCTTTTCGGCGCCGCTGCCGGGGCGCAGACCCCCGCGACCGCCGTCAAGGAGGACTTCAAGCCCTCGACGCTGAACCAGCCCGGGCAGGAATACCCGCAGGTCAACTCCCAGCGCCACGCGCGCTTCCGCATCGTGGCGCCCCAGGCCCAAAGCGTCAGTGTAAGCTTGGGAGGGCGCGAGGGGACCCCGCTCCGGAAAGGGGAAGACGGCGCCTGGACGGGCACCACGGCGGCGCCGCTCGACGAGGGGTTCCACTACTACCGTCTTTCGGTCGACGGGGGGACGTTCAACGACCCCGGCGCCCTCCATTTCTACGGTTCGACCCGCTGGGAGAGCGGGATCGAGGTCCCCGCCGGCGACCAGGATTTCTACGCGCTCAAGGACGTGCCCCACGGCCGGGTCGAGCAGGTGCTCTTTCCCTCGAAGAGCACCGGCACGGTGCGCCGGGCATTCGTCTACACCCCCCCCGGCTACGACCGGGACCCCTCTGCGCGCTACCCTGTGCTCTACCTGCAGCACGGCTGGGGCGAGGATGAAACTGCCTGGAGCAACCAGGGGCGCGCGCACCTGATCATGGACAACCTGATCGCCGCGGGGAACACCCGCCCCTTCCTCATCGTGATGACCTACGGCATGACCAACGACGCCCGGATCGGCGGGCTGGCCAAATTCGATGTCGGCCCCTTCCGGACGGTCCTCCTGAACGAGCTGATTCCATACGTCGACGCCCATTTCCGTACGCTTCCCGACGCGGCGCACCGCGCCATGGCCGGGCTGTCGATGGGGGGGATGGAGACCCGCTGGATCACCCTCGAGCACCTGGACACCTTCTCGCACATCGGCCTCTTCAGCGGCGGTTCGATCTCCCCCGCGGACATGAAGGCCGCCCCCGGTTTCAGGGAAAAGGTCAAGCTGGTGTTTGTCGGGTACGGCAGCCGCGAACTCGGTGCCCCCCGCGCCGGGGCTCCCGCCGGGTTCGGCGGCGACCCGCGGGCGGACGCCGAGGCGCTCGCGAAGGCCGGGATCCGGAGCGTCTTCTACGTTTCCCCCGACACGGCGCACGAGTTCCAGTCCTGGCGCCGCTGCCTGCGGGAATTCGCCCCGCTCCTGTTCCGGGAATGAGCGCGATCGGCGGCAGGGTGGCCCCGGCCGCGCCCGGCCGGGGGGGTGAATGAAAAAAGCCGGGGGGCGCGACCTCACTGCGGCGCGCCCCCCGGCTCCCGGTCGGGCAAGGTGGTGTCCGCTCTAGCGGAACATTTCCTTGCTCATCTTGTCGATTTCCCGGGAAATGGCGTCGTAGACCCCGTCGTAGACGGCGCCCTTGCCCCCCTGGGTGATGCAGGGAATGAAGTAATGCTTGCCGTTTTCCTCGCACGCCCTGCGGACGTGCCGCTCGACCAGCTCCTGGGTCCAGTTTTCACGGTCGACGAGACCGTTGTCGATGTCCCCCATGAAGGAAATTTTGCCGCCGTACTTCCTGATGAGGTCCGACACCTTGTTCGTCGTGACGCACCCCTGCCAGATGTCGATCTTCATCTCGATCATGAAGGGGACGAGGTTGGCGCTGTAGGCGTCGTTGTGATGCACGATGAGCTGGACGCCCCTCTGCTTGTAGTATCCGTACCACTTCTTGTACGGTTCCAGGAAGAACTCCTCGAACATGTCCGGGGAGAGCAAGGACGACCGGTGACTGCCCCAGTCGTCGTGCTGAAAGATGACCTCCGGGGCGAAGTTGTCGCAGACCAGCTTGGCGTAACGGAGCTTCCAGTCGGTGACGTAGGCGATCAGGTCCTTCATCGCCTCCGGTTCCTCGTAGAAGGCGATCAGGCAGTCGTCCATCCCCATCAGGTAATGGAGCTGCTCGAAGATCCCGGGCGCCCCGAACAGGGTGACGAATACGTCGCTCCTGTCGATGGCGTCGATCTGGGGCTTGAATTTGTCCCACTCCGACTGGGGGTAGTCCAGCCGCGGCGCCTTGACGATCTTCTCCCACTGGGTGATGTCCTTGAGCACCTTGTGGGCCTCGTCGTGCACCGGGAAAGCTCCCGGCACGTTGGCGGGCCAGGCCCGGGTGACGCCCCAGCCGTCCTTGGCCGGAGGCTCCCCGCGGCCCACCCTCGGCGAGGCGGCCGCGATGGGGTCCCCCATGATCATGCCGAAGGGGGAGCGCGGATCGCAATCGAACGCCTCGTACTGGTTGACGAACCGGTCGGGGTTGCCGCCGCGGATGGTTTCCAGCAGATTCTGTCTCTTGGTCAGCATGAAACCCTTTCTCCGATCGGGGTGGGTTAGGCCGCGATGATGGCTTTCGCCTTTTCGGCCGCGGATCCGGCGTCGGGCGCATAGGCATCGGCCCCGATCTCCTCCGCGAATTTCGGGGTCACGGGCGCTCCGCCGACGATGATCTTGAAGCCCTGCAGGCCGCTCTCCCTGATGGCGTCCACCGTCTTCTTGAGCGCCGGCAGGGTCGTGGTCAGAAGAGCCGAACACGCCACCAGTTTCACGTTCTTGTTGCTCTTGATGGCCTCGATGAACTTGGCGGGCGTCTGGTCCACGCCGATGTCCACCATGTCGAAACCGGCGCTGCCGATCATCATGTTGACGAGGTTCTTCCCGATGTCGTGCAGGTCGCCTTCGACGGTCCCGATGACACAGGTGCCCAGGGAGGTGGAGGCTTCGGTGCTCAGGAGGGGTTTCAACACTTCCACCCCCTTGGCCATCGCCTTTGCCGCGATCAGCATCTCGGGCACGTAGATTTCTCCGGCGGAAAACCGGTCTCCCACCACCTTCATGCCATCAATCATCGCCTGAAGGATGTCCTTCGCGGCGCTTCCTTCGTCCAGGGCTTCCTGGACCAGTCCGGGAACTATCTTGGTCTTGCCGATGATAACCTGTTCTTTGACTTCGTCGATCTTGGCCATGTCTTTTCACCTGATTTTCGTAATGTCCCGGCCGTGGGCCGGAGAGGTTGATTCCAGAAAAACCGTCCTTCTATCAATGAATCCAGCGGTATCGAAACAGCCGCGCGCATTATTTTCTAGCACGTCCTGCCCGAAGATGCTAAGGAAAACGGCCCGCCTTCGCCCGCGCGCTTCGGCGGGCACGCCCGCCTGGGGTCACCGGCGAAGGCGGACGGGAGAGCTATTTCTTTGCCGGCGCCTGGGGCTGCGTGCCGAACACGCCTCTCCTGAACGCCTGGATGAACTCGATGCACATCTCGTCGCGCCCCAGGAGCGCTTCCGTCGCGTAGATCAGGCCCCGCAGGTCCCGGTTCAACGGGTCGAGGATCACGCTGTCCAGCCCCGCGTTCATGGCGAGGACGACGAAGGCCTGGTTCACGATCTTCCGGGCCGGGAGGTTGTACGAGATGTTGCTGGCCGCCCCCGTCACATGGATGGTGGGGTAGCGTCTCCGGATCTCCTTCATGACCTCGATGATCATGTTGACGCCGTCGTCCGAGGTCGCCAGCATTTCCACCAGCGGGTCGATGTGCAGCCGGGAGGGGGCGATGTTGTACTCCTTCGCCTTCTGCATCAGCGCTTCGAGCACCTCGAGGCGCTTCTCCGCCGAGCGCGGAATTCCCGTGTCGTCGCACAGGAGCGCGGCGCACTGCCAGTCGGTCCTGGCGATCTTGGGAAAGACCGTCTCGATCTTGTTCCCCTCCATCGACACGGAATTGACCAGCCCGGGTCGCTTGCAGAAATCGATCGCCTTCGCGCAGGTTTCGGCGCTCGGGCTGTCCACGGCTATGGGGGTGTCGGTCGCCTCCTGGACGATATCGATCATCCATTTCAGGGTTTCCAGTTCCCGGGAAACCTCGACGGATGCGCAGACGTCGATGAAATCGGCCCCCGCCTCGGACTGCACCTTGGCCAGGTTCCTGATGAAATCGGCGTCTCCGGCTTCAATCGCCTTGCCCACGGACGGAATCGATCCATTGATCTTCTCAGCAATTATTATCATTGTGCGTCACTCCATTCCCAAATGATCCAGCCATCATTGCCCCACACGCTGTGGGATGCGGCTCCCGCCGATGATGTCCCCCAGCGACCGGGGGGCTTCCGCAGCCCGACTCCGCTGAGCGTACGCAATAAGGTGCCCTAAAGGGCAGGGCCAAGTCAAATGCAAACCTGCCCATGCGCACCCTAAATCCTCTAAAACAAAACGTTTATGATTCTAATGCATTCGGCCCATAAGTCAACCCCCATGTCCGCCGGTCGGCCCCCCGCCCGCGGGCGCCTTCGGGGCGGCCCAGATGGGCGTTGAAGCGCCCGCGAAAAGGTGTTAATACCTCCCTGGGCGGGAGTCCCGGAAAACCATTGAGCGACAGCGGCTTCATCAAAATCGGCCTGGGAGTGGATGCCGGCGGCACCTATACCGACGCCGTCCTCTTTGATTTCGAGGCGAACCGGACCCTCTCGAAGGCCAAGGCGCCGACCACGCGGTGGGATTTCACGGTGGGCATCGGCCAGGCGCTCGGGCAGCTCGAACGGGAGAGGTTGCGGGATGCGGAGCTGGTGTCGCTCTCCACCACCCTGGCCACCAACGCCATCGTCGAAAACGAGGGGCAGAAGGTCGGCCTCCTCCTCATGCCCCCCTTCGGACTGGATATCGCCCGGAACATCCCCTGCCGGCCGCAGGCCGTCGTGGAGGGACAGCTGGACATCACGGGGAGGGAACTGGCGCCTGTCCGGGCCGAAGAGGTCAGGGAGGTGGCGCGCCGCATGGTGGAGCGGCACGCCGTGGCCGCCTTCGCCGTCTCCGGGTTCGCCGGTTCCATCAACCCCGAGCACGAACTCCGGGTCAAGAGCTGCCTCGAGGAGGAAACGGGTCTTTTCGTATCGTGCGGCCACGAGCTTTCGGACACGCTCGATTTCCAGACCCGGGCGGTCACGGCCATCCTGAACGCGAGGATCATCCCGAGGATCGCCGGCCTGCTGCTCGACCTCGAAAGGGTGATGCAGCGGTACGGCATCGACGCCCCCGTTTTTGTGGTCAAGGGGGACGGCACCCTGATGAAGGCCGATCTGGCGAAACGGCGCCCCGTCGAGACGATCCTCTCGGGCCCCGCCGCCAGCGTGGCGGGCGCCCGCCACCTGACCGGCCTGGAGGACGCGATCGTCGTGGACATGGGCGGGACGACGACCGACACCGCCGCCCTGGCTTCGGGCCGGGTCCGGCTCGACGAGGAGGGGTCCCATGTCGGGGGACGCCGGACCCACGTCAAGGCGCTCGATATCCGCACCGTCGGCCTGGGGGGGGACAGCCTGATCCGGTTCGAGCGGACGCAATTCCACATCGGCCCCCGGCGGGTGGCCCCGGTCGCCTGGCTCGGCCGGCACCGGCCCGGCACCGAAGCCGCCCTCGATTACGTGGCCCTCCGACTGCGGCAATACGGCGGGTCCACGGAAAAGATGGCGCTCCTGGTCCGGACCGGCGATCCCGGGTCGCTGCCGCTCACCCCCCTGGAGGAAAAGATCCTCCGGCAGCTCGAGCACCGGCCGCATTCGATGGAGGAGCTGCTTCAGGTCTTCGGAGCCGCCACCGAGGCCAGCCTGCACCTGCAGCGGCTCGAGGGACGGGGCATCGTTCAAAGGTGCGGCCTGACGCTCACCGACCTGCTGCATATCGACGGCCGCTACACGGAATGGGACGCGGAAACGGCCCGGCGCTATGCCGGGTTTTATGCGGTGCTGTGCCGCATGCCCCTCGACGGGATGGCGGCCCACCTCCTCGCCCTGGCGACCCGGCGGCTGTCCCTGGAACTGCTCAAGCGGAGCCTGGATGACGACACCGACCCGGACAGGATGGAGAGGTGTCCGGTCTGCCGAACCCTGGTCCGCCATCTCCTTGGGGAACAGCACCCGGATTACGAGGTGGCGATCCGCCTCCGGCGCCCGGTCGTCGGCATCGGGGCGCCGATCCGGTTCTTTCTTCCGCAGGCCGTCCTTCCCCTCGAAACCAGGGCCGTCATACCGGAAGACGCCGACGTGGCCAACGCTATCGGCGCGATCACGAGCCAGGTGCATATAAGGAAAGGGCTCTGGATCGTCCCCGGCGACAACGGCGATTTCATCGTGGAAGGCGTCT
>JAFGSS010000062.1 GCA_016934555.1 Acidobacteriota bacterium | reverse complement strand
TCCTCGCGTCGGTCCTTCCCTACGTGCTCTACACCCTGTCGCTCCGCTACGTGGAAACGGGGAAGGCGGCGATCCTGGCCGCGGGGGGCGAACCCTCGGCCGCCATGCTTTTCGGCCTGCTCTTCTTCGCGGAAATGCCGACCGTCCTCTCCCTCGCGGGTCTCGTCCTCACCGTCATCGCGCTTTGGTTCCTATGCGCCCCCGACAGAGGAGAGGGAGCCCCCCGTCCCGCATGAGGGCGCGGCGGGAGCCCCCGCCTGCCACTTTGCCGCCGGCTCCCCCGGCCGGCCAACCCCCGGAATGGATGCCCCCTTCGCGCGCGCACTTTGAGGTTGCCCGGGGCGGCGCCGGGGTGACAGTATTAGATCGTCGACGGTTCTCGCATCGCCAGGGAGGAACGGGTGAAAATCGCCACGTGGAACGTCAACGGCATCCGCGCCCGCGAGGCGCAGGTGCTCGAGTGGATCGGGCGCGACCGGCCGGACGTCATCTGCCTGCAGGAACTCAAGGCCCGCCCCGACCAGGTCCCGGCTCCGCTCAGGGAACTCGACGGCTACTGGAGCTGCTGGCACGGGGAGCGCGCCTATTCCGGTGTGGGCCTCGCGGTCCGGCGCGACCTCCTGCCGGCCCCCGCCCGCTTCGAGCACCCCGATTTCGATTTCGAGACCCGCATCGCCGTGGTGCGGATCGGCCGCACCGTCGTCGGGTCGGTCTACGTCCCGAACGGCGGGAAGGACTACGACGCCAAGCTCCGCTTCCTCGCGGAGCTGGAGCGCTACGCCGCCGCGTGCCGCTCCGAGGGGCTCGAACTCGTCCTGTGCGGCGACATGAACGTGACCCGCACCGATCGGGACGTCCACCCGAAGGAACGGCGGGCGGACGCCATCGGCCAGCGGCCCGACGAGCGCGCGGCCTTCGAGCGGCTCCTGGCATCGGGCGCCCTCACCGATGTCGGCCGCGAGCTCGACCCCGATAACGACGCTCTCTACACCTGGTGGCCGCCCTGGCGCCAGATGAGGGCCAAAAACATCGGCTGGCGCCTCGACTACGTCCTGGCGAGCCCGGGCGCGGCCGCCGCCGTTTCAAGCTGTTCGGTGCTGGCCGCATTCGGCACCAGCGACCACGCCCCCGTCGTCGCCGAAATCGCGGCGCTGGAGGGGCGGTGAGAGTCCGCCGTCGCTCCCTTCCTCCTCGGAAAAAGCTCCTGCACTTGAGAAAGGACTCCCTGCCGTCGAACAAGAACTCCTCCCTGTCGAGCGGGGACTCCTCACCGTCGATCAAGGGCTCGCTTCCGTCGATCAAGGACTCGCTTCCGTCGATCAAGGACTCCTTTCGGTCGAGAAGACACTCCCTGCCATCAGGCAGGGGCCCCCATCCGTCGAGCAAAGGATCCCTCCAATCGATCAGGGACTCCCGCCGGTCGAGGAAGGACTCCCTCCAGGGAGGGAGGGGCTTCATGCCGGGACAGGAGGGATTCATTCGAAGAGGGAAGAGCCTCCTCCCGTCCCTCCTCCTGGCCGCCTCCGCGGCGCTGGGCCTGCTGTGGGGGGCGCAGCCGACCGCACCCGGACGGGCGCCGGGGGAAGCCCCCATCGTGTCCGACTCGGACTCGGGCGAGATCGCCCGGGCCCTGCGCCGCTGGTACGCGGAGGGAACCGCGGCGGGGAATATCGGGGACCGCTACGACAACCGAGACCGGGGACACTCGCGGCTCGACCTCGCCCGCTTCCCCCAGCTCGAGGCCGTCCCCTACACCGAGGCGGAACGGAAGCGCAACGCCGACTACGCGCTCCAATCGAGGGTCCTCCCCCAGGTCGTGATCGGGAACTCCTCCACGTCTGCCGCCCCGGAGGCGGGGGGGAGCCTGCCGCGACACTACTACGCCCAGACCCGGGGGCTCGATTTCCTCTTCGCGCAGTACTCACGCAACAACCTGTACGTCTACCCGGAGCACCGCGACCACGACCCGGGCCGCAACGGCCCCGGTGGCGCCGGCCCCGACGGCCGCGCGCGCGACGGCTACGGGGACCTCTTCCCCACCAACACCCCCTACCTCGTCATCTCTCAGGGCTCCTCCGGCTCCGACCAGCCCTTCCTGCGCGCCATCGCCTCAACGCTGGCCGCCTTCCGCCCCGAGGTCAAACGGAAGCTGGCCGAGTCGGGGATGCTGATGCCGACGGTCCAGATGCTCCTGCGCGCCACCTCGAAGCGGCTCCAGGACCCCGGGGACTACCTGACCGGCCGCGCCCATCCCACGGTCTTCCGCGGCTCCGACCTCGACCCGAGCGCCATGGTGGAGGGGGCGCACCGGATCACCCTCTCGAGCCTCCCCCCCATCGCCCTGATCCGGGCGGAGCGGGAGGAGGGCGCCCGGGGGGGGGTCGATTACTTCGACCCGCGGCGGACGGAGGTGCTGGGCGACACCCCCGCCGTGATCGCCCGCGTCTTCCGCGGCTCGGCGCGCGAGCGCCGCATCACCGTCAGCGCCACGGAGAGCCGCGACCTCAACGGGAAACCGCTGCGCTATTTCTGGTCGGTGCTCCGCGGCGACCCCGCCGCGGTCCGGATCCGCTATCTCAACGAGGAGCGCTCCCGGGCCGAAATCACGGTCCCGTTCCACGACCGTTTCGCGCTCCCCTTCGACCCGGAGCTGGAAACCAACCGGGTGGACATCGGCGTATTCGTCCATAACGGCGACTGGTACTCCCCCCCCGCGTTCGTCACGTATTACATGCCCGACAACGAAGCCCGGACCTACCTGGGGGACGGCCGGCTGGTGGACATCGGGTACGGCGCCGGCTCCGCGCGCGCATCGGTCGCCGACTGGGAAAAATTCTTCGGCGTCCTTGAAGCGGGGGACTCCCTCCCCGCGCGCCTTCTCGAAGGGCGCCTCGGCGCCGGGGCGGCCGGTCGCCTCCGCGCGCTCGCCCCCGAATACCGCGCGGCGAGCGCGGCAGCCCGGGAAGCGGCGGAGCGGAAGGCGGAGATCGAAGCCGCCGGCAAAGCGGGGGGGAAGGCCGACCCGAAGGCGCTGGCCGATGCGCGCAAGGAACTCGCGGAGGCCCAAAAGGCCGGGCGGGCGATCCTGGAGCGCAAGGAGCGGGAGCTCCCCGCCGGGGCCGCCGCGGCCGCCGCAGTGGCGCTCGGGAGGTTGCTGGAGGACCCCGGCCTCTGGAGCGGCAACGAGGAGGCCTTCGCCCGCCTCGAAGCCGCCGCCGGCAAGGAGACGCAGGCGGCGCTCGCCGAGGTACGGGAGGCGCTCGTGCGCTACGGGCTCGCCGAAGAGGGCGCCGGCCGCTTCCGGCTGACGCGGCTGCGGAAAGAGGGGAAGGAGGAGGCGGAACTCCACACCCGCTTCGGGCTCTCCATGATCGGGCGGTTGAACGCCGCCCTCGTCGGGCGCCTCCTCCTCCCCGGAGTGGTGAAGGCGGAGTGGCGCCCCAACTACGTCGATCCCCGCATCGCCACGCCCGCCGACTGGCGCGACGTTTATCTCTACGCCCCCGACGGGAGCCGCGCCGGCTGGCGCCGCTACGCCCCCGACGGGATCCGGGAGTTCCACGCCGACGGCTGGCTCGTGCGGGAGCGGAACGGGCAGGGGCGCTGCGTCCGCGCGCAGGCCGTGCGCTACGAGGCCAAAAACCAGGGAAAGACGGGGAGAAAGATCGGGATGGTCCCCGTCGACGAGTTCCGCACCTATGCATACGAGGGCCCCGACGACTGGCAGGGCTCGGCAATGAAGTAGCCCCACCCCCGCCCACCCTCCCATCCGGACCGCAATCCAATCCTGGACATCCACCTTTTGTAGCGCAATCCCGGACACCCACCTTTTAGAAAATCAATGGATGTCCAAAATCCAATCCTGGACATCCACTCTTTCTGCCCCAATCTTGGACATCCACCGATTTCTGCTAAACCCAATCTTGGAAACCCAATCTTGGAAACCCAATCTTGGACATCCACCTTTTGTGGAAACAATGGATGTCCAGGATTTCGCAGATGGTGGATGTCCAGGATTTGTCAGGGATCTGGATTTTCGCAGGCCGGCCCCGGGGATATTGGCTA
>JAFGSS010000061.1 GCA_016934555.1 Acidobacteriota bacterium | reverse complement strand
GGCGCGCAGGGGGTCGTAGCGTGCGATCCCCCCGGGCGCCGCCCGGTCCATTTCAAGATCTTCCCCGGGATCGCCGGGGACACGGGAAACGTCCATATCTCCCCCGCCTTTCCCCCCCTCCGTGAATTCTTCGCTCCCTGGGGCTCTGTCGAAATCCGTCATGGGATCCATTATAGGCAACGGGGAGTCCGAGGTCCACAGGCGCGCAGGGGGAGCGTCAGCGTCCCCTGCTGGACATCAGCTCGATATCCTCCAGCAGGCTCTCGAGGTCCTCCTCGTGCTCGACCTCCTGCTCCAGGATGGTCAGCGCGATGTTGTAGGTGACCATGTCCTTGTCCTTGGTGATATCCATGAGGTTCTTGTAGGCCGAGATGGCGCACTGCTCCCCGGCGATGTTCTGCTCGAGCAGCACCGTGACGTAGGGGTCGGCCGGGGCGTCGTAGGCGCACGGGCTCAGCGGGAACCACTCCTTCGGGTCGAGGACGGGGGCCCCGCCCAGCTGGACGATCCGGTCCGCCAGCAGGGTGGCGTGATTCAGCTCTTCGGTCGCATGGAGGTTGAGTTCGGCGGCGACCGCATCCTTCATGGGGCCCTTGATGACCTTGGCTCCCAGCCAGTACTGGTAATAGGCGAGCCACTCGCTGGCGAACGCCCCGTTGAGAAGTCTGAGCAGTTCGTCGACGTCCATGCCGACGATTTCGCGTCCTCGGGTACCCATTCCTGCCCTCCTTTCGATTCGGTGTTTCCATCGGGCCGGACCTTTCCAGCCCGGTTCCGGTCGCCTCGGCGGCCGTTCCCGTAAAATATAGCATCAAACGGCGGGCGGGACGGCGCGATTCTGCGCTTGTGCTCCCCGGGGGATTGCCCTATAAGTAAATTCCGGGCGCGGGATCAGGGCCCCGTCACGAAGGGAGTGTTTCATCCATGAATCTCGAGACCAGGCGGCGGCTCCGTTTTTTCAAGATGACGGGGACCGGCAACGATTTCATCCTGATCGACAACCGGCAACGGGTGATCGACGCCGATCGCTGCGGGGAGTTCGTCCGGAGCGCCTGCCGCCGCAAGGTGTCCGTCGGCGCCGACGGGGTGATCCTCGTCGAGAACGACCCCGAGGTCGATTTCCGCTGGCGTTTCTTCAACGCCGACGGCAGCGAGGCCGAGATGTGCGGGAACGGCGCCCGCTGCGCGGCGCGCTTCGCCTACCTTACGGGCATCGTGGAGGCCCCGCGCATGGAGTTCCGCACCCTTGCCGGCATCGTCAGGGCGGAACTGCTGGACACGAAAGTGAAGGTGCGGATGCCCCTGCCTCACGGCCAGCGGATGGACCTGGCGGCCGAGACCGGGGGGCGGCGCTTCACCCTCGACTTCATCAACACGGGGGTTCCCCACGCGGTCTGCTTCATGGCGTCGGAGGAGGACCTCGATTCCCTGGAGGTCGAACGCTGGGGCCGGGCGCTCCGGTTCCACCCCGAATTCCTCCCCGCCGGGACCAACGCCGATTTCGTCTGGGTGCGGGACCCTCACCATATCGCCGTCCGCACCTACGAGCGCGGGGTCGAGGGGGAGACCCTCGCCTGCGGCACCGGTTGCATCGCCGCGGCTCTCACGGCGGCCACCAGGGAACGGGCCGAGTCGCCGGTGGAGGTGAAGGTCCGGAGCGGCGAGACCCTGACGCTCCATTTCCTGGAGGCGGCCGAAGGCGCGGACCCCGGCAGCCGGTTCAGGGAGGTCCAGCTCGAGGGGGAGGCGCGCGTGGCGTACGAGGCCGATCTCTGGCCCGAAACCATCGGCGACGGCGCGTGACTACCCCACGTGGGGGGTCAGGCGCTCCCGCAGGGCGTTCTTCGACAGGGCGCCGATCATGGTCTCGACCGGCCGCCCGTCCCTGAACAGGATCATCGTCGGGATGCTCTGCACGTGAAACTGCCCCGCCGTCGCCGGGTTCCGGTCCACGTTCATCCGGACCAGCTTGAGCCGGCCCGCCAGCTCGCCGGCGTACTCCTCCAGGACCGGCGCCGTCACGCGGCACGGGGCGCACCATTCGGCCCAGAAATCGACCAGGACCGGTACCGGGACCTCCAGTTCGCGGCGGAAGCCGATGTCGGTGCCGTCGACGACCCAGGGGAGGGGGGAGCGGCATTTGCCGCAGGCGGGAGCCCGTCCGCTGGCGGGGGCCCGTCCCCCGGCATCGGGCTTCAGCCGGTTTTTTGCGCCGCACCGGGGGCAGCTGACGACCGTGTCCTGCATGAAACCTCCTTTGTTTCCCTCCGGACCCGGGGCGGGCCGGGCCCGGACTAGCCCTTGAACATGTTGCGCAGGATGAAGCCCACGTTGGCGGGGCGTTCGGCCAGCCGCCGCATGAAATAGGGGTACCACTGCCTCCCGTAGGGGATGTAGATCCTGACGCGGTAGCCCTCCCGGGCCAGCTCCGCCTGCAGGTCCCGCCGGATGCCGTAGAGCATCTGGAACTCGAAGCGGTCGGGCGCAATCCCCCGGGAGCGGGCGAAAGCCAGGGCGGCGTCGATGAGGGCTTCGTCGTGGGTGGCGATGGCGTTCGTGGCCCCCCCTTCGAGCAGCATTCGCATCAGCTTCAGATAACTGGCGTCGGTTTGGCTCTTGCGCGCGAACGCCACGCCCGGGGGCTCGAGGTAGGCCCCCTTGACCAGCCGCACGGGAATCCCATGCCGCACCATGGCGCGCACGTCCTCCTCGCTCCGGTAGAGGTAGGCCTGGATCGCCACCCCGATGCCGGGCGACCCGCGGTGAACCGCGGTGACGATTTCCAGGGTGCTCCGGGTATAGGCGCTCTCCTCCATGTCCACCCAGACGAAGTTGTCCAGCCCCCGGGCTTTTCCGGCCAGCGCCGTGAGGTTCGCCAGGGCCAGCGCGGGGTCGAGGGCCAGGCCGAGCTGCGTCAGCTTGACCGATACCTGCGACCGCACCCTCCAGTCCCGGATGGCGTCCAGGGCGGCCGCTATCTCCCCGGCGGCCCGGGCGGCATCCTCGGGGGTGCGGGTGTGTTCGCCGAGCAGGTCGAGGATCCCCAGCAGGTTCCGCCCGTTCGCCCGGCGCACGGCCTCGAGGGCGTCGGCGAGCGTTTCCCCCGCGACGAAGCGCGAGGCGGACCGGCGGAAGATGCCGAACTTCAGGGCGAAATTCCTGAAACCTTCCCTTCCCGCCAGAAAAAGGAGGAGTCTGCGCACTTTTCATCCTCTCCCGAACAGCCGGTCCGTCTTGATTTTACCACCGGGGGGCGCCCGCGGGCCACCGATCTATCTGTTGACTGCGGTGGTCCGGCTGACTATGATCGTGGCGAAATGATCGCGCCCCTCTTCCCCTTGCCCAATGTCGTGCTGTTTCCCAAAACCCCGGTGCCGCTCTATATCTTCGAGGAGAGGTACCGGACCATGATCCGGGAGGCGATCGAGGGAAGCCGGGAGATCGTCATCGCGCTCGTGAGGCCGGGGGGGGAGACGGGCCCCGGGGGCGTGCCCGGGGTGCACGAGATCGCCTGCCTGGGCCGGATCGAGAGCTACGAGGAACTGGAGGACGGCAAGTACAACATCGTGGTGGTGGGGGTCGACCGGGTGCGCATCCTCCGGGAGGTCCGGCATTCCCCCTATCAGAGGGTCGAGGTGGAGCGGATGGATCCCCCCCTGCCGGGCGGGACGGCGGAGGAGATCGCGGGGCGCCAGAACCGGATCGGGGGGCTGTTCGCCCGGTTCACCGAACTCGCGACCGGGGCGCGCCAGCAGGCGACCGAACTCATGCCCCAGCTCGATTTCGACGCCCTGGTCAACATGGTCGCCATGACCCTCAACCTCGCCATAGATCAGAAGCAGGCCCTGCTGGAGCTCGACGACGCGTCGGAACGCTGCGACGCCCTCATCCCGGTGCTCGAGCAGCAGCTGGAGACGCTCGTGCTGGTGCGCAGGTTCGAGCACATCAAGCCCGAGAACCCGCACTTCAATTAGGGGCGGGGGAAGGACGGAAGGGGGCGGCGCAGTGGAAGATCGATCCGGCAATACGCGCGTGGCCCTCATCGCGGGGGGGGTGCGGGGGATCGGCCGCGCGCTGGCGCTCGCCCTGGCGGCGGAGGGGTGGAGCGTCGCCGTCTGCTATCGCCAAAGCGAGAGGGAAGCGGCCACCCTGCGCGCCGAACTCGAGGCCCTGGGCCCCGGGCACACCTGCGTGCGCGCCGACGTCTCCGACCCCGGCACGGCGGCCGATCTCGTCCGGCAGGTCGAACATGCCCGCGGACGCCTGGACGCCCTGATCAACTGCGTCGGCGCCTACCACAGGGTGCCGCTCGTCGAGGAGAGCATCGAGGGGTGGCACGCCATGTTCGACGCCAACCTCCACCCGGTCTTCTACCTCGCGCGCGCCGCCGCGCCGGGGATGATGCGGCGCCGGTGGGGCCGCATCGTCAATTTCAGCATGGTGAACGCCGACCAGCAGGTGGGGCAGCCGTTCATCACGGCCCACTACATCGCCAAGCTGGGGGTGCTGGTGCTCACCCGTTCCCTGGCCCGGATGCTGGCCCCGCACGGCATCACGGCCAACACCGTCTCCCCCGGCTTCATCGATACCGGGGGGGTGCCGGAGGAGGAGCTGGCGCAGTCTTTCTCGACCATCCCCGCGGGCTACCTGGGAACCCCCGGCGACGCCGTCGCCGCCGT
>JAFGSS010000060.1 GCA_016934555.1 Acidobacteriota bacterium | reverse complement strand
GCCGGTGACGACCACCCCCGCGCTCTTGAGGAAATTCCTGCGGTCGAGGCTTCCCCCTTCGCTCCTTTTGGTTTCTTCGTCAGCCATGGATACTCCTCCTTGAAATTATTGCCTGGTCAGGGGATCCCGGTCTCTGCCGTTCGACTTCCAGAAGGGCGGGCGGCAGACCGGGCTAAATAATGAATACTGTGACTGGCCCCCCGATGTTGCACCGGCTCCGAAATTATTCGTTTGGATCGCCATCCGCAAAAAAGGCGCCGAACGGCCCCATTCTAGCCAAAGGGGGGAGCAAACGCCAGCGATTACGCACTCCCCCCTACCATCTGACTCCGAAGACGGGCCTGGTGTCAATCTAATTGCCGCCCGGGGCCCCGGTCGGTGGTAGACTGGAGCGGGCGCTTCTCAGGAAGCTGGCGGAGGGGGGCCACCGCCGGAAAGGATACCGATGGACATTCCGCTTGCGGAACGGGGGAACTACTACCGGGGGTTGCTGGTGCTGATCCGGAAGGACCGGGTCATCAGCGCCCGGGAGCGGGACCTAATGATCCGGCTCGGGCAGCGGCTCGATTTCGACCCGCGCTTCTGCGAGGGGGCGATCGACGACGTCCTGAAAAACCCCCATATCAAGAACAAACCGATGATGTTCTCCGACCGCAGCATCGCCCGCCTCTTCGTCCGCGACGCCGTCATGATCGCCGGGATCGACGGCGAGATCCATCCGGATGAATGGACCTGGATCCGCGAGGTCGCCAGGAAAAACGGGCTGACGGACCGGGAAATCGGGGACGGGGCGGGATATCCCGCTCCCGCCGGAAGGCTCCCGAAAAGCTAGAATTGGACCCGGGGGATTTGGGCTTCCTTCATGCTGTCCCCCATCGTCCAGAAGTAGGCCTCTCCCGTGTAGAGATGGAAGACGGCAAGCAGGGGGTTGCCCGGCTCCGTAATCCCGAAATTCTTCACGAAGGGGCGCTCCTCGATGCATCTCGCCCTCAGCCCGGGGTCATCGATGAACCGGACCCTGCCCGAGACCCTCATCACCCGGCTGAAGTCGGGCGCGTTGAAATAGACCTCGATCTTCGGGTTCTTCTCCAGCTGCCGGCACATCGCCTTGACCGACTGCGCCTGGAAATAGAACCCGGTCTCGTCCGCGTACCACATGCCCAGGCACCGCACCCGGGGCTGGTCCCCCTCGACGGTAGCCAGGTAACAGGTCTTGTTCTGGTTCGCAAAATCGGCGTATTCCTTCAGACTCATATTCCGCTCCTTGACAAGAGTGACAAAAACGGGCGCCCGTGACGCCTCATTCCTCCCACAATTTCACGATCTTGTTCATCAGCCTCCCCCCCGGGCAGAACGACATGCACTTCATGTAGACGTCGTAGTCGAAATCCCTTCCCGGCGTGAGGTCGATGTCCCGGTGGATGCCCCGTCCCTTGAAATAGACGATGTCGCCCAATTGGGATTCCATGCAGAACCTGACGCATTTTCCGCACAGGGCGCAGTCGGTGTTCTCATTGCCGAACCTGTCCCCCTCGGCACCGTACTCCTCCGCATATTCGCGCATGTTGGGCCAGGTCAGCTCGATGATCATCTTCCGGATCCTGTCGATCCGGCTGTTTCTGGTCTGGACCACCAGCCCCTGTTCGACTTCGTACAGGCAGGCCGCGACCAGCCTCTTTCTATCGCCCCTGACGATCTCCACCATGCACAGCCTGCACCCCCCGTAGGGACGCAGGTTCTCGTCGTTGCAGTGGGTCGGGATCTCGATGCCGTTGGCCCTGGCCGCCACGAGCAGAGTCGTGCCGCTGGCCGCCTCGATCGGCTTCCCGTCGATATTAAGGGTGACTGATTCCATCATTCCCTCCCGTGCTTCAGATAAGCATACGAATCCCCGCCGAACATCCAAACAGAAAATCCCCCGGCGATCAAGGGAATGAAGGCCGGGGGAGGGAAGGGCCTTCCGCGGCCCGAATCGGACCGGGTGCCGCGGAAGGGTTTCGCTGCCGGGGTATGGAGGCGGCCGCGGCGGGGGCCTATTCGATCGGCTCGAGCGGCCAGCCCATCGTCTGCGCCCGGGGGCCGACGATGGAGTGGATCAGGTCCACCTTGCCGTCCCTCATCCTGAACATGTGGCAATCCACCAGGCCGCTGCCCGTGGGGTTGTCCTTGTTCGCGGACGCTCCGCCGCCGAACATCATGAAGCCGATCGAAATCCCTTTTTCGGTGTCCACCAGGACGCGCCGCGGGCCATGGTCCATGCTGACGCCGATCCGCTTCCTGAAAGTCACCGGCGAACAGTCATGGTCCTGCCCCGTCGTGAGAAAACCGTTCTCCCAGCGGTCGCACACCTCGGCGAAGGGGACGCTGACCGTCGAGCCCTCCGCGAACAGGGCGAAATAATTGTTGGCCGCGTCCGCCAGCACTTTGCGCGGCGCGCGTTTCCCGGGGGGAAGAATGGTGTCCCAATCCTGGTCCTTCGTGGCGAGGACGGCTTCAGGGTTGAACATGAATTCGTTCTCCCGCGCCACGATGGTCTCCACCTCGGTGACCTTGTCCTTCTCGACCTTGAGCCGGGCGGCGAACAGGATCGGCCGAACCGTCCCTTCGGCCGGCATCACCTTGGGCTTGGCCATCGCGCCACCCGGGGCGCCCATCGCGCCGCCGGCCCCGCCGGCGGGCATCCCCTTGGGCTTGGCCATCGTGCCGCCGGCCGCACCGGCAGGCATCCCCTTGGGCTTGGCCATCGTGCCGCCGGCCGCACCGGCAGGCGCGCCGCCCGGGGCGCCCATGCCGCCGCCGAAACCTCCCGTGCCCGCCTGGCCTACCGTCTTGGAGTCGAACGGCTCTTCGACGACGGCGATGACGGCCGCGGAGCATTTCGCGGTATCGATCAGGGTCCGCTTGAGGAGGACCTTGCCCGCCGTCCGCCAGAATCCTTCCCCGACATTTTTGGTCACACCGTTCTCGGTAAACCGGGCACCCTCCGCGAGCGGCAGCATCGATGCCGAATGCGCCGCAAGCGATTCAAAATACTTATCCACCGTGGCTTCGAGCTGCCCGCGCGAACAGTCGGCCAGGGCATTGGACAGACTTCCAAGAACCAGCAGCGTAAGAGCGATCATCCACGACATCCTGAGTTTCATCCTCGAATCCTCCCGATCATCATTGCTGAAAATGCTTCGAACACATCACTGAGGCAGAGAGTTCGATCCTATCCTGACCGCCGCCTGCGCCAGACGCAGATCGTACGTGACGATCGCCGATGCGCCGGACAGGCTCGCAAGGGCGAGGTGGAGAGCATCGGCGGCGCGCAAGGGTACATCATCAACGGCCAGCAGAAACCTCTCGGCTTCCCGATGGACTTCCGGCATCAGGTCGCTTTTTATATAGAGCCCGTCCCCGATATCGGCCGAAATCTTCCGGTGAAGGCGCGCACAGGACACAGCGGCAAGGGTTCCCTCGCGGCGTCGGCGGGAGATGGCGGAGACCATTTCGGTAATGGCCAGGTCCGAGACCATGAGATCGCGCCGTCCCCGAACGGCCGCATCCAAAAGATCACTGCCCGGTTCGGGCAGGTAGAGTTTTGCCAGTGCGCTGGCATCCAGATATAACGGGCCGGCCCAATCCCCTTCTGAAGGATTGACGGAATCAGAGACGGTCTTCACGATCCTCACAAACGGTTGAAGATAAAGGCGGGCTCAAGGCGGGCATCGATCGCCGGAACGCCGCCCGGCCCGGGAACGCCCGGGCACTCGACGTCTCCGCAGGCACCAGCCGGGCCACCGGCTTGCCTCGATCGGTGATCAACACTTCCCTTCCCTTGCGCACCATCTCGATAAGCTCCGAGAGGCTCTGACGCGCTTCCCTGATCCCGGCCCTTTTCATGATGGGATTGTGCTACATGTAGCACAACCTGTCAATCGCCTGCGTATGTGGTGCAACCAGAAAGGAGGAGGGTGATTTTGGCTGGGAGACAGGGATTCGAACCCCGATCAGATGGTCCAGAGCCACCCGTCTTACCATTAGACGATCTCCCAGCTCTATCGACATTGTAGGAAAAGTGCCCCCCGGATTCAAGCGCAAAGCGCGGGCGGACCGGGCTAGGCCCCCTTCCGGACAATCTTGGCCCAGGCGTCCCGCAGCGTCACGGTGCGGTTGAACACCGGCTTCCCCGGCCTGGAGTCGGGGTCCATGCAGAAGTAGCCGAGCCGCTCGAACTGGAACCCGTCCCCGGGCCGGGCCGCCCCGAGGGAGGCCTCGAGCCGGCAGCCGTCGAGGATCTCGAGCGAACCGGGGTTCAGCCACGCCTTGAAGTCCTTCCCTTCCTTCTCGTCGGCCGGGTTTTCGGTCGAAAAGAGCCGGTCGTAGAGCCGGACCTCCGCGGGGAGGGAGTGGGCGGCAGAGACCCAGTGCAGCGTCGCCTTGGCCCGGGGCAGATCCTCGGCCTCCCCCCTGGGGTAGTATTGACAGTGGACCTCCACGATCTCTCCCCGCTCGTCCTTGACCACCCCGGTGCAGGTGACGAGGCAGGCGTAGCGCAACCGCACCGTCCGGCCCGGGGCCAGGCGGAAAAACTTCTTGGGAGGATCCTCCATGAAGTCCTCCCGCTCGATCAGGAGTTCGCGCGAAAACGCCACCTCCCGAGTGCCCGATGAGGCGTCCTCCGGGTTGTTGACCGCCTGCATCCTCTCCACCCTGCCCTCCGGGTAGTTGTCGATGACGAGGCGCAGCGGGCGCAGCACCGCCATGACCCGGGGGGCACGGGCGTTCAGGTCCTCCCGCAGGGAGTGTTCGAGCAGCGCCACGTCCACCACCCCGTCGCGCTTGCCCACCCCGATCCGCTCGCAGAAATTCCGGATCGATTCCGGCGTGTACCCGCGCCGGCGCAGCCCGCACAGGGTGGGCATCCGCGGGTCGTCCCAGCCGCAAACCAGGCCCTCCTTCACCAGCTGGAGGAGCTTGCGCTTGCTCATGACGGTGTAGTTGAGGTTGAGGCGCGCGAACTCGATCTGCCGGGAGCGGGAGGGGAGCCCGAGGGTCTCCTGGAACCAGTCGTACAGGGGCCGGTGGTCCTCGAACTCGAGCGTGCAGATCGAGTGGGTGATCCCTTCGAAGGAATCGGACAGGGAGTGGGCGAAATCGTACATCGGGTAGAGGCACCACGCGTCGCCCGTCCGGTGGTGGCCCACCCGGCGGATCCGGTAGATCGTGGGGTCGCGCATATTCAGGTTCGGCGATGCCATGTCGATTTTGGCCCGCAGCACGTGGCTCCCGTCCTCGAACTCCCCCGCGCGCATCCTGCCGAACAGGTCCAGGTTCTCCTCCACCGACCGGTCGCGGTACGGGCTCTCCTTACCGGGCTCCGTCAGGGTCCCTCGGTAGGAGCGGATCTCCTCCGCCGTCAGGCTGTCGACGTAGGCCTTCCCCCTCCGGATCAGCTCCAGGGCGCACTCGTAAAGCCGCTCGAAGTAGTCCGAGGCGTAGTAGAGGCGGTCGCCCCAGTCGAACCCGAGCCAGCGGACGTCCTCCTGGATCGATTCCACGTACTCCACATCCTCCTTCGCGGGGTTGGTATCGTCGAACCGGAGGTTACAGTCGCCGCCGAACTCGGCCGCGATGCCGAAGTTCAGGCAGATGGCCTTGGCGTGCCCGATGTGCAGGTACCCGTTCGGTTCCGGGGGAAATCGCGTGCACACCCTCCCCCCGTTTTTGCCCGCCCCGACGTCGTCCCTGACCGTCGCCCGTACGAAATCTACCGGCTGCCCGGACCCGGTTTCCCCTTCCGGCCCTCCGGCGTCCCGCCCGGGGTCCTCACTGTTGTGGCTCGATTCCATGATGTCTCCGATGCCCCCCGGCCCGAAGCCGGAATGAAAGCCCGAATCATACCATAATCGGTCACCTTTTCAGTAAAGTCGGGGAGGCACCGAAATTCTCTCGACGGTGAAGCCTAAACTGTGATTTAATTCGCGTTTGGGGTTGGCGGCCGGTGGACTCCGGTAAATACCGGAGACTCCGCCCCCTGCATGCGCGTGAAACTTTCGGGGGGCGCGCGGCATCTAAGCAGGGGAGGAGATCCCGTCGGCGCTTGTCTGAGGCTTTTGGCGGGCACCCCGAGCTTCTAAGCGTTTAGTACGGGTAAAGCGGGGGGATCCGCCCGGCAGAATCAGGAGGGGGAAAACATTGATGGAACGTACCGGCAAGACTTTTTTTGCAGCCTTACTCGCGGCGGCTGTATTTTTCTTCGTCATCGGCGGCGGCGCCTCGTTCGCCGCATTTCAGGACCAGGCCGAGGAAGAGGAGACGGAGTACGGGGAAGAGGAGTACAACGCCTGGGCGGCGGCCGACAAGGAGCCCGATCTGCTCAAGCGCGGGGCGATGCTCCTGGATTTCGTGGACAAATACCCCGAATCCAAGCTCATGCCCTACATCAACTCCTCCTATGAGCGCCTCCTCTTCGAAACCTCCGAAGCGGAGAAGTACGGCGAACTCGAGGTCCTGGCGGAGCAGTGGAGCCAGCTCCGGCCGGGCGAGCTGCAGACCCTGGCCTACCTGGCGAAGGCGACCGAGATCCTCGAGCACGACGAAAAGTGCGTCGAGTGCTACGAGAAGATCTACAAGCTCCGGCCCACGGGCAGCATCGCCTACCAGATCGCCAGGCTGTACAAGAAGATGGGGAACGACGACAAGTACCTGGAATGGGCCGACTCGGTCATGATGTACCCTGAATACGAAACGGACTTCCGGCTGCGCTACGAAATCATGCAGTTTTACGCGGCCAAGAACGACATCACCAAGGCCGACGCCTTCGCCCGGGAAACCATCAAGGCGGCCGACCTGGTGAAGGAGCCCGGGGAGGACACCCGGAAACACCTGCTTGTGGCCCGCCATGACGCCTACCATGTGATCGGGGTCCACCTTTACGACCAGAAACAGTTTGACGAGGCCATCGACGCCTTCCGCAAGGCGATCGAGGCCGAGCGCTACGCCGAGGGCTATTACTGGATCGGCATGTGCGAGTGGGAAAAGAAGATGGTGGACGAGGCGATCGAATCCTTCGCCAAGGCCGAAGTCCTCGGCGGCGACACCGCCCCCAAGGCCAAGGAAAGACTGGAGCAGCTGTACAAGGCGCTCCACAACGACACCACCATCGGTATCGAAAAGGTTTACCGGAGGGCCAAGGAGGAACTGGGGATCCAGTAGGAATTCCGGGACGGATCGGAAGCCGCCGGCGGGGGCCGCCCTCCGCCGGCGGCTTTTTTCATGTCAGGGACGCGGTTTCCTGACCAGCCGGTGCGCCGCGTTGAGCCTGGAAATCGCCTGCATCAGCGCCAGCTCCGCGCCCCGGAAATCGGTCCCG
Source organism: Acidobacteriota bacterium (assembly GCA_016934555.1). GTDB lineage: Bacteria > Acidobacteriota > UBA6911 > UBA6911 > UBA6911 > UBA6911. Next base: position 35,397 of record JAFGSS010000060.1, on the reverse strand, counting down.
GGGTCGGTGGACGCCAGCATCTTCTCCGCGCGCACCTTCGCCTCCTCGGCGCGCTTGACGTCGATGTCGGACGCCATCTCCGCCGTTTGCGCAAGCAGCACCACCCGGCCGGGGAGCACCTCCAGGAAACCCCAGGAACAGAACATGTAGTCGGTACCGTCGCCGGCCCGGATGGAGATCTCGCCGATCCCCAGTTCCGCCAGGAGGGGCGCGTGCCCCGGCAGGATCCCCATGTACCCCTGCCGGGCCGGGACCACGACGGCGTCGACATCGCCGCTGAAGACCTGCCTGTCGGGCGTGACCACTTCCAGATGAATCGTATCGGGCAATGCCATGGTTCCCCCGCGCCGTCAGGCGGCGTCGATCTGCTTGGCCTTCTCGAGGACCTCGTCGATGCCGCCGACCATGTAGAACGCCTGCTCGGGGACATGGTCGTACTTCCCCTCGCAGATCCCCCGGAAGCCCTCGATGCTCTCCTTGACCGGGAGGTACTTGCCCGGGATCCCGGTGTACTGCTCGGCGACGAAGAAGGGCTGGGACAGGAACTTCTGGATCTTGCGCGCCCGGCTGACGGTCAGCTTGTCGTCCTCGCCGAGCTCGTCGATCCCGAGGATGGCGATGATGTCCTGCAGGTCCTTGTAGCGCTGCAGGATCCGCTTCACCTCGCGGGCGACGCTGTAATGGTCCTCTCCGATGATGCGAGGGTCCAGGATCCTGGAGGTCGACGCCAGCGGGTCCACCGCGGGGTAGATCCCCAGTTCCACGATCCGCCGCTCGAGGTTGGTCGTAGCGTCGAGGTGGGCGAAGGTGGTCGCCGGCGCCGGGTCGGTGTAGTCGTCGGCCGGCACGTAGATCGCCTGGATGGAGGTGATGGAACCGTGGCGGGTGGAGGTGATCCGCTCCTGCAGTTCCCCCATCTCGGTGGCCAGGTTGGGCTGGTAGCCCACGGCCGAGGGCATGCGCCCCAGGAGCGCGGAGACTTCCGACCCCGCCTGGGTGAAGCGGAAGATGTTGTCGATGAAGAGCAGCACGTCCTGGTGCTCCTCGTCGCGGAAGTACTCGGCCACCGTCAGGCCCGTCAGCCCCACGCGCAGCCGCGCGCCCGGCGGCTCCGTCATCTGGCCGTAGATCAGGGCCGCCTTCTCGATGACGCCCGACTCCTTCATCTCGAGCCAGAGGTCGTTCCCCTCGCGCGTGCGCTCCCCCACCCCGGCAAAGACGGAGAAACCCCCGTGGTGCAGGGCGATCCGGTGGATCATCTCCATGATCACCACCGTCTTACCGACGCCGGCGCCCCCGAACAGCCCGATCTTCCCCCCCAGGACATACGGTTCCAGCAGGTCGATGACCTTGATGCCGGTCTCGAGCATCCGCGTTTCGGTGCTCTGGTCGTCGAAGCTCGGGGCGGGGCGGTGGATGGGGTAGCGTTTCCCGGCCTCGATCGGGCCCATCTCGTCGACCGGCTCGCCGATCACGTTCATCACGCGCCCCAGTGTCTCCTTCCCTACCGGGACGGTGATCGGCTCCCCGGTGTCGGTCGCCTTCATGCCGCGTACCAGCCCGTCGGTGGGCTGCATGCCGACGCAGCGGACCCGGCTCTCGCCGAGGTGCTGCTGGACTTCGGTCGTCACGCGCATGGACCGCCCGCCCGCGTCCCCCTCGACGACGACGCAGTTGTAGATCGAGGGGAGATGCCCCTCCTCGAACTGGCAATCCACCACCGGACCGATGATCTGAACCACTTTCCCGACCTGTGCCATTCCCGTTTCTCCTTCGATCCGCGCCGCGCGCGGGCTCCGTCCCTACCGGCTGGCGCCGCTGACGACCTCGATGAGTTCATTGGTGATTCCCGCCTGCCGCACCTTGTTGGCGTACAGCGTCAGGCCTTCGATCATCTCGGCGGCGTTGTTGGTCGCCGCCTCCATCGCCGCCATGCGCGCCCCCTGTTCGCTCGCGGCCGCCTCCAGCATCGCCCTGAAGACCTGCGCCTCGACGTGGCGCGGGAGCAGGCGGGCGAAAATCCGCTCGGGCGGCTCGTCGTAGATGTACTCCAGGCGGCCGGCCTCGTCGGCGCTTTCGATGCGCGGGATCGGCAGGAGCGGCTCCACGACCACCTCCTGGCGCACCACCGATTTGAACTCGTTGTAGACGAGCCAGACCTGGTCCTTGCGCCCCGAGGAGAACTCCTCGATCAGGTCCCGGGCGATGGCGGCCGCGTCAGCGAACGTCGGCTGCTGCAGGACGCCGACGGCCTCGTGCCGGACCGCGTAGGGGCGCCGGCGGAAGAAATCGCGCGCGCGCTTCCCCAGGATGTTCAGCTCGACCTTGCGGCCGGAGTGCTCGTTCAAAAACTCCAGCGCCCGGCGGATGATGTTCGTGTTATAGGCCCCGCACAGCCCCCGGTCGGCCGTGATCACCACGAGTTCGATCGTCTCGTCCCCCCGGCGGGCCAGCAGCGGGTGGGAGTGCTCCGGCACCCGGGCGGCGAGGCTCTCGAGCACCTCGGTCATCCGGCGCGCGTAGGGGCGGGCGGCGATCACCCGCTCCTGGGCCTTGCGCAGCCGGGCGGCCGAAACGAACTTCATGGCCCGGGTGATCTGCTGGATGTTCCCCGCGCTGCGGATGCGGCGGCGGATGTCGCGAATGTTGGCCATGGGCTCCGCCCTATGCCGCGTCTTGCGCGGCCGTGAATTTTTCCTTGAACTGCTTGAGCGCTTCCTCCAGTTCGCCCTTCAGGCCTTCACTGAGAACCTTCTCCGCCTCCAGCTTCTCCATGAGCGGCTTTTTCGTCGAATTCATGAACCGGAGCATCTGCTCGAGGAAATCGTGCATGTCGTTCACCTTCAGGCTGTCGGTGAACCCCCGGGTGCCGGCATAGATCGACACCACCTGCTCGATGACGCCCAGCGGCCGGTACTGGGCCTGCTTCAGGATCTCCGTCAGCCGCTCCCCGCGCGCCAGCTGGGCCTGCGTCGCCTTGTCCAGGTCGGACCCGAACTGGGCGAAGGCGGCCAGCTCGCGGTACTGCGCCAGTTCCAGGCGCAGGGTGCCCGCCACCTGCTTCATCGCCTTGATCTGGGCGTTCCCGCCGACGCGGCTCACGGAGTTGCCCACGTGGATCGCCGGGCGGATGCCGGCGTGGAACAGGTCGGACTCCAGGAAGATCTGCCCGTCCGTGATCGAGATGACGTTGGTCGGGATGTAGCCCGAGATATCCCCCGCCTGGGTCTCGATGATGGGGAGCGCCGTGAGGGTGCCCCCCCCCTTGGCGGCGTTCATCTTCGCCGCCCGCTCCAGCAGCCGCGAGTGGAGGTAGAAGACGTCGCCCGGGTAGGCCTCCCGGCCCGGCGGGCGGCGCAGCAGCAGGGAGATCTCTCGGTAGGCGGCCGCGTGCTTGGACAGGTCGTCGTAGATGACGAGCGCGTGCCGGCCGCGGTCGCGGAAATACTCCCCCATGGTGCAGCCCGAATAGGGGGCGATGTACTGCATGGTCGCGGGGTCGGAGGCCGAGGCCGAAACAACGATGGTCCTGTCCATCACCCCGGCGTCGGTCAGCGTCTTCACCACCTGCGCCACCGTGGAGCGCTTCTGCCCGATCGCCACGTAGATGCAGACGACGTCGGTGTCCTTCTGGTTGATGATCGTGTCGACGGCGATGGCCGTCTTGCCCGTCTGGCGGTCGCCGATGATGAGCTCCCGCTGCCCCCGCCCGATGGGGATCATGGAGTCGATGGCCTTGAGCCCCGTCTGGAGCGGCTCCTTGACCGGCTGGCGGTCGACCACCCCGGGCGCCATGCGCTCGATGTTGACGTATTCGTCGCTGTCGACGGGGCCGCGCTCGTCGACCGGCTCCCCCAGGGCGTTGACCACCCGGCCCACCAGGGCTTCGCCCACCGGCACCGACATGATCCGCCCGGTCCTCTTGACGACGTCCCCCTCGCTGATGCGCGTGTGCTCGCCGAAAAGCACCGTCCCGACGTTGTCCTCCTCGAGGTTGAGCGCGATCCCCTTGACCCCGTGGGGGAATTCGAGCAGCTCGCCCGCCATCACGTTATCCAGCCCGTGGACGCGCGCGATGCCGTCGCCGACGCTGATCACCGTCCCGACCTCGTTGACCGTCACTCCGGCCCGGTATTCGCGGATCTGCTCCTTCAGGATCCTGCTAATCTCATCCGCCCTGATTTCCATGCCCCATTCCCTCTCCGCGCCCTCTGCGGGTTCAGTCCTGCCGCGCTTCCGGTACGCGCTCCGGCCGCGCATCGGCCAGGCGCCGTTTCACTTCCGCGAGCCGGGTCCGGATCGAACCGTCGAAGACCGTGCTCCCGATCTCGACGACGCACCCCCCCAGCAACTCCGGGTCGGTACGGGATTCGACCTGGACGCGAGCGCCCGTGAAGCGGGCGAGCCCGGCCTCGACCATCTCCAGTTCCCGATCCTCGAGCGGCGCGGCCGACGTCACCCGGGCGCGCACCACCCCCCTGCGGGCGTCGACCGCCTTCCCGAACGCATCCAGCATGGGCGAAAAATGACGTATCCGGTTGTTCCGGAGCAGGACGCGCAAAAAATTGGCCGCCACCGGGCTGACGGGATAGCGCTCGAGCAGCTCGTCCAGCAGCCGGCCCTTGGCTTCGCGCGCCACGGCGGGCGAATCGAAGGCCTCGAGGACGTCCGGCACGGCGGCGAAGATCTCCCGGAAGCGCTCGAGGTCCCCGAGCACCCGCGCCTCTACCTTCTCCTCAAAGACGACATCGGCCAGCGACCTGGCGTACCTTCCGGCAACCGCAGAGGAAATCACCCGTTTTCTCCCGATATAAGCGATTTAAGCTATCACAGGCGCCTCCGGGCGTCAAGAATGATCGCCCGCCGAAAAACCCGCATAGCCAAATACATCAACAAATTAGACGAAACCCTTCCCCAACGGGCCGCCCGGGAGTAGACTGGCGTAAAAGACCCGTACGCACGGGAGGGGGCGCCTCATGAAAATCGCCGTCTGGGTTTTGTCCGCCGCCCTGGCAACGGCAGCATCGGCAGGGGAAAAGCGCGCCGATTTGGGCGGGACCTGGGCCCTCGTTCCCGGAAAGAGCGAGATGGAGCAGGTGAGGCCGGGATTGCGCAACCTCCGGCTCACCGAGGGGCCCGTCACCACTGCCGAGAGCGCCCCGGAACCGCTCCCCGATCCCTCCCCCGCCGGCTTCATCACCGACCTGCGCCTCGAGATCACGCAGGCGGAGGACCGGATCCGGATCGTGCGCCGCTTCACCCTCGAGGGCCGGATGGGCCTCGTCACCCAGGAGTTCACCTTCGACGGCGGCCGCTGCCTCAATGTCGCCTCCGACGGCCGCGGCGAGTTCGCCTCCCGCTCGGAATGGAAGAAGGGAAAACTCCTCAACTCCGGGACCCAGACGCTCGCGGACGGCCCCGTGCGGGAGGAGCACAACGTCCGGGAGGAATTCTCCCTCTCCCGGAACCGCAAGACCCTCACCGTCAAGACCCTGATCGCCACCCCCCGGGGATTGGTCAAGCTGAAGCAGGTCTTCGCGCCCGATCGGGAGCCGTGAGCCACTTAACAGGACGGCGACATCAGGATCATCGATGAAAGCGGCGAAGGCTACGTCTATCCCAAAGACTGGTCCGTCCGCATCTCCGTTCCCGATGCCGTCGAGGCCTCCTTGCCCAGAACCGCCTGAATCATCGGCGATATCGTTAGCGATCAGTGCGTCCAGTGGAGCTAAACGATGGTAAACGCCTGTTCATTTTTACCTTGACTTCCGCTTAATGTGAGAGCTCACATAAGACAATGAATTTGATTCCCGTAGCAAGCCTATCAACCTAGCCCTTTTGACCTTCGGGTGAGTAAGATGGTGTTTGTCGCGCCATCGCCGGCGAAAACTGAATCGATAAGTTTCAGCCTGATCAGTAAATCCTACCCATTGGCTCAAGACGACTATAGCCTCTGGGGCAGCACCGGCGTTCCCAGCGGGGTCCCTCCCTAGAAAGGAGATATCCCAATGATTGAAAAGAATAATTCAATCGTAAGAGACACGATTATTCAAGGGACACTGGATGGGGTCACTATGCTTGTCGCTGGACTCGCCCTGATACTTATTAGGTTACACCATGCTTATGCCCAAAATGTAACCATGGAAGGGGGGTTTCTTTATGCGTACTATAATAGAAATTAGCGTTGCAGCCGTTTTGATCTGTGGGTTTCTCCCCGGCACGGCATCCGCGATTGTATTCATTGACGTGGATAGCTTCGAGGTGTTTTCTCCCTCAATTCATGCAAACGGAGATTGGGAAATTACTGGCGGAACATCTTATGGTTCTACCCTTGAGGGAGGGGTTTCTGTAGCGACATTTGCATTGGGAACGGCCAGCGCAGACAATTCAGAGTTGGATTGCTTGTTGTGGGACTTTGCCTCTTTTTCCTCAGCCCAGGAAGGGCAATTTTGGCAGATGCGGGCCCATATTAACGGTGACCCCGGAGCAGAGGCGGAGATTATTGCCAATTGGAGTTTTTTTACTCAGCCATTGCTGTATAGCACGGTAGCAGACCCTTTTTCCTCCTATTCATGGTCATACGCAAAAAGTTATATGAATGGCGATGTTTACGGAGTTAACAAAGATGGATACTTTAACGAATTTAAAGATGGATACTCTGACGTATACTATGAAGCTCTTGATGAACAGGAAGCGGAGCTTTATGCGGTAAAAGGCGATACGATAGAAAAATCAGGGTCTTTTTCTTTGGGAGTATTTCCGGTCGGCGATCCTTATTATTTTGTGGTTACAGGATATTTAGGAGTAAGTTTAGAATCCTATGTGCATGGTGATGGAAGTGCAGTGTCCACTCTTATGACTACCCAAAACTTTAGATTGACACCGATGATTAAGGATGGCCCGGAACCATCTCCTAATCCGACAATTCCTGAACCATCAACCATGCTGCTTCTTGGCCTTGGCCTGATTGGGTTGGCAGGGGTCAGGAGAAGGATGCGTAAGTAGGATAAACTGCAAACCCAGGAAGGATCAGCGGGTTCTTTCTAACGTTGCTGTATAGATTCCAACTCTGAGGAAGATCGACCTTCTGCGCAATCAATGGCAGATCGGCGCTTAGAAACCTCCCCTGCGCTGCCGAGCAGTACCTCGCCCCGAAGTAATCCAGTCCCGTCTCCGCATCCCGTTCTTTGCCGGTAAACTTTTGCGGAGCCCTGCTGTCATAGTTGGCATCGGGCGACGCTGGATAACAAGTCCCGCGCCCGCCACTCCACTGACGTATTGCCCAAAATCGTCGGGAATTCCGGTGGTGGTTACAGTATATTGACCCGATGCGGAAGCGGCTGTGGGAACTCGGGGGGATCGGGGCGGCGCAGGCAGTGGCCTGGGTCGCGGTCTGTTCGCTCGGGCCGCTGCGGGAGAATACGGCGGCGTTTCTGATCCTGATTTCTATTGCGTTCGGCCTGGGGCTCCTGGCGTTTTCCCGCTTTCCCGAAGGGGGGCGGCATGCCCCGGCGCTGGTGCTCGGGTTCGCCCTCCTCTTCCGCCTCATCGTGCTCCCCGCGCCCCCGTACCAGAGCGAGGACGTCTACCGCTACCTGTGGGACGCGCGCATCGCCGCGCTGGGGGTCAATCCCTACGCCTATCCTCCCAACGCACCCCAACTCGAGCGTTATCGGGAGGACACCATCTACCCGATGATCAACTCCAAGCCGTACGTTACGGCCTACCCTCCCCTGTCGCAGGTCCTGTTCCGCATTTCCTGGGGGCTGTTCGGGCCGAGCGTGACAGGCATGAAGGCCGTCTTCGCTCTCTGCGAGTTCCTGGCTTTGCTCGTGACGTGGAGGTTGCTGATCCTGTGGGGGCGGCCGCTCCGGTTTCTGCTCCTCGCGGCCTGGAACCCGTTTTTCATCTTCGAGTTTGCCCACTCCGGGCACTCCGACAGCGCGATGATGCTCCTGATCCTGCTCTCGGTATGGGCGCTTTCGCTCGGGAAGAAGGCATGGGCGATGGCGGGTTACGCGGGCGCCGTGCTGGCCAAGCTCCACCCGGCGCTCTGGTTTCCGCTCTACGCGCGCCGCGCGGGGTGGAAGGCGCAATGGGCCGGATTCGGGGCGGGGATCGGGCTGATGCTCGTCTACTTCAACGTCGATTCCTTCTGTCGCTATCTCTCCTCGCTCGGGCTCTATTTCCGGCTTTTCGAGTTCAACGCCTCAATCCACTACCTCGTCCGGTTCGTGGGGCGCGCCGGGTTCGAGCAGTCGTGGGACAAGCTCATCGGCCCCTGGCTCGGGGCGCTGCTGGTGGCGGTCGCGGTCGGCATCTACCTGAAATTCCCGCAGCGGGACGCCCGCAATCTCGTGCACGCCGGCTTCTGGCTGATGACGGCCGACCTCTGCCTGGCCACCACGGTGCACCCGTGGTACCTTTCCTGGGCCGCGCTGGCGCTCCCCTTCTTCCCCTACGCCTTCATGCTCTACTGGACCGCGGCGGCGTTTCTGTCCTACATAGCCTACGCCTTCCACCCCGTCCACGAGCCCGTCTGGGCGCTGCTGGTCGAGTACGTCCCCATGTACGCCCTGATGGCGTGGGAGATCCGCAAGGGGCGCCCGGCGCTCCTCGGCTGACTTCCGAAACGGCGGCTATCCGTTCCGTTGGCCGTTCTTGAAGACGAGGTCGAGGAACTCCATCCGGGTCTGCACCGACTTGCGGAAGGTGCCGCGCATCGAGCTGGTGGTGGCGCGCGAGTTCTGCTTCTGGACCCCCCGCATCATCATGCACATGTGCTGCGCCTCGATGATGACGCCGACGCCGAGGGGCTTGATCGTGTCCTCGATGGTCTTGGCGATCTGGGTGGTCAGCCGTTCCTGCACCTGCAGCCGCCGGCTGTACATCTCCACCAGGCGCGCGATCTTGCTGATGCCGATGACTTTCTTGTCGGGAAGGTAGCCCACGTGGCATTTGCCGAAGAAGGGGAGCACGTGGTGCTCGCACATGCTGTAAAAGTCGATGTTCGACACCACCACCATCTCGTCGTATTGGACCTCGAACAGCGCGTTGTTGAGCACCTCTTCCGGCTTCTGGCCGTAGCCGCTGGTCAGGAACCGGAGCGCCTGCTCCATGCGCCGCGGCGTTCCCTGCAGCCCTTCGCGGTTCGGATCCTCCCCGAGTCCCACCAGTATCTTTTCAATCAGGTCTTGCATCTGTCCCCCGGACGGCCCGTGCGGGCCGCATGACAGCCGCGGGACCATGGACACCCGTCGCGCACCCCCGCGGCAAAACCTGAAAGTGTACCACACGGAGCGGGCCGCGGGCAGGGCCATGACGCCCTTTGCCGCCCGGGACGCCGGGCGGCGGCCTATTGTACTTGCACGGCGGGGTGCTATACACTCTCAGCCATGGAATCGAGGATCCGCTATTTCCGGCAGATGGGGCGATCTTTCGCCTCGGTCGGCCGCATGATGCTGCGGCACGAGGCGCCCCGGGACGCCGCGGGGATTTCCTATTTCACCCTGCTGGCCCTCTTTCCCGCCATCCTGACCATCATCACCCTGGCCGACACCTTCCTGGGGTGGCTCGATCTTCATAATTTCGTCATCCAGAGCATCGTCGACCTCTTCCCCGGGTCGCGCCAGTTCCTCACCTCCAACCTCGAGGAGATCGTCGCCCCCTCCACCCCCGTCCTCCTCGGCTGCATCGTGGTGGTGGTCTGGGCCTCCTCCTGGATTTTCACTTTCATCGAGAGTTCCATCAACCGCGCCTGGGACATCCCCAACCAGCGCACCTTCTGGGAGAGCCGGCTGCGCACCTTCCTGCTGATGGCCATGGGGGGCATCAGCCTGCTGAGTTCGGCCGCCATCACCGCCTTCATCAGCGCCGCCCGGGTCCGGGCGGCCGCCCATATCGCCGTCTCCGAACAGGCGTCCTACATTCTCGGCTGGTTCTGGTACTTCGTCCTGCTCGGGGCGGGGCTGCTGCTGGCCGTACTCGTCTTCGCCTCGGTGTTCAAATGGACCCCGCACTGCAAGGTTTTCTGGAAGGAGGCTTTCTCGGGGGCCCTGGTCTCCACCGTCCTCTGGGAGATCGGCAGCATGATTTTTTTGAAGGTGGTCCCGTTCTTCGACTACCAGCGGGTGTACGGCCGGATGGGGGCCGTCATCGCCCTCCTGGCCTGGGTCTACACGTCCAACCTGATCCTGCTCTACGGCGCCAACTTTTCCGCCCAGTTCCACTGGATCGGCGTCAGCGTCTCGGGCTCCACCTTCGTTACCCCAAAAAAATAGCGGGGGCTCCCCGCGCCTGACGGCACTCCCATGAGACTCGACGATTTCGACTTCGATTTGCCCGACCGCCTGATCGCCCAGAACCCCGCCCCCGAGCGGGACCAGTCCCGCATGATGGTCGTGTGGCGCGACAGCGGGCGGCGGGAACACCTCCGGTTTCGCGACCTCCCGGATATCCTGGGTCCCGGGCATTTTCTGGTCGTCAACAACACCCGGGTGTTTCCCGCCCGGCAGCGGGCGTCCCGCCCCGGAAAAGCGGAGGAGATCGAGGTCCTGCTGCTGGAGGAGGTGCGGCCGGGGGACTGGCTGGCCCTGGTCAAGCCGGGGCGCAAGGCCCCGCCGGGGCAGGAGCTGAGGATCGGCCCCCTCTCCGCCCGCGTCCTGGAGGTGGCGGCCTCCGGCGGGAGGGTGCTGCGTTTCGACCGGGCCGAAGGGCTGCGGGAGGTGTTCGAGCGGATCGGCGAGCCCCCGCTCCCCCCCTATATCCGGAGGGAACGGCACGGCGACCTGGGTGCGGACCGGCTCCGGTACCAGACCGTGTACGCCGACCGGAGCGGGTCGGTGGCCGCGCCGACGGCGGGCCTGCATTTCACCCCGGAGGTCCTCGACCGCCTCGCAGCCGGAGGGGTGCCCGTCTGCGAACTGCTCCTGCACGTGGGCTACGGAACTTTCAAACCGGTGCGGAGCGAGATCGTGGAAGAGCACCGGATGGAGCCGGAGTACTACAGCATCGACGCCGCCACCGCCGGCCGGATCCGCGCCCATAAGGCGGAGGGACGCCGCCTGGTGGCGGTGGGCACCACCTCCACGCGATGCCTGGAGTACCTGGCCCGGCAGGAGGAGCCACTCGGGCGGGAGTCCTCGGGATACTGTAACCTTTTCATTTACCCGGGCTTCGAGTTCAGGATGCTCGACGGGTTGATCACCAATTTTCACCTCCCCCGCTCCACCCTCTTCATGCTGGTCTGCGCCTTCGCCGGCAGGGAACGGATACTCGACTGCTACCGCGAGGCGATAGCCGAAGAGTACCGGTTTTACAGCTACGGGGACTGCATGCTGATCCTTTAGACGGATCCTCTAGGCAGATCCTTCAGAAGGCGAAGGTTGCTGTTGATCCGTTTCCCCGTCTGTGGCTAAATGGCTGGCAGCGCTTGAAAAGGAAAGAAGACCGAAATAACGCTGAACCGCCGACGTAATTCTTATTTCAGGAGGAAAGGGGGGCGTATGAAATGCAAAACCGCACGAGACCTGCTGTTTCGCAAGATCGACGCCGAGCTTTCAGGCGACGAGGACGCCCGGCTGGAAGAACACCTGGCCGGTTGCGCCTCATGCCTCCGGGAATACCGGCTGCTCCGGATCCCCTCGCTGGTCGCGCGATCGAGCACTCCGATCACCCCCTCTCCCTGGTTCTGCCAGGGGGTGCGGGCCCGCATCGAGGAGGAGTCCCCGGGGATGGCCCTCTGGACTTCCGTCCAGACGTTGGCGCACCGGATGATTCCGACCCTGGCCGGCGTCACGCTCGCGCTGCTCGCGGCCTTCGCCTATCTGCAGATGCGGGCGCCCGACGCGGCGCTGTTCCGGGACTATGACGGGGTGTACCTGTCGGATGATCAGTCGCATCGGATGCTGGTGGCCGAGCAGACGGACATCACCTATGAAAGCGTTCTGACCGCCATCGCCTCACGTTAACGAGTATGGGGACCCGATGAGATGAATTCCAGGCTGAGTATCGCGTTGTTATGGTGTCTTTTCTTCGTCATGGGGGGGGTGTCCGGCTGGGTGGGGCACTGCCTGTACCAGGGGCACCTGCAGCCCGCGAAGACCTCCGGTTCGATCACGGCCCAGGAGGTCATGGACGCCCTGACGCGGGAACTCGAACTCGACGCCGGTCAGCAGGAGGCGCTCAAGGCGATTTTCGAGCAAAGCCGGTCTCAGTACAGGGGACTCAACAAGGAATTCAAGCCCCGGTACGAGTCCATCCGCGACGAGTCGGACGACAAGATCCGGGCGATCCTGAGGGGGACCCAGAAGGAGCGTTTCGAGGAGATGCTCAAGAAATACCGCCCCAAGAAAAAAACCTCCCGTTAGGCCCGGCCTAGAGAACGGCGCGCGCCGCCGTCAGCACGGAAACCCTCAGGGCGCCCGCCCCGAGGAGTGCCCCGGCCGCGCTCGAGACCGTGGCCCCCGTCGTCATCACGTCGTCCACCAGCAGGAGGCGCTTCCCCTGGACCCCCCGGGGGAGGGTGCACTCGAAGGCGCCCCGGACGTTGGCCCAACGGTCGGCGTCGCCGAGCCCGACCTGGGGGAGAGTGGACTTCGTGCGGCCGAGGGCGCGGATGCGGGGGATACCGAGGACCCGCCCGAGCGACGCCGCCAGGAGCTCCGACTGGTTGAACCCCCGTTCGAGTTTCCGGCTCCGGTAGAGCGGCACCGCGGCGATGGCGTCGAAATCCTCCTTCCGCCACGCTTCGAGAAACGCCGCCGCCATCAGCGGCCCCAGGCAGTCGGCCAGGTTCCGTTTCCCCCCGAACTTGAGCGCGTGGATCACCCCCCGCAGCTGGGCGGAGTAATGGCCCCAGGAGCGCGCCCCCGCAAACGGGGGGAGCCGGCGCAGGCACTCGAGGCAGAGGGGGGCCGGGTCGGCGTCGAAACCGGGGAGGGGCAACCCGCAGGAGGCACACCGGGGGGTGCCGATCCGGAGCTCGAGGACCCGGTCCCAGCAAGCGCCGCAGACGCCGCATTCGCGGCTGCGCGACAAGGGGGCGCCGCAGAGGGCGCACGCTTCCGGGTAGGCCAGGTTGAGCAGTCCGTCCACCAGCTTCCGGATCGCGGAATCAGGCAGGTCCCTGGGTGTCTCCACGCGCGGAATGGAAACCATGGCCGGTACGGTCAGTCCCCCCGGTGGTAGGGAACGTTGTGCAGGATGCACAGCGCCCGATAGATCTGTTCCAGCAGCAGAACGCGGCTCATGTCGTGGGTCCAGGTCATCCTGCCCAGGGACAGGACCCGGTCCGCGCGCCGGGTGATGACGCGGTCGAGCCCGGCGGGACCGCCGATCACGAAAGAGAGCGACTGGATGCCGGAGTTCTGCTCCGATTCCAGCCAGCGCGCGAAATCCCCCGACGAATATTCGGCCCCCCCCTCATCCAGGGCAATGACGCGCCCGGCCGCCGGCAGCCGCCTGGCGATGGCGGCGCCTTCACCGGCCACGAGTTCCGCGGGAGAGAGCGATCTCCTCCCGGCGAGATCCCGGATTTCAACGGTCTCGCACGGGAGCCAGCGCCGGATCCTCCCGAGATAGTCCTCCTGGAGAGACCTCAGGGAAGGATGCTTCGTTTTCCCGACCCAGAAAACCTTGATCTGCATGGCGGATCCGAAGGTCACCCCTGCTTTGCAGTCTTCGGCGCCTTCGGGGCCTTCGGGGCCTTGGCCGCCGGGTCGGCGAGGAGACGCTCGACGTCCAGCCGACGGCCGTCGCGCCACAGCCTCTCGAGGTCGTAGTAGGTCCGGGCCGTCCGGGAGAAGATGTGCACGACCAGGTCGCCGTAATCGAGCAGGATCCATTCCGCGTTCCGGTAGCCTTCCACGTGCTCCGGCCGCACCCCCGCCCCGGCCAGGGTCTTCTCGATCTCATCGGCGATGGCCTGGTTCTGCCGGGAGGAATCGCCGGTGACGATCAGGAATCGGCTGGCGAAGGAGGCGATTCCGGAAATATCCAGGGCCACGCAGTCGTGAGCCTTTTTGTCATCGGCCGATTTCAGGGCCATCCTGAGAGTGTCCATCTTCATTCCCCATAGAGTTCGAGCTTGCGTATGTATTCGCGGACCCCGGCCGGAACCATGCGGCCGGGAGGCTTTCCCCGGCGCACCAGCTCCCGGATGCGGGAGGAGGAGATGTCGGGCGCCTTCGCATCCACGATGTAGATCCCGCTTTCGCCCCCCGGTTCGGCCCCGATGCGGCGGCGGACCGAAACGGGCCCGAGCCCGCGGTAGTCGCGCACCCTCCGAAGCACCCCCGGGGGGAGCAACCGCTGCAGATCGAGAGTTCCGGTTCCCGGGCGGGTGACGAAGATGAAATCATAGGATTCGAGGAGCTTCCGGCTCTCGCGCCAGGAGTGCACCTCCGCGAGGGAATCCCCCCCGGCGATGAAATAGAGCCTCCCTCCCGTGCGCCCGGCCGGACGCGCCAGCTTGCCGAGGGTGTCGATGGTGAAGCCGCTGGCCTTCGGTTCCAGTTCCACCAGGGAGGGGACGAACGCGCCCTCCCCGGCCAGGGCCAGACTCACCATCGCATAGCGGTGCATGAGGGGGATCAGGTCCCCCGGTCGCTTGTGGGGCGGGGTGCAGGCCACGACAAAATGAACCCGGGAGAGCGAAAACGCGCGCTGCGCGGCCCGGGCAATGTGGAGATGCCCGGCATGGACGGGATTGAACGTCCCCCCGAGCACCCCGATGCGGATCTCGCCCAATCGCCCCCCCTCCCCGGAAAACATCGCTCCTTTATACCAATTCGGGCCGCGACGGCACAAGGCCGCCTTTACCCCGCATCCAGGAGCATGCGGTCCAGGACGCCGACGAGTTCGCCGATCCCCTCCCCGGTGACGGCCGAAATCTTCACGAAGGGGAGGCCCCGGCGCGTGCACATGGCCTTGAGCCGGCCCAGCGCCCGTGCGTCGGCCAGCGCGTCCAGCTTGGTCGCCACCACCAGCTGCCTGCGCTCCAGCAGCTCCTCGTTGTAGAGCCCGAGCTCCTTGACGATGGCGCGGTAGGCGGCGACCGGATCGCGGTCGGGGTTGGACAGATCGATGATGTGGGCCAGGACCCGGGTCCGTTCCACGTGTTTCAGAAACTGGTCTCCCAGCCCGTGCCCCTCGTGGGCCCCCTCGATCAGGCCCGGGATGTCGGCGACCACGAAGGTGCGGTATGCATCCACCCGGACCACGCCCAGGTGAGGAGAGAGGGTGGTGAAGGCATAGTCGGCGATTTTCGGTTTTGCCGAGCTGATGCGCGAAATGAGGGTGCTCTTGCCCGCGTTGGGGTAGCCCACCAGCCCCACGTCGGCGATGAGCTTGAGGCTGAGCGACAGGTCCGCCTCCTCTCCCGGCTCCCCCGGATCGGCGCGGCGCGGGGCCTGGTTGGTGGAGGTGGCGAAACGCGCGTTCCCCTTCCCCCCCCGGCCTCCGCCGGCCACCAGCAGCCGCTCCCCGCAGCGGGCGAAGTCGTGGAGAAGCGCGTGCTCCGGTTCCCGGTAGACCTGCGTCCCCGGCGGTACGAGGATGACGACGTCCTCCCCGTCCCTGCCGCTGCGCTGGTCCCCCTCCCCGTGCCGCCCGCGCTGGGCCTTGAACACGCGTTTGTACTGGAAGTGGAGCAGGGTGTTCACCCGGTCGGAGCACTCGATGTAGACATCCCCCCCCTTGCCGCCGTCCCCGCCGCTGGGACCGCCCCGGGGAACGAACTTCTCCCTGCGGAAGGCAAGACAGCCGTTCCCCCCGCCGCCGGCTACCACCCGTATCCTGGCCCGATCAATGAACACGTTCACCGTCCTTCAATGTCGCAGAAAAAAAAAGGACCCCGCACAGGGGTCCCGGCAAGATCGAACCATCGGCTTCGGGCATCAGGCTTCCTGGATATGAACGAACCGGCCCCCGCGCCCCTTGTCCTGAAATTTCACCACTCCCGGTTTCATGGCAAACAGCGTGTCGTCGCTGCCGATTCCCACGTTGACGCCCGGCTTGATCCTGGTACCCCGCTGGCGCACCAGGATGGTGCCGCCCGTGACGACCTGTCCCGCGAAACGCTTCACTCCAAGCCGCTTGGACTGGCTGTCTCTCCCGTTCCTGGAGCTTCCGACTCCCTTTTTATGCGCCATGACTCCCTCTCCCTAACCTGCTATGTTGATCTTGTCGATGCGGATTTCCGAATACTGCTGGCGGTGTCCGCGGGTGCGGCGGTACTGTTTCTTTTTCTTGTACTTGAACACCAGAACGGTGTCGCCCTTCCCCTGGGACTGCAGCACCCC
Source organism: Acidobacteriota bacterium (assembly GCA_016934555.1). Taxonomy (GTDB): domain Bacteria; phylum Acidobacteriota; class UBA6911; order UBA6911; family UBA6911; genus UBA6911. Next base: position 19,096 of record JAFGSS010000060.1, on the reverse strand, counting down.
CTGGACCGTGGCGCCCGGCACCAGCGGCTGACCGATAAGGGTCTGGTCCTCGGTTTTCACCAGGAGCACATCCTTGAATTCCACCGGGGCGCCTAATTCCGCATCGAGCTTCTCCACCTCGACGACGTCCCCCTCCGATACGCGGTATTGCTTCCCGCCGGTCATGATTACGGCATACACGGTCTCACCTCCTGGGCCGAAATAGGAGATTTAACCAGTAAGCGCGGAAAAAGGCAACAACAAATGCGCCGGTCCCGCACTTTTCGGCCCCGCACGGGCACCCCTATACGTTGAACCGGAAAAGGATGACGTCCCCCTCCTGGACCCGGTACTCCTTCCCCTCCAGGCGCAGGACCCCCTTGGCCTTCGCCGCCGGGAAGGAGCCGAGCCCGACCATGTCGTCGTAGGCAACGACCTCGGCCTTGATGAACCCCTTCTCGATGTCGGTGTGGATGACGCCCGCCGCCTTGACCGCGGTGGTGTTGCGCGGGATGGTCCAGGCGCGGGCCTCCGGCTCGCCGGCGGTGTAGTAGGAGAAAACCCCCAGCAGATCGTAGGAGTGCTGGATGATGCGGTCCACGGCGTTGTCGGGAAGCCCGAAATCCTCCATGAAGAGGCGGGCGTCCTCGGGGGGGAGGGAGGCGATTTCCGACTCGATCTTGCCGCACACGGCCGTGATGCCGACATTGGGCATGGCCGCCTGCTTCTGGAGGCCGAACGCCTCCACCACCCGGTCGATCTTGGCGGCATCCTGGTCGCCCACGTTGATGACGAGCTGAATCGGCTTCGCCGACAGAAAGGTGAACCCGCGGATCCGCTTCTCCTCCTCCGGCGTGAGCTCGAGTTCACGCAGGGGGTGCTCCGATTCCAGAGCCGCCTTGAAGCGAAGAAGGATTTCATTTTCCATCTCCAGCTCCTGCGACCGGCCCTTCTTCAGGTCCTTTTCCAGGCGCTCCAGCCTTTTTTCGATAACGGCCAGGTCCGAGAAAATCAGCTCCAGTTCAAAAACCCCGATATCCCGGGCGGGATCCACGGATCCCTCAACATGCGGCAGACTGGGATCCTCAAACGCCCTGACCACGTGCAGCAGCGCTTCCACGTTTTTCAGGCTGGCGAGATAGGTGGCCATCTCCTTGCTCCGGCCTTCCAGCGCCGCTTTCCCTTCCCCGCGGGAAAGGCCCGGGAGATCCACATATTCAATCGTGGCGTAGGTGGTCTTCCGCGGTTTCACGATTTCGGCCAGCCGGTCCAGGCGCGGGTCGGGCACCTCGGCGATACCGATGTGCGCGTCGCGCCCGCCCCCCCAGGAGGAGGTGTCCACCCTCCCCCGGGTCAGCAGCGTGAATATCGTGGTTTTCCCCACCTGCGGCAATCCGACAATTCCCACTTTCATGATTCCGTCCTCGAATAGAAGAACCCGCATGTTACCACAGACTCTGTTCCGTCAGGCGAAATCGGGAGGGGAGGGGGCCCCGCCCCCCCTCCCCGACACCGGGGAGGGAAAAATTCAATAAAGATCACATTTATAATCACAATTCGCTTGACACTCCATGAAACCAGGGATTATTGTGGTCGAGGGTGGTTCATAGTGGTCAATCGGGACCACAAAATTACGTTTTCCGCTGAAAATGATAACTCATTTGCGCGTCTGAAGCAGAGCGGATTCCATATGCTTTGGGGTAGATATTCGGCGAAGATCGACGAAAAATCGCGCCTTCGATTGCCCGCAAAGTTCCGTCGCGACCTGCCGGATACCGAGGACGACACCTACTACGTGACCAGCGACGACGGTCAGTGCGCCCAGATCTATCCGATTCCCGTGTGGAAACGGATCGCCAGGAAGTTCGAGGAGCCTCCCCGGATGGACCCGGCGAAGATGAAACTGGAGCGGTTCACCAGCTACTACGGCCTGGTGTCGCAGATGGACCCCCAGGGCCGCATCCTGATCCCGCAATCGCTGCGCGAGGACGCCCAGATATCGGGGGACGTGATCGTCATCGGAAAGATGGACCACCTCGAGGTATGGAACGACGAGGTGTTCCGCCGTAGCCTCAAGGAGAGTCCCCTCACCCGGGAGGAACGCGAGAAACTGGCGGAGCAGGGATTCTAGCAGAAACCCGAATTGAGGAAACAGTGGTTGCATCGGCCCGGAATACCATGACACTTCACGGCGAACATACGGAAACCGAACATCTTCCGGTGATGCGGCGGGAGGTCTATGACCTGCTCCGGTGCCGGCCCGGCGGGCTTTACGTCGACGCCACGGTGGGCCTCGGGGGACATTCCCTGGGGATCCTGGAAAGGATCCGGCCGGGGGGGCGGCTGATCGGCATCGATCGGGACGCTGAATCGCTCGAAAAAGCCTCTCTCCGGCTCGCGGCGTCCGGATCGGGCTTTCGCCTGTTTCACGACAACTACAAGAACCTGCCGCTGATCCTGAACAACCTGGCGCTGCCTCCCGTGGACGGCATCCTGCTGGACCTGGGGGTGAATTCCTACCAGCTGTTGTCCCCGGAACGCGGGTTCAGCTTCCAGTCGGACGAGATGCTGGACATGCGCATGGACCGGACGCAGCGGTGGACGGCGGCCGATTTGGTCAACAACCTGTCGGAGACGGAACTGGCCGACATCATCTATCGCTACGGCGAGGAGCGGCATTCGCGCCGCATCGCCGCCGCCATCGTGCGGGAGCGGAAGCGGGCCCCGATCACCCGGTGCCTTCAACTGGCGGCCGTCGTCAGCCGCTCTTTCAGGGTCCGCGGGCATCAGAGCATCCATCCCGCGACCCGGACCTTCCAGGCGCTGCGGATAGCGGTCAACGAGGAGCTGGAAGGGCTGGAAGAGCTGCTCACGGATGCCTTCGGTTTCCTCAGTCCGGGGGGAAGGATCGTGGTCATCGCCTTCCACTCCCTGGAGGACCGCATCGTCAAGAGGGCGTTCCGCCGGCTGGCCGGACAGTGCGTGTGCGACGCCGCGCCGGAACTGTGCACCTGCCCCAGGACGGCGAGGGGCCGCATCCTCACTCCGCGTCCCCTGACGCCGGGGGAGGAGGAAGTGCAGACCAACCCCAGGGCCCGCAGCGCGCGGCTGAGGGCCCTGGAACGAACCGAAACACCCGGACCGGAAGCGGGGGCCGGAGACGCATCGCCCGACGGAGAACCTGGAGATCACGATGACAGACTGGGCAGCTAGCATAGAAGCACGCAATTACGGAATCCGGCGCGACATCGACGCCCGCATGCTGTGGGAAATGCTCGGCACCGTCGCCGCCCTCGCCCTGGTTGCGGGAGCCTTTCTTTTCTACTCCTGGGTCCGCGGCCAGATCGTCCATATAGGATATGAAAGCCAGAGCCTGTTCGCCCGGGAGGAAGTGCTCGTGCGCATGCAGAAGAGGCTGATCCTCGAGGAGGAGACCCTCCGCAATCCCGAGCGGATCGATATCCTCGCCCGCAACGAACTCGAGATGGCGCCGCTGCGCCCGAACCAGGTCATCCTGCCGCCCACGCGCAGAACCGAACCGGGGGCCTACGCCCTGGCCCTGGCCGATGCCGGGGAAGCGGAACTGAGGTCGCTGAACCAGGGGCCCCGATCGGGCGGCAACCGCAGCAATTGAAACCCGAAGAGAGGATCGACGATTTATGATCGACGATTGACGCGAGAACCCGCCCGCGCGCGGCATCGTCGATCGTATCTCGTCCATCATAAACCGTTATGTCCGACAGCGGCCGCGGCTCCAGGAATTCGAGAATCGCTCTGGTGATCCTGGGGATTTCCTTCTGGGGCGTTCTCATCCTGCTCCGGCTGGTGCAGCTGCAGGTCTTCGAGCACCCCTCCTACCGCCTCCTGGCCTCCGAGCGGCAGCAGGTGCGCCGCTCCATTCACGCGCCGCGCGGCGTCCTCTACGACAGCCGCATGGCCGAGCTCGCCTCCAGCGTGACCGTGAGCACGGCCGTGGCCGAACCGCGCAGGATGAAGGACATCCCCGCCGCCGCCCGGCAGCTGGCGTCGATCCTGGAACTGGACCCCCGGCAGCTCCTGGCCCGGATGTCCGATCCCGCCCACCGGAGCTTCCTGATCGTCAAGCGCAGGATCGACCCCCAGGCCGAAGCCCGCATCGAAGCCCTCGACATGGACGGTGTCTATTTCGTGGACGAAAGCATGCGCGTGTATCCCAACCGGGACCTGGCCAGCCACACGCTCGGGTTCGTCAACATGAACGGGGACGGGGGCGCGGGGCTGGAACTCCAGTACGACGACCTGCTCAAGGGTTCGGAAGGCGTTTACTCCTTCGATGTCGACGCCCGCCGCCGCTCCTTCAGGGTCAGGGTCGACAAGCCCCCCGTCCAGGGGCACAGCCTCGTGCTCAGCATCGACAAATCGATCCAGTACATCGCCGACCGGGAGCTGGCGGCGGGGGTGGAGGCGTCGGGGGCAAGGGCCGGGACCGTCATCGTGATGGAATCGGAGACCGGAAGGATCCTCGCCCTTTCCAACTACCCCCAGTTCAACTGCAACAAGTACAACGAGTACAAGGCCGATCACTGGCGCAACCGGGCGGTCTCGGATATGTTCGAACCGGGGTCTACCTTCAAGGTGGTCGTGGCGACCGCAGCCCTGGAGGCGGGGCTTACGCACCCGGACGAGATGATCGACTGCCAGATGGGTTCGATCCAGATCGGGGGCCACCGCTTCCGCGACCACAAGGCCTACGGGATGCTGAGCTTCAGCCAGATCCTCGAATTCTCCTCCAACGTGGGGGTCGCCAAACTCGGCCTGCGGCTGGGAGAGGAGCGGCTGTACGGGGCGCTCCGCACCTTCGGTTTCGGTTCCAGAACCGGGGTGGACCTGCCGGGCGAAATCATAGGGCTGGTGCGCGACTGGCACAAGTGGTCGGGGCTGTCGATCGGGGCGATCTCCTTCGGGCAGGAAGTCGGGGTCACCTCGCTGCAGATCCTGAACGCCATCAACGCCATCGCCAACGGGGGGTTCCGGGTCCGGCCCTCGGTCGTGGACCGCGTGATCGACGAAAACGGCGACCTCGTCAGGGTGCACGAGCCCGAGCGGGAGCGGATCATGAGCCCGAGAACGGCGGAGGCGGTGACCCATGCCTTCGAGGGGGTCGTGCTGCGGGGGACCGGGAAACGGGCGGCGCTCGAGGGATACCGCGCGGCAGGGAAGACGGGGACGGCCCAGAAGATCGTCAACGGCCGCTACTCCGCCACCCGCTACGTCGCTTCCTTCATCGGGTTCGCCCCGCTGCCGCGGCCCCGCATCACGGTGCTGGCGCAGCTCGACGAGCCCTCCAGGGGACACTACGGCGGCGATGTCTCCGCCCCCGTCTTCCAGAGGGTGATCCAGGAAGTCCTGATGCAGCTCCGGATCCCCCCCGACCCCGGCCTGCCGCTGCCGAAGCTGCAGCCGATGGCCGCGGGGGCCCAGGATTACCGGCCCGACGCCACCCCGGTCCGTCCCATGGCGCCCTTCCCCGAGCGGCGCCCGCCCACCCGGGAATCTCCGGGGGTCCTCTCGGTGAGGATCGACGGGGACTGGGTACCCCTGCCCGACTTCCGGGGCCGGTCCAAGCGCGACGTCCTCTACCAGTGCATCGATATCGGGATTCACCTCGAAGCCAGAGGGTCCGGGATCGCCGTCTATCAGTCCCCCGCGCCCGGGGCCCGGATTCCCAGGGGGGAGACCTGCAGCGTGACCTTTGTCCAGGCGAACCTCGAAAAAGCGATGGCGGCCGCGGAAGCGCAGTACGCGGCCGAGCGCGCGGATTCCCAAATGTCGAACGATCGGCCCTGAGGAGAACGGACCCATGCTGCTGCAGGAAGTGCTCGAACAGATCCCCGGCGTCAGGTGGAACGGCCGGGCCGATACCCGCATCGAGGGGATCGCCTACGACTCGCGCCTCGTGCGGGCGGGAGACCTGTTCGTCGCCATCCGGGGGGAGAAGGAGGACGGGGCGCGCTTCATCGGCGAGGCCCTGTCCCGGGGAGCCACGGCCGTGGCTTCCGAGGCGCCCGCCTCCCCCCTCCCGGGGGAAGCCCGCCTCGTCGTCGAAGACGCGCGGGCGTTTCTGGCCGACGTCGCCCGCGTCTGGTACGGCGACCCCTGCGCCTCGCTCCGGCTCGCGGCCGTCACCGGGACCAAGGGGAAAACCACCTGCACCTACCTCCTCTATTCCATCCTTCGCCGCGCGGGGCTGCGCTCCTGCCTGGCGGGCACCATCGGGATGAAGATCGGGGCAAAGGAGTTCCCGGCAAAGCACACCACCCCGGAAGCCCCCGACCTGTACCGGTTTTTCCGCCGGGCGGTCGACCTGGGGTGCACGCACGGAACCCTCGAGGTCTCCTCTCACGCCCTGGCGCAGAAACGGGTCTACGGCGCCCGGTTTCGGGTGGGCGTGTTCATGAACCTCACGCACGACCATCTCGATTTCCACAAGACCATGGACTCCTACTACGAGGCGAAGAGGATCCTCTTCATCCCCGGAAACCACAACCGGCTGGAAACCGCCGTCCTCAACATCGATGACGCCTGGGGCCGGAAACTCAGGACCGAGGCCGGCGCGGGCGTCCTGACCTTCGGCTTCGACCGGGCGGCCGACATCCATGTCCTCGACTTCCAGAGCGGCTTTGAAGGGACCAGGCTCCACCTCGGGACTCCGGCGGGGGAAGCCCGTTTCCGGTCCCCCCTGATCGGACGCCCCAACGCCTACAACATCATGGCCGCCACCGGCGCCGCGCTCGGCCTCGGCCTCGGCCTCGACGACATCGGCGCCGGCATCGCGGCCCTCGCGGGGGTCCCGGGGCGGATGCAGAGGGTCGAGGGGGGGCAGGATTTCCTGGTGCTCGTCGATTACGCCCATTCCCCCGACTCGCTCGAAAACGTCCTGCGGACCGCCCGGGAGCTCCCCCGCCGGAGGCTCATCACCGTCTTCGGCTGCGGCGGCGACCGGGACCGTGCCAAGCGCCCCATCATGGGCGCCATCGCCGCGAAATGGAGCGATCGCGTGATCGCCACCAGTGACAACCCGAGAACCGAGGACCCGGATTCCATCCTGAGGGAAATCGAGCCGGGCCTGGAGGAAGGCCCCGCCCCCTTCGACGTCGTCCCCGACCGCCGCGCGGCGATAGCGGCCGCCGTCGCCATGGCCGAAACGGGCGACATCGTGGTGATCGCGGGGAAAGGGCACGAGGACTACCAGATCATCGGGACCCGGACCTTCCCCTTCGACGACCGGGAGGTGGCCCTCGAATGCCTCCGCAACCGCCCGGGAGCCGCGCCCGGCGAGGAGGCGCCATGACCCGGCTTTCGGCGGCACAGGTGCAGGCGGGCACGGGCGGGACGCTGGCCGGCGGAAGCGGCGGCACGGTCCTCACCGGCGTATCGATAGACACCCGGACGCTCCGCCCGGGCGACCTCTTCATCGCCATCCGGGGCCCCCGCCAGGACGGGCACCGGTTCATCCCCGACGCCCTCGCCGCGGGGGCGTCGGGCGTCGTGGCGGAGCGGGGGCGCCGGCACCCCGGCCCCTTCCCTCCCGAGTGCGTCCTCATCGAGGTCGACGACACCCACCGCGCGCTGAAGTCCCTGGCCGCGGCGGTGCGGACCGGCTGGCCCGGGACACTCGTGGCCGTCACCGGGAGCATGGGCAAGACCACGACGCGGCGGTTCGCGGCCGGGCTGTTGTCCCGCGGGTTCACGGTGCACCAGACCCCCGGCAATTTCAACAACCTCTACGGGCTCCCGCTGGCGCTCGTGGGGCTGGAACCGGGGCACCGCGTGGGAATCTTCGAGATGGGGATGAGCGCCGCGGGCGAAATCGCCGAGATGTGCCGGATCGCCCGGCCCCAGGTCGGCATCCTGACCAACGTGGCCCCCGTTCACCTGGAGTTTTTCGACTCGGTGGACTCGATTGCCCGGGCGAAGGGGGAGATGGTCGAGAGCCTCCCCCCCGACGGGCTCCTGGTCTACAACGCCGACGACGCGCGGGTGGTCGCCCTCGCCGCGCGGTACCCGGGGGAAAAGGTCTCGTTCGGCCTCTCCCCCTCCGCCGATGTCCGTGCGGGCGATATCCGCCTCATCGGCCCGGAAGAGACCCGCTTCGAGCTTGCGTGCCCCGGCTACAGCGGCCCGGCCGTCCTCCCCTTCGCCGGCGCCCACTTCGTCCTCGACGCCCTCCCCGGGGTGGCGCTCGCCCTCCGATGGGGAATGGAACCGGGGAAAGTGGTCGAGGGGCTCCGCGATCTCCCGCGCGTGGCGATGCGGGGGGGGATCCTCCGCTTCCGCGAGGGGTTCGCCGTGATCGACGACTCCTACAATTCCAACCCCGGGGCCCTCACGCGGATGATTGACACCCTGTCGGAAATGCCCTATTTTTCGCGCCGGGTCCTGGTCGCGGGCGAAATGCGCGAATTGGGGGAAAGTTCGGCGGGGCTCCATTTCGAGTGCGGCCTCCACGCCGCGCGCCGGGAAGTGGACCTGGTCGTAGGGGTCGGGGGCGCCGCGGCCGAGATCGTCCGCGCGGCGGTGGAGTCGGGGCTGACCCGCTCCCGCTTCTTCCCGGACGCCGACGCGGCGGCCGGCTTCGTCGCGGAATCGCTGCGACCGGGAGACCTGGTGCTGGTCAAGGGCTCGCGCGGCGTGCAGATGGAAAAGATCGTCGGGAGCCTGCGCTCCCGCTTCCCGCTGGCCGACGGCCCGGGCCAGGAGAAGAACGGATGAGCTATCGCGGAAAGTCGGTCCTGGTGGCGGGGGCGGGGAGGAGCGGCGTGGCCGCCGCCCGCTTCCTGCTGTCGCGCGGGGCCCGCGTCACCCTCACCGACATCCGGCCGAGGGAAAGCCTGGAACCCGCCGTCGGCGGGCTCGAGGAGCTGGCCGCCCGGTCCGGGGAACTGGCACTGGAACTCGGGGGGCACCGGGAGGAGAGCTTCCGCCGCTCCGACCTGGTCGTGGTCAGCCCGGGCATCCCCCTGTCGCTCCCCCTCTTCGACGCCAGCCGGGCCGCCGGGGTCCCCGTCATCGCCGAGGTCGAACTGGCGTACCGCCACATCGAGGGGACCCTCATCGGGATCACGGGCTCCAACGGCAAGACGACGACGACGGCCCTGGTGGCCCACCTGGCCTCCGCCGCCGGCCGCCGCTGCCGCGCCGCCGGCAACATCGGGACCCCCCTGATCCGGTACGCCGAGGACTCCGCTCCCGGAGACCTCTACGCCGTGGAGCTGTCCAGCTTTCAACTGGAGGCGATCGACACCTTCCGGCCCGCGATCGGCGCGATCCTGAATCTCACGCCCGATCACCTCGATCGGTACGCCGGGTTCGGGGAGTACGTCGCCGCGAAGCAACGCCTCTTCATGAACCAGGTGGACGGGGACCGGGCGGTGCTGAACGCCGACGACGCTCGCACGGCCGCCATGGCGGCAGCCGTGCACTCCCGCCCGGTGCTGTTCAGCCGGCGCCGGTCGCTCGAGCGGGGGGCCTTCGTGCGCGGCGGCCGCGTGCTCTACCGCAGCGACGACGGGGAGCGCGACCTCTTTCCCGTCGAGGCCGTCGGCCTCGTGGGGGCGCACAACCTGGAAAACGTGCTCGCGGCCTGCGCCATGGCGATCCTGGCCGGGATCCCGGCCGAGGGCCTCGAGGCCGGCGTCCGTGCGTTCCGGGGGGTGGAGCACCGGATCGAGTTGGTCGCGGAACTGGACGGGGTGCGCTATTACAACGATTCCAAGGCCACCAACGTGGACGCGACCGCGAAGGCGCTGGAGTCTTTCCCGGGCAACATCCTGCTGATCGCCGGGGGGCGGGACAAGGAGGGGGATTTCGCCTCCCTGCGCCCCCTGGTCCGCCAACGTGTCCGCCGCCTCGTGGTGATCGGCGAGGCGGCGGACAAGCTCCGCCGGGCCCTGGCTGACGTGACGGCCGTTTCCGCCGCCGGGTCGATGGAGGAGGCGGTGTCGGCCTGCCGGCGGGAGGCCGGGCCCGGAGACGTGGTCCTGCTGGCCCCCGCCTGTGCCAGTTTCGACATGTTCCGGGATTACGAAGAGCGCGGGCGCGCGTTCAAGGAAGCGGTCCTCGCCCCGCACCGGGGCGAGGAAGCCGGGCGGCGCCCCGGGCCTTGCGAGGAGGGATTCCATGGCCTATAAACCGAGCAGCGACAAGATTCTCTTCTTCACCGCCGGGTTTTTGGCCATATTCGGCCTGGTGATGGTGTACAGCGCGTCCTCGGTCAAGGCCGCATCCGAACACGGCATGTCGTCCTACTTCTTCCTGCGCCAGCTGGCCTTCGCGGCGGGGGGCCTGGTGCTGATGTACGGCATGATGAAGATCGACTACCGCCGCTGGCAGAAGCCGAAGGTCTTTGTGGCCTTTCTGTCGGTCTGCGCCGCCCTCCTCCTCTTCGTCCTGACCCAGCCCGAGATCAACGCGGCCCACCGCTGGCTCCACTTCGGGGGCTTCACCTTTCAGCCCTCGGAAATCGCCAAACTCGCCGTGCTCATGTTCGTCGCCTGGTTCCTCCACCGGCACGAGGGGGAAATCAACCAGTTCGCCCGCAGGCTGCTCCCGCTGGGATTGACCGTCGGCTTCTTCGCCGTCCTGATCGCCGTCGAGCCCGACCTGGGGCAGGCCCTCTGCCTCTGCCTGATCGTCGCCGTGCTCCTGTACGTCGCGGGGCTCTCCTGGCGCTATTTCGCCGGCGCCGCGGCCCTGGCCATCCCCGCTTTCTACTTCTTCGTGGTCAACGTCCCCTACCGCTGGGACCGGATCCAGGCTTTCCGGAACCCGTTCGAGGACCCCATGGGGACGGGGTGGCAGATCACCCAGTCCCTGATCGCCGTCGGCAGCGGGGGGGTGACGGGGCTCGGCCTGGGCGCCGGCAAGCAGAAGCTCTTCTACCTCCCGGAGGCGAGCAGCGATTTCCTCTTCGCCGTCATCGGGGAGGAGTTGGGCCTGGTCGGCACCACCCTGGTCGTGGCCGGCTTTTTGATCTATTTTCTCCGCGGGACGCGCATCGCCCTGCGCTCCAGCGACCGCTTCGGTTTCTATCTCGCCCTGGGCATCACCCTCATGGTCACGCTTCAGGGGTTCATCAACATCTCCATGGTACTGGCGATGACGCCGACCAAGGGGATCGCGCTGCCGTTCATGAGCCAGGGGGGGAGTTCGCTCTGGCTGAACATGCTGGCCACGGGCGTTTTGCTCAACCTTTCCTACCAGAACAAGCTTGCGGAGGCCGCCGGATAGCCATGTTCAGGAAGATCCAGAAACTCCATTTCGTGGGGATCGGCGGCATCGGCATGAGCGGCATCGCCGAACTCCTCCTCAACCTCGGCTACCAGGTTTCGGGCTCGGACCTGAGGCCGGGCCCGGCGCTGGACCGCCTGACGGCCCTCGGCGGGAGGATCCACCTGGGTCACCGGGCGCAGCACGTGGAGGGGGCGAACGTGGTCGTGATCTCCTCGGCCGTCCGCCCCGACAACGTCGAGGTGGCTGAAGCCCGCCGGCTGCAGATCCCGGTGATCCCCCGGGCCGAAATGCTGGCGGAGCTGATGCGGTTGAAATACGGCATCGCCGTCGCCGGGGCCCACGGCAAGACCACCACGACCTCCATGATCGCTACCGTGCTGGTGGCCGGGGGGCTGGACCCCACCGCCGTCATCGGCGGCAGGTTGAACGCCTTCGGGAGCAACGCGAAACTGGGGAAGGGGGATTTCCTCGTCGCCGAAGCGGACGAAAGCGACGGCTCCTTTCTCAAGCTGAACCCCGCCATCGCCGTCGTCACCAACATCGACCGGGAACACCTCGATCACTACGCGGACCTCGGCGAGATCCAGTCCACCTTCGTCACCTTCGCGAACAAGGTCCCTTTCTACGGGAGCGTCGTCCTCTGCCTGGACGACCCGAACGTCCAGGCGGTCATTCCGCGCATCGAGCGCCGGACGATCACCTACGGGACCAGCAGCCAGGCCGACCTCGTCGCCTCCCGCATCGAATTCCGCGATTTCGGCTCCGAGTGCCGCATCGGGCGCCACGGCCGGCCGCTCGGCATTCTGAAGCTGCAGATACCGGGCACCCACGCGATCCTGAACGCGCTGGCGGCCGTGGCCGTGGCGCTGGAACTGGACATCCCCTTCGAAAAGGCGGTCGGAGCCCTGGGGTCCTTCCAGAACGCGGACCGGAGGTTCCAGGTCCGGGGGAAGAAGGAGGACGTCCTGGTGGTGGACGATTACGCGCACCATCCGACGGAGATCGTGGCCACCCTGCGCGCCGCGCGCCAGGCGTGCGACCGCCGCATCGTCGCGGTCTTTCAGCCCCACCGCTATAGCCGGACCCAGGCGCTCGAGGAGGACTTCGCCCGCTCCTTCTACCACGCCGACGTACTTGTCGTGCTCCCCATCTACGCCGCGGGCGAGGACCCCATCGCGGGGGTGGACGCCGAAAGCCTGGTCGAGGGGATCAGGAAATCCGGCCACCGGGACGTCGTGTACGCACCGGACGCCGAGAGCGCGCGGAAACTTCTCGGGCAAAGGCTCCGGGATGGAGATATACTGCTGACCCTGGGCGCCGGTGACGTCTGGAAGCTCGGAGAGGACTTTTTAAAGAAATAGGGTTATGGAGATCAAGACCAACAGATCGCGGGAAGCGCGCAACGCCCGGATCGTTCCGCCTCCGGACAGGGCCCGATCCCGCAGGAAGACGCCCCGGAACCTGGGCCAGGGCCCCATGACAGGGCGCCGGTTCGCCGCCCTGCTCCGGACGGCGCGCGGGGGGGGGCTCCTCGTGGCCCTCGTCGCGGCGGCGGCTTCGGCCTGGATCTACGCCCTGAACGCCGAAGCCTTCAACCTCGGCAAGGTCCGCGTCCACGGCTGCCGCGAGCTCGACAGCGCCGGCCTGGAAGCCATGGTCGCCCGGGAATTCCCGGTGAATATCCTGAAGATCGACCTGGGCGAAGTCCGGGACCGCATCCGGCAGGAGACCTGGGTGCGGGACGTCGAGATCCTCCGGGTCCTCCCCTCGGACCTTGTCCTTTACGTCCGGGAGCGCGTCCCGGCCGTCATCGTGGAAATAAGCGGCGCGCTGATGGTCACGGACAACGAGGGGATCCTGCTCGACCGCTACGACCCGAGGTTCGGGAAGCTGGACGTCCCCGTTTTCAGGGGTGTCCTGGGGGAGGACGCGGAAACTTACGAAATGTACCAGGAGGAGAACAGCGCCCGCATCCACCGGGGGATGGAGATGCTCGCGGAGATCGCGTCGGGATCGCCCCGCTACACCCGGATCCTATCCGAGGTGGACATCTCCGACCGCAATAACCTGAAGGTAGTTCTGGTGGACGACACGGCCGAAGTGATCCTCGGCGAAAAGGACTACCTGAAGCGCTTCAGCAAATTCATCAACAACCCTTCCGAATACAGGAAGCTGAAGGACCAGTACGCCGAGATCGAGCGCATCGACCTCCGTTTCGACAGCCAGATCGTCTACCGGCTGCGGCAGACCGATCCGCTGAAGGGCAAAACGGCCGGACTTGAAGAGCAGAGGCGGAGGAACCCGTGAAAAAAGATCGGATCATTTGTGGACTGGACGTCGGGACCACCAAGATCTGCATGATGATCGCCCGGACCCACCTGGACGGGGGGCTGGAGCTGATCAGCACGGGCTACGCCGACAGCGAGGGACTGCACAAGGGCGTGGTCATCGATCTCGACGCCGCGGCGGCGTCGATCCGCAAGGCGGCCGACGAGGCGGAACTGAAGTCGGAGGTCTCGGTGGACTGGGTGATCGCGGGGGCCACGGGAGACCATTTCCAGAGCTTCAACTCCCGCGGCGCCATCGACATCGGGGGGAACCGTCACGAGGTCACGGAGGAGGCGAGAACCCAGGTGATCGCCGCCGCCCAGTCGGTGCCGATTTCGCCCGACCGCGAGGTCGTCCACGTGCTGCCGCAGGAATTTTTCCTGGACGACCGGGGGGGGATCAAAAACCCGGTCGGGCTGTTCGGATCGCGGCTCGACGTCAACATTCACGTCGTGACCTGCCAGATCGCGCTCAACCAGAACCTGATCAACGCGGTCAACCGCGCGCAGATGCGGGTCAAAAAGGTGGTGGCGCAGCCGCTGGCCAGCGCCGAGGCCGTCCTGACCCGGGACGAGAAGGAACTGGGCACCGCCATCATCGACATCGGGGGGGGCACCACCGACATCGCAGTCTTCCTCGGGGACGCGGTCCATTTCACCAAGGTCCTGCCCGTGGGGGGCGCCCACTTCACCCGCGACCTGGCGATCGGGCTGCAGACCACGCTCGAGGACTCGGAGCGCATCAAGAAGGATGTCGGGACGGTGCTCACCGAAAGGGTCGCGACGGAAGACTCCGTGCTGGTCCCCGGGATGGGAACCCGCGCCGCCCGCAGCGTGTCGAGGCGCGTGATCTGCGGCATCCTGCGGGACCGCGCGGTCGAAATCCTGGAACTGGTTTCCGACCAGCTCAGGAAGGGGTTGGTAAGCCAGAACCTCATCGCGGGGGTCGTCATCACCGGGGGGGGGAGCATGCTCGACGGCATGGTGGAACTCAGCGAGGAAATCCTGGGCATGCCGGTCCGCCAGGGGCTCCCGCTCGGCATACGGGGCCTGCCCGCCGAACTGTCCCATCCCGTCTACTCGACCGCCGTGGGCCTGGCCCTTTTCGGGGCCGAAGAGGCCGTGGTCCGCAAAAAGAAATGGGGGAGGGCGGGGGGCACCCCCTGGTTGCTCAACAGGATTCTGTCATTGGCCGGGAATTAGGTTCTGGTATCGGAGAGGAGGGAGCAGATGCAAACGGAGAAATTGCGCTTTGAGGAAGAGCCTCTGAAATTCAGGTTCGACGAGGACCGGCAGCCGCCGGCGAGAATCAAGGTCGTCGGCATCGGCGGCGCCGGCGGCAACGCCGTCAACCGCATGATCCAGGCGAAGATCGGGGGCGTCGAATTCATCGCCGCCAACACCGACATCCAGGCCCTCCGCAGCTCGCACGCTTCCATCAAGCTGCAGATCGGCACCAAGCTGACCAACGGCCTGGGCTGCGGCGCCATCCCCGAAAAGGGGCGCCAGGCGGCGCTCGAGGACACCGAGCGCATCATCGAACTCCTCGACGGGGCCGACATGGTCTTCGTCACCGCCGGGATGGGGGGAGGGACCGGGACCGGCGCCGCCCCCATCATCGCCAGCCTGGCCACCGAGCTGGGGGCGCTGACGGTGGGCGTCGTCACCAAGCCCTTCAACTTCGAGGGTCGGAGGCGTCTGCAGCATGCGGACGAGGGGATCAACGAGCTCAAGGAGGTGGTCGACACCCTGATCACCATCCCCAACGAGCGGCTGCTCTGCGCCATGGGGGCCGACGCCCTGCTCGAGGATTCCTTCCGCTACGCCGACGACGTGCTCTGCCAGGCGGTCCAGGGGATTTCGGACATCATCACCATGCCTGGCATCGTCAACGTCGATTTCGCCGACGTCCGCACCATCATGTCCGGCAAAGGGATGGCCCTGATGGGAACCGGGATGGCCGAGGGGGAAAACCGCGCCGTCGAGGCCGCCCAGCGGGCGATCTCGAGCCCCCTGCTCGAGGAAACCTCCATCCGCGGAGCCCGGGGGGTGCTCATCAACATCACCGCCACCCGCGAGAGCCTCCGCCTGCACGAAGTGGCCGCGGCCGCGCAGATCATCGAGGAGGTCGCCGGGGCCGAGGACACGATCTTCGGCGCCGTGTACGACGAGGAGATGGAGGACCGGATCAAGATCACCGTCATCGCCACGGGATTCAACCAGGGCGCGGGGGAACGTCCCCGGGGGATCAACGACCACTCCCGGGGCACGGGGAACGTTATCCCCCTGGCGCCGGCCGATTCGAGCAAGACGATCGACTACCAGCTGGAGTCGCTCAAGGACAACCTCGACGAACCGGCCTTCCGCCGGCGCAGGGCCGAATAGCCCGGCCGGCCGCGCCTATTTCGTCTTGCGGCTGACGCAGAGGCCCGCCGAACCTGGAATGTCCGCGATGGAGGTTTCCAGGTTCGGCAGGCTCCGGGCGAATTCCAGGAAATCGCCGGCGGGACCGCCGCCCCGGCCTCCTCTCCCTCCCCCGAAACGGCCCCCACGCGCCGGGTATTCCGAGACGTTGTGGGCCGCGAAGATCCCCCCCACGGTCAGTTTCGGCAGGACGGCTTCCAGATATTTCGTGTACCACTCCTTGTCGGCGTCGCAGAACACGAAATCGAAGGGGCCTTCGAGCGCCGGCACCACTTCGTGCGCATCCCCCAGCCTCGCGTCGATATACCGGTCCAGCCCCGCCCGGGCGAAATACCCGAGCGCCTCCCTGTGGCGCCCCGGGTCGATTTCGACGGTGATCAGTTTCCCGCCGGTTTTGGACAGGGCCCAGGCGATCCAGATCCCGGAGTACCCGTTCGACGTCCCGATTTCGAGCGCGCGCTTATAGTTGTTCCGGACGACGAGGTCGTAAAGCGCCCTGCCGTCCGCCTCGGGAACGTTCATCCCCCCCCAGGAGCGGTTGTGGCCCGCGAGGGTCTCCCGCACCCGGGCGTCGAACGCCTCCGTCCCCTCCGTGCCCGCCCCCCGGAGAGACGACATCATGCCGGACGCCAGGAGGGCGCACCACATCGCTGCAATGACTGTGCCTTTTGTCATAAGTCTTTCCGGTGCGGGCAGGCGTCATCCGCCCGCCTGCCCGCGAAAATGGGGTTCGCCTACTGAACCCGCTTCGCTACGATTTCCCGGGGAGCCCTGGGTCCGCCCCCGCCGGGGCCGCCGCCCGGACCGCCCATGCCACCACCGGGAGGAGGACCGCCCATGCCGCCGCCGGGAGGAGGACCGCCCATGCCGCCACCCGGGCCGCCCATGCCGCCGCCGCCCGGCTGGCCCGAGAATTCCCGGGCAATCGTGAAGGTGATCTCGTCTCCGGCGACCTTGCCGGTGTAAAGGGTCTTCATCTCGTTTTCACCGAACTTGCGGACGACGACAAACTTGATTTCATCCCCGTTCACCTTACCTTCGGTGATTTCGGTATCCCCCCCGCGGCCGCTGACGGTCCCGGTCAATGTGTCCCCGGCCACCGTGAAGTTGAACGTGGTCTGCACCGGCCCCTGCATTCCTTCGGACTCGGCCACCCATTTCCCGGTCACGTCGGCGCCGGGCGCCGTCCCCACCAGGGCCAGCGCCAGCGCCGCCCCCGCTAAAAGCATCGATTTTCTCATGGAATACACTTCCTCCCTGTTCCTTCTGTTTCCTTCGCACTCACTCTTTCCCGCGCACTCTGATGACTTTCTTGCCCTTGATTACGCAGTCGGAGCCCGGGTGTTACCGGTTCCGGGGTCCCCCTCGGGGAGGGGGTCAAATAAGGATCAGGATTTCGGGCCGGGAATGATAATGTATGAAGCATCATGAAGCATCGCATGCCCGTCCTTATTTCCCTCTTCGTCCTGCTGCTTGCCGGGAACCGCCTCGGGGCGCAGCCACACCCTCCCCGGGTGGGGCTGGTGCTCAGCGGCGGGGGGGCCCGCGGCGCCGCCCATATCGGAGTCCTGAGAGTGCTCGAGCAGGCCGGGATCCCGGTCGAGTCGATCACCGGGACGAGCATGGGCGCCCTGGTCGGGGGACTGTACGCCGTGGGGCACAGCCCGGACGAAATCGAGCGGTTTCTGGAAAGCCAGGACTGGAACAACCTTTTCAGCGACGCGCCGCAGCGCCGCCTCACCCCCCTGATCGAACGGAGCGACACGCGCTACCAGGGCCAGGTCACCTTCCGGGGCTGGAACCCCGAACTCCCGAGCGGGTTATGGGGAGGACAGCGCCTGACGGAAACGCTGGATATCCTCACCACCCGCCCGATGCTCGATGCGGGGTATGACTTCGACCGGCTCCGCGTCCGTTTCCGCGCCGTGGCCACGAACCTCCTCGACGGCAGGCCCTACGTGTTCAAACAAGGATCCATGACGCAGGCGCTCCGGGCTTCGATGGCGGTCCCGCTCCTGTTCACCCCGCTCGAACACGAAGGCATGCTGCTGGCCGACGGGGGCCTGGCCAACAACCTGCCCACCGACGTCGCCCACGCCATGGGCGCGGACATCCTCATCGCCGTGGACGTCACTTCCCCGCTCCTGGACGCAAAGGACCTCCGGACCTTCTTCAACGTCATCGACCAGTCGATCAGCCTGCAGATGAGTGACAACGTGCGGGTGAACCGGCGGCTCGCCTCCCTGCTCCTGAAACCCGACCTGGAGGGGTTCTCCGGCAGCGATTACGGGAAGATCCCCGAAATCATCCGCCTGGGAGAGGAGGCGGCCCGGGCGCGCATGGAGGAACTGAAAAACCTGACCCGGGAATCCCTGCCGCGGGCGCACCCCCACTCTCCCCGGTCCGCCCCCCCCGTCATCGGCTCCATCTCCTTCGAGGGGCTGGCGCAGATCCCCGCCTCCCAGCTCCAGGCGGGGATGCGGGTCCGGGCGGGGGACAGGGCGGACCCGACCGCCATAGGCGCGGAGGTCAGCCGACTGTACGCAACCCGGTTTTTCGAGAGCGTCTCCTACACTCTTGCGCCGCTGCAGGATGACGCCTATCACCTCAAATTCGTGGTCCGGGAAGCGCTGCTGAACACTCTGGGAGCGAGCCTCCGCTACGACAACGACTACCAGTTCGTGGCCCTGGCCGAGTACACCGCGCGCCAGCTCTTCCACACCTCCTCGAAGCTGACGGTCTCGACCCAGTTCGGGGGGCTGGAAAGCCACTTCGCCTCGCTCCGCATCGTCCCCCCATCCCTCCCGTTTCTCTTCGTGGAACCGCGGGTCGAAGTCGGCAGGCTGGAGCGGATGGACATCCGGGAGGAGGAGCGCTTCGACAAGTTCACCGACAAGAGGGAGAGCGGCCAGCTGATGGTCGGCGCCCTCCTCTGCCGCCAGCTGGAACTTTCCGGCGGGTACCGCTTCGAGCGGGTGCGCATCACCGGCGGCTCCGATCCCTTCCGGGTGGAGGGTGCCTCACGGCATGCCGGGCTGCTCTTCCGCCTTCACTGGGATTCGCTCGATGACGTCGAATTCCCCCGCAGCGGGGTG
>JAFGSS010000233.1 GCA_016934555.1 Acidobacteriota bacterium | reverse complement strand
GTGCTGCGCGTTGGAATTCAGTCTGATTTCCATGTATGTTCTCCGATCGGGTTGCCGCCGGGCCGGCCGCCCGGCATTGAATGTCAGGGTGGGGGCCGGATTCCCCCCGCCCGCTTCCAGATTATGGCCGACTATCATTTATAAGCGTTTCCGGGCGGGGGAACAAGGGGAAATGGGGCGCTTTGCGGGCGATTCGGGGGCGCGGGGTGCTATTCTATCCCCATGGAACTTTCGCTGCCGGTCGAACAGGAGAGGGAGATCGAGGCCATCGAAGCGCTGCAGCGCCCGGGCCCGGGCGCTGCCGTCAGCCTCTGTCGGCACCGGGCCCTCTCCTGCGTCCGCTGCTGCCTCCCCCACATCGGCGGCGACACCCACCGGGCCCCTTCCGGCGCCTGGATCGGCCCCGGGGGCCTTCTCCTGAGATTCGAGAATTTCAACCCGCGCCACGACCCACGGATCGAAGCATCGGGGTACGAAGACGCCTTCGCCGACGTCGGCAGGGAGGAGATGGAAAGGCGCTTCGCCCGGAGGCGCCGGCTGTTCCTCGAAATTTACGACCCGCGGCGCCCCCTGGAGTCCCTCCCCCGCTACATGAAGGCCATCGCCGGGGCCGAGGGCTACCGGTACCGGCACCCGGCGAGCTCGGGCCCCGCCTCCCTCCATGTCGGCGGCTCCCTTCCCGCCGGACCCCGCGGGAGAGGCGAGCTGCCCGAATGCCAGCTCCTGGGATTCACGGACGAGGGGGGGCGGCCCGGGTGCCTCGCCCACCCCCTGGCGGAGACCTCCGGGGGGCATGACGGCCGCCTGCTGGCGGGCTTCTTCCACCACACCGGGTGCTGCGACTGCGTGGAGTGCGAGGCGGGCCGCGAATTCCGCTACCTTAGCCCTTCCGCCCTCGGGATGTTCGACCGGGCCGTCGAGGGCCTGTCCTGGTACGAATACAGCCGCCACGCCACGAGCGTCCTGGTCTACTACCTGCGGGCCTTCGACCACCTCCTCGTGCGCATGAACGAGGCCGCGGGCCTCGGCCGGCTCCCGCTCCGGCAACTGGCCTCCTTCACCAATGCCCTCTATGACGACTGGCCGTTCCAAAGGCCCGGCGCCGCCGTACCCGGCACGCCCGGCATGGGATTCATGAACACCCTGGACCTGCTCCGGACCCCCATCCCCCTGCCGGAGAGGATCCTTTATATCGCCCTGCGCACGGGATTCCGGGCCGACACGTTCGGGGCGCAGCTCGGGAGAGCGAGGGAATGGATCATGCGCCGGATGGAACGACTCTGATGTCCGAAAAGATGCCGGACCAGGGGAAATGGGACCCCCGCGACCAGAGCCCCGCCGAATTCCTTCTCGAAGCCGGCCGGGTGTCGCTCCCCCTCTCCAACGCGCGCCGCTGGCTCGCCCTCCTCATCGGCAGGGGGGAGTGCGGCGTGGAGGAATGCCGCCGGGCGGGCATCCTGCCCCGCCGTCTGCTCGGTGCGGCCGCGGACCTGCCAAGGTTGCGCCTCGAGAGACGCCTCGTGTCCGGGGATTCCGGATTCCAGAAGCTGGTGTTCGTCACCCCCGACGACAGGGTCGTGGAAACCGTCATCATCCCGCTCCACAAGGCGGGTGCCTTCTCCGTCTGCGTCTCCTCGCAGATCGGCTGCGTCATGGGGTGCAGCTACTGCGCCACCGGGAGGATTCCGGCCCCGAGGGACCTGCGGGGCTGGGAAATCGTCGACCAGTTCCTCCAGGCGCGCGCGATCGTGCGCGCCGCCGGGGGGCGGGTGACGGGGGCCGTTTTCATGGGGATGGGGGAGCCGCTCCTGAATTACGACCGCGTGATGGCGGCGGCCGAACTGCTGAGCTTCCCGGTACACGCGGCCATCGGCGCCCGGGCGATCACGGTTGGCACGGCGGGAGTGGTCCCGCAGATCGACCGGTTCACCTCGGAACGGCGGAAATTCCGCCTCTCGATCAGCCTGGGGGCCGCGACGGATGAAAAGCGGAGGATGCTGGTGCCGGCCGCCGCCCGCACCCCGGTCGCCGAGGTCATGGCGGCGGCCCGGCGCCACGCCGAGTCCCGGCGCACGCGCGTCATGCTCTCCTACGTCTGCGTGGGCGGCGTCAATGTTTCGGAGGAAGACGCCCGCGCGCTCGGCCGGCTGGTGGGCGCCACCCCGGTCCGGCTCGACCTGATCGACGTTTGCGACCCGACAGGCCGCTACGCCCCCCCGGACACCACCGAACTCGACGCGTTCCGAGACGCGCTGCGGCGCCACCTGGGACAGCCCGTGGCCAGGCGCTTTTCCGGGGGGGCCGACATCGGCGCCGCCTGCGGGTCTTTGGGAGGATCTGGGGGAGGATCTGGGGAAGGATCCGGGGGAGGATCTGGGGAAGGATCCGGGGGAGAAACGATGGAATGAGCCCCCGTTCCCGTATCACTTCCTGCCATAGTTGCAGAGCCCGTCCTCGCACAGCTTGACCGCCGGCATGCGCAGCGGCTTCGGGTCGAGTCTGACGCCCCCCGCGGGCACCCACCGGTCCACCGAAGCGGTGGTGTAATGGACGTAATCGGTGGTATGAAAGATGGGGTTGGTCTCCCCCCCCACCACCAGGAAATGAATCCCCTCCGTTTTGAGGAACGGGGAGCCCGTCTGTTCGGCCAGCCACCGGCCCAGGCGGTCCGGATCCTCGAAGCCCTCATCCTCGAGCGCCTTCGCCGCCAGGGGGTCCATGACGAACGTCAGGCTCCCCATCGCGTTCATCGCCCGGGCGCTCGACAGCAGCCCTCCGGTGGTCCCCAGCCCGAGGGTCGTCACGTTCCAGCCGCGGAAGATGCTGACGGTGCTCTCCGATTCCTTGAACCCCTGCCGGACGTGAAACGGCTCCCAGGGGCTCTTCTCCTCGTTTTCGGCGCAGCACTGGTTGGTGAAACTCAGCCCGTTGCCTATGGTGGCCATGAAGGTGTCCCCCGCCCGCGCGTCCCCGAAATTGATGCTCATCAGGGTCCAGGCCCTGCCGATCACGGAGTTGGCGTAGTTGAAGGGCCCCAGGGCGCCGACGCCGCTGTTCATGCCTATGGCCCGGGCTACGGGTCCGTTGACCACCACCATGCTCCCGTAGGACCCGGTGGAGCTGGGCATGGCGGGGTGAGCCGTCGAGGCGATCGCCAGGATGACGGGGAGGTGTTCCGGGCGGGCGCCGGCCATGACGGCGTTCACCGCCACCTTCTCGACGGTGTAGTCGTTCAGTTCCTCGTGCGTGGTGATCGACATCCGGCCGACCACCTCCCCGGGGTCGTGGTCGGTCCCGGTGAGCATTTCGGCCACCCTCTCCTCGGTCGGCAGCACGATGGGGAGCCCGTCGGTCCAGCCGTTCTCGAGGAACCGCCGCTGGAGTGCGGCCTCGGTGCCGGGTTCGAGCAGGCGCGCCCTTTGGGGCCGCACGGGGACTTCGGGGTTCTTCTCCGCCTCGGTCAGCGGCCGGGTGAGCGCGTCGACCACCTCGTCCATCAGCTTCACGCCCGTCACGGGGTCGTCCCCGTGGATATATTCGCGCAGGGTCGCGCGCGGGACCCAGGCAACCGGGTAGGGGGGGAAGGTCCAGCGCAGGTTCATGCCGTGCGACCGCCCGTCGCGCAGGACGTACTCCGCGAAGCGCGCGGTAACGATGGGGGCCGTGGGGACGCCGAACTCCCCTTCCATGGTGCGGGCGAACTCGGCGAGACTCGCCGAGCAGCCGTCTCAACCGCCGACGCCGAAGACCACGCCGTCCGCCTTCCGCTTGAGCTCCACCCAGAGTTCGGGGCTGTCGGAAAAGGCGTTGCCGCTCTTGACGTGCACCACCGTCCTGACGGCGGGCATGTTTTGGCGGAACCACTCCTGCATCTCCTCGAGAAACGCCTTCCCTCCCTCGAACCCGGTGTCCACCAGGTAGATCGTCTTCCCCTCCAGGCTCTCGAGCCTGGGGGCCATCCTGAGGGGGACCAGTTCGTCGCGCGACATCACCGGCTGGGTTTCAGGGTCGAAGATGGCCATCATGTGCGCCCCCGCCTCCCCGCGCCGCCCGAATTGCCCCGACGGCTGCCCGCGCGGATCGAGCACGGTCAGGGCCTTCTCCCCGCTCCCGGCCGAACCGGCCATGAATTTGCAGCCCGCGTGGGTCGCGAGCGACGCCAGCAGGATCGCGCCGCCGATGATTCCAGCCCCGGCATGTCTTCTACGCATGACTTCCCCTCTCCGATGATATGAATCCGCGCTTCTTCCCCCGGGACGGGCCGCCCGGCGGGCACGGGGGGTGCGCCGGCTCAGGAATCCCCCGCAAGCGCCCGGAGCCTGCTCTCCAGGAGCCCTCTCGCCTCGGGCGCCAGCGGACCGGCGGAGAGCGCGCGACGGTACAGCTCCCGGGCCTCTGCCGCTTGCCCCTGCCGCTGATAGATGTCGCCCAGGAGGAAGACGGCGTCGAGATGGGCGGGGG
>JAFGSS010000232.1 GCA_016934555.1 Acidobacteriota bacterium | reverse complement strand
GGCGCCCCGGGAAAAGATGTTGGTTTCCCTCCGCTTTTTCTTATAATCTAATGGTTTCGTAGGAACGGGGGCAATGGACGCATCGGCCGAAATCAGGAAAAAGCTGGCTATCCTCATCGGGCACCTGGTCACGAGATGCATCCGCGAGGCGCGGATGATCCCGACGGTGCTGCACCGCGAAGAGGTCATCAGCATCATCGTCGACGATCCTGAGCGGTTTGCCCGCCTGGTGCGGGAGGAGCATACGGATCAGACCGAGCTGTCCAGGGAAGATCTGACCGTGAAGCTGGACGCCGTGTCCGAACTCGCAAAGCTCGACCGGCTGGAGATCTTCGACCGCCCCTTCTGGGATGGGCCCGAAGTCGAGCTCGCCCCGATTCTGGAACTGACCCACCAGCTGACCCGTACCTTCGCCGTGTACCTGGGGAACGCGGCCACCCTGTTCGACCGGGAATTCGAGGCGTTCATGGGCAAGTTCCGCCGGTCCTTGGCAGAGGCGGGCATGACCCTGCGCGCGGTCGATTTCACCCCTGAAGACATGGCGGTTTTCGAGGAGACGGCGATCGGCCATATCGCGGCCGGTGAAGGGCTGCAGGCTTTTACCTACGAGAAGCTGCTCAGTTCGCAGATCATGATGCGGCAGGTGGTTAACATGCCCGCGGGCTACTCGCTAAGGGAGCGGCTACTCCGGCGGGCGCTCGGGGATGCCACGCTCACTCCCGCACTGATCCGGTTCGTCATCCGGATTTCCTACATCAGTCAGGGGGCCTGGGAGGACATGGTCCCCGCCCTCCTTGCCATCGCCCGCGAGTCGGGGGATGAGGGGGCCATGCGCCTGATCGTGGAGGCCGCGGAGAGGGATGTGGTTTTCTCCTGCAACCTTCTTTGCCGGTCCTACGAGGAGATCCGCACCCTGGACGCGGCAGAGCGCCGGGGGGAGATCACGGCCGCCCTCGAGCGCTATGCGCACACGGGGGGAGGATCAGGCGGTTTTCACTAGGTCGGTCAGGTTCAGGTCGGAAACCTCCAGTACCGATTTGATCCCCATCCGGGAGCAGGCGCCGTCGTAGATCTGCTTTACGGCCTTCTTGGCCTGCTGCAGTTCCAGCAGCCGGTCTTTGACCTTGGCCAATTCCTCGCTGATTTCCCGGTCTAGGGCTTCCAGCTCCTCCTTTGCCATCTGTCGGGTCTGCTCAAATTTTTTCCTCTGTTCCTCGGTCAGCATGGGTCCTCCGTTGTTCTATCTCAGGTTGAATTTCATGGTGATGCGGGTCTGACTCTGCACGTTGGCGCCACCGATGGAAGCGGGGCGGTAGCGCCACTTCATGACGGCATCCACCGCATCCTTGTGGAACATCGCGGGGCCACTTACGGGAGTGGCGTCGATCACGCGGCCGTTCGGGTCGATCACGAGATCAAGCTCCACGACCGCCGAGGTGCGGGTCCTGACCGCTATTTCCGGGTACTTCGGGGTCACCTGGCTGATCGGAACGGCTGGGATCAGGACCCCTGAAACCTTCGGGGCGGCCGCCGCTGCCTTTTGTGTCGGGGCGGGTCGCGGCGGTCTCGGTGCCGCCGGGGCTGATCTGCCAGGCGCACGGGACGGAATCAGACTGTCGATGGCACTCGGGCTGGAGGCATCCACAATCTGATCTGTTCCCCGGATAAGGTCCGGGTGTTCATCGCGGGGCGGGGCCGGGACTGCCGCCTCCACGGCAACGGGGGGAGCGGCTTCTGCTTTGATGGGTACGGGCGCTGCCGCAACGTTGGTCCGTGCGGCCGCCGGCTGCGCTTTCATTCCTGCGGTTTCCGCCCGGTCCACGACGGGATCTGTCGCTGCGGGCGTTTGGAGAGCGGCTGCGGGATCCGTCACTGCCGGCGCGGAAGACAGGGACTGAGGGGCTTCTCCGGGTCCACTCAGGAAATGATAGGCGCCGAAGCCGGTTACGGCCAGGAGGCAGGCGGCGGCCACAGCCAGCGCCGGTTTTTTGCCCTTTGGTTTCTCCGCGGCTGCGAATAGTGCCGGGGCCCCTTTGGCATCTGCGGCAGCGGGGGCCGTAACGGCCTCGGCCTTCACCGCCGCCGGTTTCGGTTCTGCTACGGTCGCCTGAGTGTGCATGGAGGCCGGTTCTCTGCCGATCCTCGATGGCGCCCCGGGCGGGACCGACCCGGGGATCTTCTCGGCTGCTGCATGGGCGGTCGCCGATGCGGTCTCAGGAGGCACAATCTCCATTTCCGATTGCGCTTCGAGGGCCGCCATCTCCATCTCCAATTCAGCCTCGAGGGCACCCAACTCCTTTTCCGGATTCGCCTTGAAGGCTTCAGGGTTCACCCCCAACTCAGTCTCGAGGTCCGAAAACTCCTTCCCGGATTGCGCCTCGAGGGTCGCCATCTCCATTTCCGACTCCGCTTCGAGGGTGGCAAGCTCCATTCCCCCCTTCGCATCGAGGGCTGCGGGTCCGGTCTCCGGGGCCTCCCGGGTTGCAGGGTCGGAGTGGCTGTCTGCCGCGGTTTCCGCCGGGGACTTCACATCCAGCGGACCCACTTCCACGGGGGGAAACTCGGCCAGCAGGGACTCCGTCTCGTCGTAGGCGGCCGGGCGAGTATCCGTCTGATCGGCTTCTGAAATCACCTGTTTCAGAAGGTCGGAGACCAGCGCGTCCAGGTCGTCGGAATGGTCCTTATTGGTGTCCGCGGGCTGGGCGGCGGCCATTTCCCTGTCCAGGAAGTTCAATACCACGCTTTCGTAATTTTCCCCTTCCGGCAAGGGTCCGCGCCCTTTGTCGCCGCTCATATGTCCGCTCCACTCTTTCGTTCGATTAACAGCGCAAAAACCCTGCGGGCCCACAGGCTTCCGCCTTCGCTCCCGCTTACTTCCGTATAAATCCTATCGGCAGGTCGCCCGCAGACTTCACGGCCGAAATGCATTTTGTCTCGAACGGGCGCCGCCCAGGGGCTATTCGGCCGGTTCCCCCTCCGGGATAGGGCCATGCTTCAGGCCTGTCGAATCCAATCATGGACATCCACTCTTTGACCCGAAAATCCAGTTGTGGACATCCACTCTTTGGCTCGACAACCGGGGGTCCATGATGCCGACCGAACAGGTGGGCGCCTAGAAATCCGGGCAGAATGCCCCGATTCAGGTTGACTGCAGGGCGCCCGTGATTTTTCCAGGATTTTGGCAGGTGGATGGAGAATCCAATTGTGAACATCCACTCTTCGACCCGAAAACCGAGGGTCCATGACGGCGACCGAACAGGTGGGCGTCTACAAATCCGGGCAGAAGTGCCCCGATTCAGGTTGATTGGCGGGTGTCCGCGACGTTTTCATGATTTTGGCAGGTGGATGGAGAAATCGGCAGGCGGCTTCAACTCTGCCAGTTCCGGCTGATTCGGTGGATGTCCATGATTTGTCTCCATGATTTGTCTCCATGATTTGTCTCCAGGGTTTGCTTCCAGGGTTCGTTTCCAAGGTTTGCTTCCAGGGTTCGTCGAATCGGTGGATGTCCATGATTGGGTGGGGGACATCCACCAATTGATACAAAGAGTGGGTGTCCATAATTCCAATTGAACAGGTGGGTCCACCCTCCAGATCTGTGCAATTCCGCGCCTGGGTGTCCCAATTCCCGATGGATCGGTGGATGTCCAGGATTTGTCTCCAGGGTTTTCTATAGGGTTTGTCGAATCGGTGGATGTCCAAGATTGTGTTCTTGATGGAGCGCGGGGTCATTTCTGAAAAGAGAAGTCTTGCTTGTGAGGCGGGGCATCCTTTCAACCGGCAAGCCCGGGCCTGTGGAGGGAGCCCGTCTTCCGACCGGCAAGTCTTGGTTGTGGCGGGAGTTCGTCTTCTGATCGATGAGTCCTCGCTTGTGCCGGCGGCGACGTTGGGGCTATAAATAGGGTGTTCACCGAACCCTTTTCCCGTTCGAACATCCGTGCCGGCCTCCCGGCCGCGGGTTTGGACGCCTGGAGCCGGCGATATGGATGTCGTGATGCTCTCCCGTCTGCAGTTCGCCATCACCATCATGTTCCATTACATTTTCCCCCCGCTGGCGATCGGGATGGGGGTGTTCCTCGTCTACCTGGAAGCCCGCTACCTCAAGACCCGGGACATCCGCTACGAGACGGCGGCCAAATTCTGGACCCGCATCTTCGCTCTCAATTTCGCCCTGGGGGTTGCCTCCGGCATCGTCATGGAGTTCCAGTTCGGCACCAACTGGGCCGTTTACTCCCGCTACGTGGGGGACGTGTTCGGTTCGGCCCTGGCGGCCGAGGGGATCTTCGCCTTCTTCCTGGAGTCCGGTTTCCTGGCGCTGCTGGTCTTCGGCTGGGACAAGGTTTCGGCCAAAGTCCATTTCTTCGCCACCCTGATGGTGGCCCTGGGGTCGATCTTCTCCGCGCTCTGGATCGTGGTCGCCGGTTCCTGGCAGCAGACGCCGGCGGGATTCGTCATCCGTGACGTCGCCACCCCGGCCGGGATCGTTCAGCGGGCCGAAATCACCGATTTCTGGAGCGTGGTGTTCAACCCCAGCGCCATGGATCGGCTGGTCCACGTGCTGATCGGGGCCCTGATCGTCGGGTCTTT
>JAFGSS010000231.1 GCA_016934555.1 Acidobacteriota bacterium | reverse complement strand
GGGGTATAATCGGCCCTTGGAGGGGGGAGTGAACTATCGCAATCATAAAATCGAGACCGAAAACCGCAACCTGCTCGACTTCATCCGCCAGCTGGCCGAAGGGAAGTTCCTGATCCCGACTTTCCAGAGGCAGTTCGTCTGGGAGCCCGAGGACATCGTCAGCCTCTGGGACAGCCTCTACCGCCGTTACCCGATCGGCAGCATCCTCTGCTGGAACACCACGATCCGGCTCCATGTGCACCGCAGAATCGGCGGCTTCTTCGTCCCCGAAAACGGGGGGGAGGGGGCGGGGCACCACGTCTACATCCTCGACGGGCAGCAGCGCTCCACCTCGCTCGTGGCCTCGTTCTACGGCGGGGCCGGCAGGGTCAAGGAATACTACGATGTCGACCATACCCTTCATTTCGACCTGACCAGGGGGGAGTTTTTCCTGGAAAAGGACTACTTCCGGCACCGGTGGGAAGCCGACCCGGCGTTCCTTTTCCCGGTGCGGGAGGCGCCCGGGTTCCCCGACGACTACGGCGCGGGGCTCGAGGGGCTCAAGGGATATTCGCGGAAGGTGGTGGAGCACTTCGCCCAGCTGAAATACATGTTCGCCGAGTACCCGGTGCCGCTGATCCACCTGCGGGGGTTCAACATCGCCGACGTCTGCGCCATCTTCGAGCGGATGAACCAGTCGGGCAAACGCCTGGAGAACCTCGACATCCTCATCGCCCGTGGGTTCAAAAACTACGCCACCGTCGTCGAGGAGGATTTCCCGATCTCCTGACAGGGCCGGTTCCTTTGGACATCCCGCAATGAACGGGGGGAGGGCGTGGGGATCTGTGGTAGAATGGGAAAAACTCAGGCGGTGCGACCGCCGAAGCCTTTTTCCTGTCATACACGGTTCCGGAGGGAATCCCATGGTCGAAGAAGAACTGAGGTCGGAGCTGGAAAAGCTGCGGGCGGAAAACGAGGTTCTCAAAAAGGCGGCTTCCAGGGAACTGTCGATGAAGGTGAGCCAGAAGGGGGCCCTTTCGGTTTACGGCCTCGGTCGTTTCCCAGTGACCCTCTACAAGGAGCAGTGGCTGCGGCTGCTCGAGTTCGCGGGGGAGATCAGGGACTTCATCTCCCGGAACGAGGCCGGGCTCAAAGTGAAGAACTGAGCGGCGCGGTGTTCGGACGCCCGTGACCGGGCGCCCGAACGGGTACCTTGGCGGAGGAGCGCCTAGTCCTCGTAGGGATAGTGCGCCGGCCGCTTCTTCCGTCCTTTGGCCGTGATGGTCATGTCGGATATTGACCCCTCGGCGAAGGTGAGACATTCGGCCGGGGGGGTGCTGATCGCCATCGGCTCCCAGGAGGGGTACCCCCCCTTGTAGACCAGTTCGTACCCGGAATTCCCCAACGTTACTTTTTTCTCTTTCTTGAAGCGGAGGACCTCCTGCTTGAGGTATTCCAGCTCCGGGCTCCGGTTCGGCGGCGGGAAGTTCTCGATTCTCACCCTGAGCGTGATGGATTTGAAATTGCCATCATAAACCAGCTCCACGGCCTGCCCGTTGAACTCGGCATACGGAATCACTATTTCCTTCTGGGGGTCGTAATCGTCGGCGGTGGCGGTATAGGAAAGCAGGGAGCAAAGGGTCACGCCCAACAGGGCGAAAGCCACTCCAAAGCCGTGTCTCATCGATCACCTCCTGGTGCGGATTGCAAAGGTTTTTCCGATCTTGGGGGTATTGTATGACAAAGCGGCGCCGGCTCAATGAAAAAATGCGCCCGGCGCGGTGCGGGCTCAGAATTCGCGCAGCGATTCCTGGATCCCCTTGTGGGTTTCGTACCAGAAACTGAGCGCCGCCTCCATCTTGTCCTCCGCGAACCGGTCGATCCAGGCGAGCAGTTCGGGGTTTTGGTCCCCCTCGACGTCGCGCTTGCGCAGCAGGAACCGGTGGACGTAGTCGGCCGAGCGTTCCGATTCCCAGAAGATCGAGGAGTTGCGGCAGTTGATGCGGGCCGCGGTCATGGCCGCGCACTTGAGGTAGGCGTCCTTCATCCCGTAGAGGGCGTCGATGATCTCGGGCACCATCTCCTCGGCCCACTGGCGGTGGAAACGGCAGATGCCGAGGTTGTCGAGCACCAGCTCCGCGACCATCCGGTCGGCGTTCTTGCGCCCCAGTTCGCGGGGGGGGACGAAATCGTAGCCGTAATACATGTAGTACTTCCCCATGATCGACATCGGGGAGAGCACGCCGGGGGTCCAGTACTGGTTGGGCACCATCCACCCCTTGCGGGCAAAGGCGGTGTAGACGAAGGGGTCCAGGACCTCCTTCCCCTTCAAGCGGGAGAGGCGGCGGGCGAATTTGCGCGCGCCCCCCGACAGGTCCACGAGCCCCCGCTTTTCGATGACGGCGTCGAGCAGGCCGACGCCGATGCCGGCGTTATGCGCGCTGTCGGCGACGACGTCGAAGCCCGCGGGATCGAAGACGGGGCGCCGGTCGACGCCGAATTCCTCCGGAGCCACGAGCCCTTCGGCCAGACACTCCATCATCCAGGAGACCACCCCCCCGGCCGAAATGGCGTCGAACCCCAGCATGTCGGCGTGGTGGGTGAGGCGCTCGGCCGCCCGCTGGTCGAACACGCCCGCCAGCGGCCCCAGCGCCTGGTAGGGCTCGTAGTCCTTCTTGAACTCCCCCCGCAGCTTCTTGCACACGGCCGAGCAGGGTTCCCCGCACGTCCTCTGGTGCCTGGGCTGAATGGTCTCCTCGTTGAACTGCCGGAGGTAGTGGCCGAGCACGAACTCCCGGTGGATGCGCACCCGCTCCTCTTCGGACATGTAGAGGCTGCGGTAGTTGAAGGAGAGCATGCGGCCGCCCAGGGTGGCGTAGTTGACGCCGAAGGTGCCCCCGGTCTCGAACCTCGGCTCGAACCGGTACTTGGTCGTCGCCTCCATGTCCTTGGCCAGCAGTTTCTTCTCGTATTTGTGCTGGAACCAGTCGTCCGCCACCTTCCGGTCCCGGAAATCGTCGTCGAGCACCGACCCGCCGTAGATGACGGCGGCGATCCCGTGCTGCGCGAGGAGCTTCGATCCGAACCCCCCGCGTCCGGCCCAGGTGTCGGCGGGGCTCATCTCCCCCCGCCTGATGGGGGCGGAGCAGAGGGCGCCCATGTCGGTGGCCAGGGCGGCGGGGCCGACGGCGAGCACGCGGGGATCGTTTTCATACCGGGCGCCGAAACGCCCGTAGGCGTGCTCCATCATGGCGTACACGCCGCCGCGCCCCTCGCGCCACACCGCTGCGGCGTCGACCGGCTCGATCTCCACCTCGACCTCCTCCCCGTGGCAGCGATTGAGGTAGAGGATCGAAGGGGAGGGGGCCCTGCCGGTGATCGAGAGCATGTTGAGCCCCAGGTTTTCGAACACCAGCCCCGCCCCCCCCATCGAGGAGACGTAAAACCCGCCCCAGCAGGGGGAAAAGCCGGTGACGATCAGCCGGTTGGACCCCGGGAAGATGGAGCCGGCCAGGAGCCCGATGCCAAAATTCAGGCTGTTGTGCTTTCCCGCCAGGTGCAGCCCCAGGTCGACGGGGCCGAAGAAATCCCCGACCCGGTAGCGGTTCATGCGGTAGAAGGAGGTGGAGGCGTCCACGACCAGCACTCTCTGATGGGAATCCATGAGGGTTCACTCCTCTTCCAGCTCTTCGGGCCGGCGCGCCATGCGCACAGCGAAAAGGAAGGCGGCAACGAGCGCGTAGCCCAGGGTTATGTGCCAGACGATCGGGTTGTCCAGGCGCCAGGGAAGGTAGAGGCTCCCCGCCGGGGAGACCGAGTGCATCAGCCCGAACATCGTAAACAGGGCGCACAGGAGGGCGTACACGGCCCCGGTCCGGACCCTGCCGTCGATGAGACTGGCCAGCATCCCCCCCCACAGGATCGCCGTCAGGATGAAGCCGTTGCCCAGCGCGCGCAGGATGACCTGGTCGGCCGCCACCGCGTCCGGGAGCACGAGCGCCGGGCCCAGCTTGTCCAGCAGGCTGCTGGTGTGGGTCAGCACCAGGTAGCCGACCGCGGGGAGGATGGCGAAGGCGACGGCCGGGGCGTGAGCGCGGGGGGATTCGACGAAGGCCTGGGAGATGATCTGGACCCCGACAAAGAGGAGGATGGGGGTGATGACGGCCTCGGGGATCGCCTCGATGACGAAGGAGAGGGCGCCCAGCGCCCCCGCTACACCGATGAAGAGCCCGGTGGCCAGGGTGTAGGCCGCCCGGCCCCCCATCGCCTTGTAGGCCGGGTGCCCGATATAGGGGGTGGTCTGCGCCACCCCTCCGAACAGGGCCGCCACCATCGTCGCCAGCGCCTCGGTCAGGAGAATGTCGCGCGTGCGGTAGGGGTCGCCGGCCACCCGCGCGCTCTCGGTGTTGTTGATCCCGCCGACGATGGTGATCAGGGCGAAGGGGAAGGCGATCGGCAGGTAGGCGAGCGCCCGGTCGAGAGCGTGGAGGAACCCGAGTGTGGGGAGGGGGAAGGAGGGGTGCAGTTCGAGCACGGGCGCCGCCGCCCGGGCGCCCAGGATCCCCAGGCTCCCCATCAGGTAGTAGAGGAGGCAGCCGATGGCCACGGCGAGGAAGGCCCCGGGGATTCCGAAGGGGAGCCGGCGCCGGGCCACGATGGCGTAGAGGATGATGCCCAGGGAGGCGATCCCGGCCACGGGGGCGGAGAAGATCTTGACCAGGGGGAAGAAGGCGAGGAGGGTGACGCCGATCCCCGCCAGCGACCCCAGGAGGCCGGCCTGCGGGATCCGGCGCCGCACCCACCCCCCCAGGAAGGAGAGGGCCAGCTTGAAGATCCCGATGATCATGAGGGTGGCCATCCCCACCTGCCACGCGGTCACGGCGTCCCGGGTTTCGAGGTAGACGGGGCCCAGCACGGCGGCCGCGATGCCGACGGTCGACGGCGTGTCCAGGCCGAGCGGCATCGCCGTGATGTCGCTCCGCCCCGTTTTCCGCGCCAGGCGGAAGGCGAGCCAGGTGTAGACGGCGTCCCCGACGAGGACCCCGAGGGCGGTCCCGGGGATCATCAGCCGGTAGACGCTCTCGGCGGGATAGCCGTAGACCCCGACGAGGATCCCGGTGAGGAGGACGAGGTTGGTGACGTTGTCGAGCATCAGGCCGAAGAAGGCGTTGAGATCGCCCCACTGGGCCCAGCGGTATCCGGATCTGTACGGCATCGATCCCTCCCTGTCCGATCAACCCGGGATTGTACACCAGCGTGCGGATGGGGAATATGGTATAGTGGCGGCAAACAGGACGGATCATGGCCATGCTTCTTTGCTGCCTTCGCCCCCCTGCTTTCCCTCCACGCTTTGATGCTGTACGGTTCCGGCCGGATCCGGCATCCCGGTTGAATTTCCTTATCAGGACTGGGAGGATTCATGACCAAAAAGATGCAGTTGCGTGAAACGCTCCGGATTCAGAAACGAGGGCGGGTGGGCGGACCCCGGCCCGGGAAATACCGGCTCCATACGAAATGCCCGGAATGCGACCTGGTTTTTCTTGACGGCGTCTGGAAGCGGGACCCGTCGGCCGCCTCCGGCGTGGGGGGGCGCAAACTCTGCCCCGCCTGCAGGCAGATCAGGGACGGGCAGGCCGGGGGGCTGGTGGAACTGGACGGCTCTTTCGCCGATGCGCATCGCGCGGAACTGCTGAACCGCATCCGCAACGTCGAGCGGCGGACCCGGCTCGAGCGGCCGCTGGAGCGCATCATCAGCCTGGAGGAGGGGGCGGAGGGGATCAGGGTGTCCGCCACCACCGAGCACCTGGTCGCCCGCATCGGCAAGTCGATCCAGCGGGACTTCGGGGGGACCCTGAGCCTCCGCTACGCCCCCCAGGACAAGTTTGCCGTCGTCCACTGGCACCGGGACGCCTGAGCGTCGGGGCTACTTGATCCCCGGCTCGGTCATGTTCTCGAGTTCGAGGATGCCGTCGAGCCGGTCGGCCGGGATCAGCCCCCGGCGCACCACGATGTCCCGGATGGAGTCGCCCGACTCGAGGTACTCCCGGGCGACCTCGGCCGCGGCCGCGTAGCCGATGTGGGGGTTGAGGACGGTCACCACGCTCATGCTCGACTCGGCGTAGCGCCGGCAGCGCTCCGGGTCGGCCCGGATCCCGGCCAGGCAGAAACGGCCGAAGACGCCCAGCGCGTTGGTCAGGATCGAGATCGCGTGGAGCAGGTTGTGGGCGACGACGGGCATCATGACGTTCAGTTCCAGCTGCCCCGCCTGCGCCGCCAGCAGGATCGTGCTGTCGCATCCGATGACCTGGAAGCAGACCATGTCGAGCATCTCGGCCATGACGGGGTTGACCTTCCCCGGCATGATGGAGGATCCCGGCTGCCGTTCCGGGAGCCGGATTTCCGCCAGGCCCGTTTTGGGCCCCGAGCCGAGGAGCCGGAGGTCGTTGGCGATGCGGATGAGGTCCTGGGCGAGCGCGCGTACCGCGCCCGAAAGCTCCACGAAGGGGCGCAGGGACTGCATCGCCTCGAAATAGTCGTCGCATTCCCGGAAATCGATCCCGGTCTGCAGGCGGAGCTGCTGCACCATCAGGGGGCGGTAGCGCGGGTGCGCGTTGACGCCGGTGCCCACGGCGGTCCCCCCGATCCCCAGTTCCCGGCTGCTTTCGGCCGCCCTCCGGATCGCCTCCCCGTGCTTGTGCATCGAGGTGGCGTAGGCGCCGAACTCCTGCCCCAGCCTGAGGGGCACGGCGTCCTGCAGGTGGGTGCGGCCCGACTTGACGATGGGGTCGAATTCCCCGGCCTTGTCCCGGAACAGCTTTTCCGCCTCGGCGACCGCTTCCAGCAGGCGGGCGGTCTCGGTGCAGGCGGCGATGCGGATGGCGGTCGGGCAGACATCGTTGGTGGACTGCGCCATGTTCACGTGGTCGTTGGGGTGGACCAGGGAGTAGTCCCCCTTCGTCCCCCCGAGGCGTTCTATCGCCCGGTTGGCCACCACCTCGTTCACGTTCATGTTGTGGGAGGTCCCGGCCCCGGCCTGGAAGACGTCCACGACGAACCACTCCCGGAGCCGGCCCCCGAGGATCTCCCGGCAGGCTTCGGTGATGGCGCCCGCCCGCTCCCCGTCGAGCAGCCCGAGGGCGTGGTTGACCTCGGCCGCGGCCATCTTGATCCGGACGGTGGCGTCGACGTAGGCGGGGGAGGGTCTGAGACCGCTGATGGGGAAGTTTTCCAGCGCACGATCGGTCTGGGCGCCGTAATAGGCGTCTTCCGGGACCCGGCGCTCTCCCAGGGAGTCCTTCTCGGTCCTTGTCTTCATCGGGTCGCTCCTTGAACGGAATGGCGGCGGTTGACGGCCTGGACCAGCTTGGCGATCGCCGGTTCGACGGCGATGTCGATTTCGGGAAATGCACGCGCTCTCGCGAGGACGCCGGCGGCTTCCGCGACCCAGGCGGCCGGCGGCGCCGCGGCGGCCTCGAGGTGATCGAGCGCTTCGAGCCCCAGGGCGCAGGCCGCGGCGGCGCTTTCGGCGACCGGGACGGTCTCGGCCAGGACGAACGAGCGCTCCAGGGCGGGCCGGGAGCTTACGGCGCCGAGGCGCCAGCGCTCGAGCGACTCCCGTATCCCCGCACGGTCGGCCGGGGAGGGCGCTCCCAGCGCGCGCTCCACGAGGAGGTCGAACCGGCGCGCCTCGGCGCTTTCGGGCGGGAGGATGTCGACCAGGCGCCGGAGCGGGGTTTCGCGGTTGTATTGTCGCGCCCGCTGGCGCTCCGCCAGCCCCCGGGGGCGGAGGATTTCGGCGAGGGTCGCGATCGGGGCGGAGTCCCCGCCGGGGAGGATGCCGCCGAGCAGGCGCGGGAAGGTACTCCGGTGCCGCACCCCGAGTCGCTCGAGTTCGGCGTCCACCGCGTCGAGCCTGCGGTACATGTCCGCGACGTCGGTGACCCCGGCGGGGGACCAGAGCCTTTCGGCGATGGCGGCCGCCCGCGGCCAGATCCGGGACTCGAGGATTTCCTCGTCGACGAACTCGGCCCACATGCACGCTTCCCCCCCCAGGATCCGGTCCGCCTCCTGCGCCGTCAGCCCGGCTCCGGGGTCGATCCCGTAGTGCCAGGAGGCCGGGCGCATGTGGTCGAGGTAATAGCCCCTGGAAAGTATCCCCGGGTAGCCCAGCTTCAGGGTTTCGGCGAACCTGGGGGGCACCCGCCACGTCTGCACCGTCACCGTCGGCGGGAGCGAGGGGTGGACGATCTCGTCCCACCCGACCATCCTTTTGCCGTGCCGGGCCAGGATCGCTCCGAGGCGCCGGGTGAAGTAGGCCTGCAGCTCCCGGTTGCCCTTCATCCCGTTCCTGGCTTTGAACTCCCGGATGCGGGCGCTCGAGTTCCACTGCTTCCCGTTGACCTCGTCCCCCCCGATGTGGAAATACCCGTCGGGGAAGAGGGAGGCCATTTCCGCGATGAAGGCGTCGAGGTGATCGTAGACCTCCTCCCGGCTCGGGTCCATCGAGGGGTCGAAGACGCCCCAGGTACTCTCGACCCGGTAGGGGCCCGGGGCCGCGGCCAGTTCCGGGTAGGCCGCGAGCCAGGCGGTGGCGTGCCCGGGCATTTCGAATTCGGGGACCACGCGGATGCCGCGGTCGCGCGCGCAGGCCACGACGGCCCGGACCTGCTCCTGGGTGTAATACTTTCCTTCCCCCCCGATTTCGTGCAGGCGGGGGAAGCGGCGGGACTCCACCCGGAACCCCTGGTCGTCGGAGAGGTGCCAGTGGAAGACGTTCATCTTCACGGCGGCCATGGCATCCAGGTTTCTCAGGATGACGTCCACCGGCTCCCAGTGCCGGGCGACGTCGATGTGGAGCCCCCTCCAGCGAAAGCGCGGGTGGTCCTCGATCCTGAGGCAGGGAAGGTAATACGATTGGGGGTCCAGGGCGATCAGCTGCGGGAGGGTCTGGAGGCCCCGCAGGACCCCCACCGGGGAGGGGGCCTCGAGCAGGATCGATCCGGGAGAGATTTCGAGGCGGTACGATTCGTCGGTGCCGGGGGTCTGAACAGGTTCCTTGTCTCCCCCGCAGCGCAGGATCAGCGACGCCTGCCGCGGGCCCGTTCCCTGCTGGGGAAAGCCCGTCCTCCGCCGCACCCTTTCGAGCAGGCGGTCGGCGGCGGCGGCCACGCGAGCGTCGCGGCATGCGTCCAGGGAGAACATCAGGTTTCCGGCGAGGCGATGGACCCCGGGCTTCGACTCCAGCGATTGCGGCCAGGGCACCAGGGAGGGCGCGGCGCCTTCGGGCGCCCGGGCCGGCAGCGTCCCTGCCAGGAACAAGACGGCGAGTATCAGGCTTCGGCCCCTCATCAACCCTCCCGGCGCGCCCCCGGCCAGCGGGGCGCCGAAGCCTCATCATAACCGAGTCGGGCCGATTTTTCATTCCCGATGACGGCCTCCGGCGCTGTTGACACGGCCGAGCCTTGTCGGTTACCTTCGACAGCATCGGGCGGCATGGTACAACGCGCGCCCGGCCCATTCAGCCAAAAGGAGAAGATCGTGGAACAAGAGATATCCATCATCGGCGAGCCGACCCTTTCCCCCGAGACCTGCCTGTTCAGGGTGGACCGCCCCGTCTACCCGGAAGGCGCGGCCTTTTTCGGGAACCGGGAGGCGGCCGGGCTCTCCCCTCTCGCACGGCGGCTCTTCGAGATCGCGGAGGTGGAGGGCGTCCTGATCGCCGGGGAGCGGGTCACGGTCACCAAATCGGGGATCGACCCCTGGCCCGTCATCGGCCGGCAGATCGGCGCGAAAATCCGCGAGCACATCCGCTCGAACGATCCCGCGGTCAGCGATGAATACGAGCGGCGGATGCCGTCCGAAGCGGAGATCCGGACCAAGGTTGAAGAACTCCTGGAAAAGGAGGTCAACCCGGCCCTGGGGGCGCACGGCGGCTATGTCGAGCTCGTGGAGGTCCGGAAGAACTCGCTCTACCTCAAGCTGGGAGGGGGGTGCCAGGGGTGCGCGTCCGCCGGCATGACCATGAAGCTGGGGGTCGAAAAGGCGATCCGGGCCGCCATTCCCGAGGTGGGGGAGGTCCTGGACACGACGGATCATGCCGCCGGTCGCAACCCCTACACCGGCTCGTGAGCCGCCCGAAAGGGCCGAAATCAGGGGTTTCGGGCCCCCATGGCGCTCGGACAGCGATAAATAGAGGGTTTTTGCAAAATCTTCATTGCTTTTTACGAGAATTTACGGAAAATGTCCATAGCCTGTTTGCTGTGTTCCAAAAAGTTCATAACTAAATTTTCGGGAGGAGTTTAATGGCTGGAAAAGTGATGACGAAGGCTCAGTTAGTTTCCCTGATAGCTGACAAGGCTGACATTACCAAGGCAGCGGCAAACCAGATTCTCGAAATCATCGCCACCACGGCGGTGGTTGAGACCAAGAAAAACGGCCAGTTCATCATCCCCGGAATTGGCAAACTCGTGAAATCGCATCGCAAGGCGAGAATGGGACGGAATCCCCAGACCGGTGCCGCGATCAAGATCCCGGCCAAGACCGTGGTGAAGTTCAGAGTGGCCAAGGCCTGCAAGGACGCAGTCGTCCCGGGCAAGAAGTAGTCGGACTTCCACGGAATTCTTTAAAATCAGGCCTTCAGGAGTCCGCTCCGGAAGGCCTGATTCGTTTAACTTCCCCCGGTTTTCCCTCCCTGTTTCCCCCAAAGGGTATTCGATATATAAAATTTGATTGTATGCGCCCGCCCTTGGATTTATAATGCCCGGGTTCGCCCCTCGCTCACCGCGGATGTACCTGTGAAGGCCCGGTTCCCCGGCGCCTTCGCACCCTTTGTGCTCTTGATGGCAGTGAACGGATCCTTCCGGGAGGAAGGCTATGCGCGTACATCAGGGAAAACTCAAGGACGGCTCCGTCGTGGCCAGGCGGTACCGGGTGGAAGGGCTTCTGGGTTGCGGGAGGGCGGGGGATGTCTACGCCTGCCGGGACCTGTGCGACGGTTCGGGCGACCTGGTCCTGCGGATGCTGGGGCCGGTGGATGCCACCGGGGAGGAGGGGCGTGCGCTCCGAACCACCTTGTCGACGCTGGTGCGTTTGAGGCATCCGGGCCTGGTCCCTGTCCTGGACTTCGGGATCGCCGAGGGCTCGGGGGCGCTGTTTCTGACCGAGGAGCGGGTCGAGGGGGCGAACCTGCGGGCGGCCGCCGGCGGGCTGACCCCGGAGAAGGCGCTCGCCCTGGGCGCCGAACTGGCCGCCACGCTCCACCACCTGCACGGCAGGGGGATCGCGCACGGGGATCTGAGGTCGTCGACCATCCTCCTGGTGGGGGAGGGGGAAGAGGCGCGCCCCGTCGTCCTGGGCTACGGCCTGCGGCGGTTCCTCCCCGATGACGGCGATAGCCTCTCCCCTTCCTGTGCGGCTCCCGAGGTGCTGCTGGGCGGGCGTCCCACGGCCCGGTCCGACATCTATGCCCTGGGAATCCTGCTCTACCTGCTGATCTGCGGGCGTTTTCCCTTCGAAGACGACGACGAGGGGTTCCTGATCCAGAAGCAGCTCCAGGCGGGGGTGGACCTGCGCCCGATCGAGCGCCTGCGCCGGGGAAGCGCCCTGGCCCCGCTCCTGGGACGGATGCTCGAAAAAGACCCGGAAGACAGGACGATAACGGCGCTGGAAGCGGCCGCCGCGATCGGGGGCCTCGTCCGCTCCGACGGTCCGGTCTGGGAGCCGGAGTGTCGTTTTTCGGCCGCTCCCTTTGTGGGGAGGGAGCGCGAAATGGAGCGGGTTCAGGCGCGTGCCCGCATGGTGAGGGAGAGCGGGCGGGGGTGGACCCTTTTCCTGGCGGGAGAGGCGGGGGCCGGGAAGACCCGGTTCATGCAGGAACTGAGAAGCCGGGCGCTGCTCGAGGGGTGGCACGTGGCCGAAGGCGCCTGCGGGGTCCGGGAGGAGTCGGCCTACGGGCCCTATCGACAGGTCCTTTCGCAGCTGGAACCGGAAGGGGAGACCTCCCTTTTCGACCAGGCGGCCCGGACCGGCCCCTCGGACCCCGGGGAGGGAGCCTCGGGTTTCGCCACGGGACAGTTCCAGGACCAGCTGACCCGGGAACTGGTACGGCGGCTGGGGGAAGCGCCGACGCTCCTGCTGCTGCACGATTTTCACAACGCCGACTGCTCCAGCTGCGCCGTGCTCGACTACCTGAGTTCCGATATCCACTCCCACCCGGTCCTGGCGTGCGTCAGCCTCCGTTCGGGAGAGGAACCGAGCGGGAACCTGGATGCGGTCATGGAAACGGCCAAGCGCAACGGGAGGGGTGAAGTCCTCACGCTCGAGCCCCTGGACCGGGAGAGCCTCCGGCGGATGACCGTGGGGATCACCGGATCGGAGGACGTGCCCGCGGCCCTGGACGACTGGCTCTACCGCGCGGTCGGGGGGAACCCCTTTTTCCTGGAGCAGATGCTGAAGCATCTTCTCGAACAGGGGGCCCTGCGCCGCAGCTCGGGGGCGTGGAAATTCTTCGAGGGGAGCGCCAAGGACCTGGAGGTGCCGGCCGAGGTCGGGTCGGTCCTGACGAAGCGGCTGCAATACCTGCCCGCCCCGGCCAGAATCCTGGCGGATTGGCTGGCGCTGTGCCACCGCCCCGTCGCCACCGACTCCCTGGCCCCGGCCATGTCCTGGAGCCCCGGCCGGGTGGCCGGGGCGCTGGCGGAGCTCCGGCGGCGCCAGATGGTACGGGTGGAGAGCGCGGGCGAGCGGGAAACGGTCGATTTCAGCCACGAACTCATCCCCGAGGTCGTGCGGCGGAACCTGCCGAAAGGGGCCGCGCCGCGGATACATCGGAAGATCGCGGAGGGGATATTGCGGGAAACGGGGGGTGACGGGCGCATTCACGAGCTGGCGCACCACTACATCGAGGGGAGGGCGGGCGTCTCCTCCATTCCGGCTGTGTTGGCTTCCGCGGCCCGGTGGCGGGCCGAATTCGCGCATGAAAAGGCCCTGCGCTGCTACGGGCACGTCTTCAGCCGCCCCAACGGGCTGACGGACGAGGACTCCTGCCGCGCGGCCATCGATGCCAGCGACACGATGTTCGCCCTGGGGCTGGCCGGGCGGGCGCTCACCCTCCTCAGGACAGCGCTCCGCCGGCACCGGTCGGTCGGACCCGAGGTGCGCGCGCGCATGTACATGCAGCTGGCCCTGGCGTGCCAATATATCGGCAACGTCCGGATGCAGGAAGCCTACTGCAGAAAGGGGCTGGACGTGTTCGGCCCCCATCCGGCGCCCGGCTCCAACCTGACCCGGGCCATGCTCTGGGCCGAACTCGCCTTCATCGC
>JAFGSS010000230.1 GCA_016934555.1 Acidobacteriota bacterium | reverse complement strand
GAGGTTCTGATAGACCCGCACCATGATCTCCTGCGTCAGGTCCTCCGCCTCCTCGCGGCGGCCGACGTAACGGTAGCTCAGGTTGTAGAGCCGCCGGCCGTAGGTGTTGACGACCGCCTCCCAGGCGGCGTCATCCCCCTCGAGGCAGCGCTCCACAAGTCTGTGATCGCCTGAGAGCAACGGGAACTCCTTGTCGGCCATCCTCTTTCAGACCATGCAAACGAAACGGCGTGCGGCCAGGTTCCATCAAAAAACGGCGGCGCCGGACGCCGGGGCGGGCGCGCGCCCCGGCGAGCCCGTCCGCTTTATGCTTGACGTTTGTCCGAAAGTTCTATTAATTCTCTTGAGATCAACGCTTAGGGGAGATTGTGCCATCCGGGCGCTGCGAATGCGAGATCATTTTATCGTCGTCAACGGACACTCTATAAGGCCCGCACCATGAAATGCCCATACTGCGGCTTCCTGAAAGACCGGGTCGTGGACTCGCGCGAGAGCCGTGACGGGGATTCCATCCGGCGGCGGCGCCAGTGCCTGAACTGCGGCCGGCGTTTCACCAGCTACGAGCGGAGCGACGAGATCCCCTACATGGTGGTCAAGAAGGACGGCGGCCGGGAACGGTTCGACCGGAACAAGATCCTGAACGGGCTGCTGAAGGCGTGCGAGAAAAGGCCCGTCACCCTCACGCAGCTGGAAAAGATCGTCGACAAGGTGGAGCAGACGGTCCAGGAGAACCCGGAGCGCGAGATGGAATCGGTCCACATCGGCCGGCTCCTCCTTTCGGAGCTGCGGCGGATCGACAAGGTCGCCTACCTCCGCTTCGCCTCCGTCTACCTGGAGTTCGAGGACGTCAGCGAGTTCATGACCACGATCAACGAACTGTTCGAGAAGAAGTAGGGGACCATGCGAAACCTGCGCCGCGCGGCCCAGGAAATGGCGGAAATGAGATCGGCCGACCTGATCCGGCAGCACCACGACGTGTGGGACGAGCTCGCCTCGGGCGTCTGGGTCCCCCACGCCGACATCTGCCAGACGGAGAGCCGGATCGTGGTGCGGGTCGAACTGCCGGGGGTGGCGCCCTCCGACGTCCGGATCGAGTTCGCGGCGGGCGTACTCTGCGTCAAGGGGACCAAGAGGGAGCGGCGGCGGCACCGGATCGAACGCTACCTCTGCCTCGAGCGCCGGTACGGAAGGTTCCAGCGGAGCCTCCGCATCGACGGGATCGTCAACCCCCGCCGGGCGCGCGCCTGGCTCGACCGGGGCATTCTGACCGTCGAGCTTCCCCGGCTGCGCAACCGGCCGGGCACCGTCGTCATCCCCCTGGGAACCGGACCGAACAAGTAGCCGCCCCGGACGAGCGGGGCGGGTGAACGAGGGAACATGCCGAAGGAGGAAGCGCCGATGGGGATGCCGGACGCGAACGAGGGCGAGTTTTTCAGCCTGGACGGGATGAAGCAGGAGGACCAGGCCGAAATCCCCGAGGTCCTGCCGGTGCTCCCGGTGCAGGACGCGGTGGTTTTCCCCTACACGATCGTCCCGCTCCTGGTTTCCAACGACAAGAGCATCGACGCGATCGACCGGGCCCTGACCCGCAAGCGGATGCTCCTGATGGTGACGCAGCATGACGGGAGCGCGGACGACCCCGGCAGCCGGGACCTCTACGAGGTCGGGACCGTGGGGGTGGTGATCCGGATGCTGAAGCTGCCGGACAGGAAAGTCCGCATCCTGGTCCAGGGGATCGCGCGCGCCCGGGTGCGCGACTGGCGGGAGGAGCGGCCCCACCTGGAGGCCCAGGTCCAGGTTCTCGAGGAGTACGTGCGGGCTCTCACCGGGGTGCCGCTCGAGGCGCTGCGGCGCCAGGTGGCCGCCTCGCTCGAAAAGGTCGCCTCCCTCGGCAAGAACATCTCCCAGGAAGTCCTCGTCATCGCCGCCAACCTCGAGGACCCGGGGCGGCTGGCGGACCTGGTCGCCGGCAACCTCTCCCTGAAGCCGGAGGACGCGCAGGAAATCCTCGCGATCCTCGACGCCTCGCGGCGCCTGCAGCGGGTGCACGAGATGCTCACGCGGGAGGAGGAGCTGCTGACGGTGCAGCAGGAGATCGACACCCAGGCGCGGGACGAGATCGACAAGGGGCAGCGCGAGTTTTACCTGCGCCACCAGCTCAAGGCGATCCAGAGCGAACTGGGGGAGGGGAACGAGCTGGTCGAGGAGGTGCGCGGTTACCGGGCGCGCGCCGAGGAGGCGAAGCTGCCGCCCGAGGCGCGGGAGGAGTTCGACCGCCAGGTGCGGCGCCTGGAGCGGATGATGCCGGAGATGGCCGAGGCGGCGACGGTCCGGACCTACCTCGACTGGATGGTGGGAGTCCCCTGGGCGGTCGAGACCAGCGACAACCTCAACCTCCGCCAGGCGCGCAGGATCCTCGACGAGGACCACTACGGGCTCGACCGGGTCAAGGACCGCATCCTCGAGCACCTCGCGGTGCGCAAGCTGAAAAAAGACAGCAAGGGCCCGATCCTCTGCTTCGTCGGTCCCCCGGGGACGGGGAAGACGTCGCTGGGCCGCTCGATC
Organism: Acidobacteriota bacterium; assembly: GCA_016934555.1. Classification (GTDB taxonomy): domain Bacteria; phylum Acidobacteriota; class UBA6911; order UBA6911; family UBA6911; genus UBA6911. The sequence continues at coordinate 1,510 of JAFGSS010000230.1, read as the reverse complement.
GCGCGCGCGCTCGGCCGCTCCTTCTTCCGGATGAGCCTGGGGGGGGTGCGGGACGAGGCCGAAATCCGCGGGCACCGGCGCACCTACATCGGGTCGATGCCGGGGCGCATCATCCAGGGGATCCACAACAGCCGGACCAAAAACCCGGTGTTCATGATGGACGAAGTCGACAAGCTGGGGATCGATTTCCGCGGCGACCCCTCCTCGGCCCTGCTCGAGGTGCTCGACCCGGAGCAGAACAGCACCTTCCGGGACAACTACCTCAACGTCCCCTTCGACCTCTCGGGCGTCCTGTTCATCACGACGGCCAACATGCTCGACACCATCCAGCCCGCCTTCCGCGACCGGATGGAGGTCATCACCCTGCCGGGCTACATCGAAGACGAGAAGATGGAGATCGCCCGGCGCCACCTCATCCCGCGCCAGATCAGGGAAAACGGCCTCCCCCGCGGCGCCCTCACCATCCCCGACCCGGCGCTGCGGGAGATCATCCGGGGGTACACGCGCGAGGCGGGCCTGCGCAACCTCGAGCGCGAGATCGCCTCCCTCTGCCGCAAGTCGGCGATGCGGATCGCCACCGGGCGCCGCAAGGGGGTGACCCTGACGGCGGCGTCGGTCCGGCGCTGGCTGGGGCCGGCGAAATACGGGGCCGAGGAGCGGCTCACGAAGGACAGCGTCGGGATCGCCACCGGGCTCGGCTGGACGCCGGCGGGGGGGGCGGTGCTCTACGTGGAAGCCCAGGCCATGAAAGGGAAGGGGGGGCTGCTGCTGACGGGGCAGATGGGGGGGGTGATGCAGGAATCGGCGCACGCGGCCCTCAGCTACGCGCGCGCCCATGCCGCGGAGTACGGGATCGACGACCGCTTCTTCGCCACCCACGACATCCACATCCACATCCCGGAGGGGGCGATCCCCAAGGACGGGCCTTCGGCCGGGGTGACCCTGGCGGCCGCCCTGGTCTCGGTCTGCACCGGGCGCCCGGTGCGCCGGAGCGTCGCGATGACGGGGGAGATCACCCTGCGCGGCGAGGTCCTCGCCGTCGGCGGGGTCCGGGAAAAGGTGCTGGCGGCGCACCTGGCCCATGTCGGGACGGTGCTCGTCCCGCGGGCGAACCTGAAAGACCTCAACGACATTCCCGCACGGCTCCGGGACGAGATCGACATCGTCCCGGTGCGCCGGGTGAAAGACGTCCTCGCGCGCGCCCTGGTGTAGATCATGACGAAACCACAAGGGCCGGACGGCGAAGACCGGATCACCGGGTGGCTGCGCGCCCGCACCCCGGCGGGCGGCCCCCGGGTCCTCAAGGGGATCGGGGACGACGCCGCGGTGGTGCGAGCCGCGCGCGAGCAGGTCGTCACCACCGACATGCTGGTGGAAGGGGTCGATTTCCGCCGCGACTGGACGGGCGCCCGCGCGCTCGGGCGCAAGGCCGTCGCCGTCAACATGAGCGATCTCGCGGCCATGGGCGCCCGCCCCCTCTTCTTCACCGTCGCGCTCGCCCTCCCGCCGG
>JAFGSS010000059.1 GCA_016934555.1 Acidobacteriota bacterium | reverse complement strand
GGGGGGGCGATGGGGGGGTACTGGGAAATCGGCAGGATGTTGATGGCGATGACGCCCGCCAGCATCATGCCGATGGCGATGACCCAGGCGAACACCGGGCGGTCAAGAAAAAATCGTGCCATGAAGGTCCTCTCCTATCGGGCTGCCGTCGGGGGTTGCTGGGGGGCCGGCTGGAAGGGGATGGCCCTGACTTCGGCTCCGGGGCGCACATTCTGCATCCCTTCGACGATCAGGCGGTCCCCCGGCTGGAGCCCGCGGGTCACGAGCCATCGGTCCCCGAGGGCGCGGTCGAGCTCCAGGGCCCGCTGCTCCACTTTTCCGCCGGCGTCCACCACCAGCGCGACGGGATTCCCCTTGGTGTCCCGGCTCACCCCCTGCTGGGGCACGAGAACGGCGTTTTCCCTCACCCCTTCCTCCACCACCGCCCGCACGAACATCCCGGGGAGGAGGATCTGCCCGGGGTTCGGGAACACCAACCGGAGGGTGACCGACCCGGTGGTCGGATCGACCGTCACGTCGCGGAACTTCAGGGAGCCTGTTTTTTCGTAGGGGGTCCCGTCCTCGAGCAGGAGCTTGATCCTGCTGAGGCCGGAGCTGGAGCGCTTGAGATCCCCCTCCTCCAGGCGCCGCCTCAGCCCGATCAGCTCGGCGCTGGCCTGGGTGACGTCCACGTAGATGGGGTCGAGCTGTTGCACCACGGCCAGGGGGGTGGGCTGGTAGGCCGTCACCATCGCGCCGACGGTGATGTTCGATTTTCCAATGCGGCCCGAAATCGGCGCCTTGATCGGCGTATAGGAGAGGTTGATCCGGGCGCTTTCCACCGCGGCCCGGTTGACGGCCACGGCCGTCTTGCGCACGGCCAGGTTGGCTTCGGCCTGCCTCTGCGCGGCCTGGGCGTCGTCGGCGTCCTGAGCCCCGACGGCGCGGATGGCGGCGAGCTCCCGGAGCCGTTCGGCGCGGGACCGGATGGCGGGGATGTTGGCCTCGGCCAGGGCGATCTCCGATTCGGAGAGCGCGAGCGCCGCCGTGGCCTGGTCGAGCGCCACCTGGTAGGGGGTGGGATCGATCTGGTAGAGGGTGTCCCCCTCCCGCACCATGGCTCCTTCCTGGAACAGGCGCTTCTGCAGGAGGCCGCTCACCTGGGGCGTGATCCCGGCCACGAGGTAGGGGTTGATCCTGCCGGGCAGCTCGGTGGTCAGGACCACGCGCTCGGTCCCGACGGTGACCACGGCCACTTCCGTCGGCCCCGCCGAGGGCGGGGGAGCCTGGTCCCGGCATCCCGACAGAAACATCCCCGCGAGGAGACACCCCGCGGCGACCCAATGTTGCATCCGATATTCAGCCAGCATAGAACGACTCCTCAGTGCGACGATCGAACAAAGCATCAAAAACGGGATATATAGCAATTTCCGTGCCATCGACACCCCTGCGGCAATAATGGCGGAATCCCCTAGTTTACCTCCAACAATCCCGCGAAAACAGGGGCAGGTGCGATTTCGACAGCCCTTCTCTCCCGTCCCGGGGCGGCATCTATCGGCAGGTGCCAACGGCATCTGCCAATGAAATATCGCCTATGCGGGTGTATGATAGTGATTGTGAACAAAGACAAATCAAAGCTTTACGAGGCCCTGTTCGAGCTGTCCCAGGCGATTTCGGGGCACGACGACCTGGGCGGCTTCTGCCGGGCGCTGGCCGGATCCCTCCGGCGGGTGGTCCCCTTCGATTACCTGGCGCTCCTGCTCCACGATGCGGAGAGCGACACCCTCCGGATGCAGGCGCTGGCCCCCGAGGAGGAGATCGGGGAGCGGGGGCTCGAGCGGATCCCCCCCGGGGAGGCCACCCCCGCGGGGTGGGTCTGGACGCACCAGCTACCTCTCTTCATCCCCCGGGTGGACCGGGAGGAGCGCTGGCGCGAGCTGCTCGACCCGATCCGCCACCGCGGCCTGACCGCCCTCTTCATTGTCCCGCTGACGGCGGGGGAGCACCGCCTGGGGGTGCTGGCCTTCGCCTTCGTTTCCGAGTCCTCCGCGAGCAGCGAGGAGAGGGGGTTCATCCAGCGGGTGGCCTCGGAGTTCGCCGTCACCCTCGATTCGCACCTGACGCGCCAGCGCTACCTGCGCGAGCGCGACCGGCTGCAGCTGCTGTTCGACCTGACCAACGCCCTGGTTTCCAAGCGCGCCCCGGAAGAACTCTTCGCGGCCATGACCGAGCAGCTCCGGAAAACCCTCGACTTCGACATTGCCGCCATCCTGCTGTTCGACCGCATCACCGGGGAACTGCATGTCGGCGGAAGCTGGTGCGATCCGGCCCTGGGGCTCGAGATCGAGCGGACCTCGGTGCGCCCCGAAGGCCTTCCGGCCGCCGAGGCGATCGCCACCGGGCTGCCGCTGCGGACGGACGGGGCCGATTTCGACCGGTTTCCCTCGCCCCTCTACCGCCGCTGGGCCGAGGCGGGGTTCCGCTCCTCCTGCTCCGTCCCGCTGGCCACCCGGAACGCGGTCCTGGGCACCCTGGAACTGGGGCGGACCGACCGCCGGAGTTTCAGCGACGAGGATGTGGGGCTGCTGGTGCAGATTTCGCGCCAGGTGGCCGTCGCCCTGGAAAACTCCCTCGCCTACGCCGAACTGACCGAGATGAAGGAGAGACTCGCGGACGAGAAGCGCTACCTGGAAGATGAAATCCGTTCCGACCGCGACGTCGGGGAGATGCTGGGGGAGTCCCCCGCGTTCCAGGCCGTCCTCGAGAACATCCGGATCGTGGCGCCCACCGGCGCGACCGTTCTGATCCTCGGGGAAACCGGCACCGGCAAGGAGCTGGTGGCCCGGGCCATCCACCAGGGGAGCCCGCGGGCGGATAACGGCTTCGTCAAGGTCAACTGCGCCGCCATCCCCGCGAGCCTGCTGGAGAGCGAGCTGTTCGGGCACGAGAAGGGGGCTTTCACCGGGGCCCTGGCCCGGCGCGTCGGCAGGTTCGAACTGGCCGACAAGGGGACCCTCTTCCTGGACGAGATCGGGGAGATCCCCTACGAGCTGCAGTCCAAACTCCTGCGGGCGATCCAGGAGCGGGAATTCGAGCGCCTCGGAGGGGACCGCACCCTCAGTGTCGACGTCCGCATCATCGCCGCCAGCAACCGCGACCTCAAGGCCATGGTTGACGCCGGCGGCTTCCGCAGCGACCTCTACTACCGGTTGCACGTCTTCCCCCTGACGGTGCCCCCCCTGCGGGAGCGGCGGGAGGACATCCCGCTCCTCGTCGGCCACTTCACCCGGAAGTACGCGCGCCGGACGGGGCGGAGGATCGACACGATCCCGGCCGAAACCATGGACATCCTCTCCCGCTACGAATGGCCGGGGAACATCCGCGAACTGCAGAACATCCTGGAGCGGTCGGTCATCCTCTCCCGCGGCCGCACGCTCGAACTGGCGATGCCCGAGACCGCCGCCCGCCCCTCCCCCGCGCCGGCGCCCGCGCCGGACCCGGCGCTCGAGCGGGAGCGGATCCTCGCCGCGCTCCGGGAATCGGCGGGCGTGGTCGGGGGGCCGGACGGCGCCGCCCGCCGGCTCGGGCTCAAGCGCACCACCCTGCAGGCGCGCATGAAGAAGCTCGGCATCCGGAAGGGCTACGCCTGAGGCGGTCGGGCGGGGGTGAAGCGACCTCCTCTTCCGATCCGCCCGCCACCCGTGGCCCCGGCGGTGCCCGGCCTGGAATTGCTGTGTTACTAACCCTCCCCGGCAGCCAATCTTCCCCGCAATCAATACCGCCGTGTCAAAAATCCGAGTTGCTCGCCCCGGGCTTCGGTTGAAATGCCCCCATAGTCAAGGGGATGCCTCCGCAGTCAACATAATCGAGCGTATCCAGAGGAGAGGGGGAGTGGAAGACTGGCTACCTGACGAAAACGGCAGCTGATCCTCCCTGTGCGTTTAAACAACTTGATCCGATCGCAATTTAATGCAATTGTAGTTGCGTCTATTCGCAAGTACGTGATTTCGCATATATGGGGCCATGAAGATAACCAACCATCAAATATTTCAGTTACATGCTGATTTCTGCAAAGTGCTGTCCAATTCCAAGAGGTTGATTATTATTGCCCTGTTGAGCAAGAAGGATCTCTGTGTAGGAGATATCGCAAAAGCCTCCGATACCCCTCTGCCCACCGTCAGCCAGCACCTTCGGCGGCTGCGCGAACTGCATATTGTGAACACCAAGAAGAAAGGGCAGGTAGTGGTGTATAGCCTGGCAGATCCCGATCTAATGAAAGCCTGTGTCATGATTCGTCGGGTTCTTCTCAAAAGCATGCGTCAGCGCGGCATGATCGCTCAGGGAATCGATCCCGAAGGCGTTTCTCTCAGTGATTAAACGGAGGATCCTGGATCCTCGGCATCGTTTAGGAAAGGAAGATCATGGACATTGAAGATCTTGAAGATTTAGAAGTGGATCATGTTGTGGACGCACGCGGGAGCGCCTGCCCAGGACCGCTGCTGGAAGCTAAAAAGGGCATTGGGAATGTCACGGTCGGCAAGGTTCTTGAGATTCGGTCCAACGATAAGGGCACTCGCAACGACATTCCTATCTGGGCAAAGAAGGTCGGGCATGAATATCTGGGTGTTCTCCAAGCCGAAGAGGGATACGACCGGATATTCGTCAAGCGGGGCAAATGAAGGATCTGCCGCGTGCCTTCAGCCCCGGGAGCCTATAGGCGAGTGGCCCCCGGGGCTGGATTTTGTTCCGTATTGGCACGGAGACCTTAACGCGCTGTATTCGGAGAAGTCATGAACACAACCCCTGGGATCAAACCACCCAAGATTCTCATCCTGGCAACGGGCACCTGTGCCTATCCAGGAGCCGATGCGGTAGGCCAGGCGCACCTCAGTTATCCCACAAACACCTATGTTATCGATGTTCCTTCTCCCGCGGTATTCCCCGAGGATTTTTACTATCGCTGCTTTGAACGGGGGATCGGGGGGATTATTGTGATGTCCTGCGGCGTGGAGTGTCCCTACCCCGGCGCCTATGAGAAAGTGGCAACCCGACTTGACCGCGTATCGCTGGGCCTCAAGAAGCGTGGGATTAACCCGGCACGGCTCAAATTGACTTCCATCTGCACCGTCTGCACAAAAGCTTTTCTGAAAGAGGTCCATGAAATGAATGATCTGCTGACAAAAGACCTGGAGAAACCACAGTGAGCACACTTCTTCCCGCGACGGATGCGTTGGTGGTTGGAGGTGGAATTGCCGGGTTGCAGACAGCGCTCGATCTTGCCGATCAAGGGTACCAGGTCACTATCGTGGAACGCGAACCGAGTATCGGCGGCGCCATGATCGGCTTGAGCAAGGTATTCCCGACCCTGGACTGCGCAAGCTGTATTACCACCCCCAAGATGGCGGCCGCAGCCCATCATGAGGGAATCACGCTTCTCACCTATACCGGCATCGATTCGATATCCAGAAACGGAGCGACTTTTTCCGTCCGGCTGACAAAGAAACCTCGTTTCGTGAGGGAGGACCTGTGTATCGGCTGCCGGCTGTGTGAGTATGCCTGCCCTTCAATCGTGCCGGATCAATTCCAGGGTGGATACAGCGGCCATCGTGCAATCCACATTCCTTTCAGCAATGCTATCCCGCAGACCGCGCGGGTCGACGACAACTACTGCACCCTATGCGGACAATGCGTTGCGGTCTGCCCCACAGATGCGGTGGACTTTGAGCAGAAACCTAAACAGCTCGAAGTACAGGCAAAGACAATCATTGATGCAACCGGCTGGAGACTGACGCCGATAGATGCCAAGCCGCAATACCACGGGGATACGATAGCCAATGTGATCTCACCGCTGCAGATGGAACGGCTCCTGGCGCCTCACGGACCGTTTGGCCGAGTGCTCCGGCCTGCAGACGGTAAGGTGCCCGAATCGATTGCGTACGTTCAGTGCGCCGGTTCGCGCGATGCTACATTGGGCGTTCCTTACTGTTCACGCGTTTGCTGCATGTATGCCATCAAGCAGGCGATGTTGCTTAGCGGCGCGGTACCATTAGCGGATATCACTATTTACTATATGGATATCCGCGCATTTGGAAAGGGCTTTGAGGAATTCTATCAAAATGCCAAAGCCATGGGAATTGAATTCATCAAGGGCAAAGTCGCCCGCATCACAGAAAATCCCGACCGCTCCATTATGGTGCGATTCGAACGCATAGATGAATTCGGACAGGTCGAAGAAAGGCGGCACGATATGGTGGTGTTGTCTCTTGGGATGCTGCCGGGGGACAATCTCCATCCGCTGCTTCCCATTCAAATCGGGAAGGATGGTTTCGTTCTCGTTCCTCACGCAAAAGAAGCCCCGTGTCATACAGGAGTGGACGGGGTATTCGTTGCCGGCACAACAACAGGGCCAAAGGATATCGTAGATACCATTGTGGAGGCTGGGGCGGCCGCTTCCGAAGCCGCCATGTACTTGAAAGAGATCGGCGGCGATCCTCGTCCATCGGAAGGCAATGAATCATGAAGGATCAGAAAAACAGAACGGCGGAAACGGAAATCGACAGGCAAGAACCCCGCATCGGCGTCTACGTCTGCCATTGCGGCGGCAACATTTCCGATGTTGTGGATGTAAACCGTGTTGCCGCGGACGCCGGCAGGATACCGGGAGTGGCCGTTTCGCGAACAAATATGTTCATGTGCTCGGATCCGGGCCAGAAAATGATTCAAGAGGACATCCAAGGCGGTCTGGTCGACCGAGTGGTGGTCGCCGCCTGCAGCCGGAGCCTTCACCAAGCCACCTTTTCAAGCCTTCTGGCGCGCAATGGACTTAATGCCTATTTACTGGAACAAGCCAACATCCGGGAACAATGCAGCTGGGCGCATCATGGACAGACGGGTGCCACAGCCAAGGCCTCAACTCTGGTCCGTGCGGCGATTGCAAAAGCCAGCCGACTGGTCCCCCTTGCTCCGGTGCGGGTGGAAGCGACACGTCGCGCGCTCATCATCGGCGGGGGCGTCGCAGGCATGCGCGCCGCCGTGGACATCGCGCGTTTGGGCATTCAAGTGGCGTTGGTCGAGCACGGAAAAACGCTGGGAGGATTTGTTCAAAAAATGGAAACTCTCTTTCCCGATGAGGAACCGGCGCAGGAAATGCTTTCCCGATTGAGAGCAGCGGTTACACAGCATCCCGATATTGCGGTTTATACCGACAGCATTGTAACCAACATCCATGGTTATATTGGAAATTTTTCCGCATCGATTCTGAAAAATTCCATGCCCGAACAGGAATTGATGCCGGTTGAAGCAGGTGCCATCGTTGTCGCTACCGGATTCCGTCCCTACGAGCCGGCAAAAAAGGAACTGGGATATAAAAAACTTCC
>JAFGSS010000058.1 GCA_016934555.1 Acidobacteriota bacterium | reverse complement strand
GGGTTCGCCGCTTCGGATAAGGTTCCCCAATAAACAGGTCCTCGATTTTGATTTCGACGTGATCGATCTCTACAGGATGAAGGCCGAGGATTACGTCGCGATGGAGAATCCGGCGGCGCTCGCCCTTTCTGCGAGGATGCAAAGAAAACACAAGGAGCGTGTCGGCCTGGCCCTCGATTTCTTTTCCAGCCTGGCCAAAGTGCCGATAGATCCAGAGGATAAAATGTTCATAGCCGGGTTTTTCTCGCGCTATCAACCGCTGACCCCCGAGGAGGCTTTGCAAATGGAAAGGGAACGCTATAAAGTTACACCAGAGGCGGCGAGGGAGGCGGTCATGAATCTCACAAATCCGTTCATTGAACTGGGCAAGCGGCGGGGCCTGGAACAGGGCTTGGAACAGGGTCTGGAACAAGGACTGGAACAGGGCTTGGAACAGGGACTGGAACAGGGGCGGTTCCAGGGGGAAGCGGATCTCGTGATCAGGCTGCTCACCAAGCGGTTGGGCGCTCTCTCCGGTGCGCAGGAAAAGACCATACGCGGGCTCCGTCTCGAGAAGATCGAAGCTCTCGGCGAAGCCCTGCTCGATTTCACCTCCTCTTCCGACCTCGCCCGCTGGCTGCGGAATAATAAAAAACATTAGAATTTTGAATCGGAAATGGCACGGGGTGCTGCCGGAACAGCATCGCCGGTAGATCAGTAGAGAAAATGGCGCATCCGCGTGGGCGACTACCGCGTGGTCACTTGGCCCCCTGTCCCGTGGAGTTACGGGACGCGGCCACGGCAAATCCTTATTTGTGCAGGAGATCCCCTGGTCCGTCCCCGATTGAATGTGGGCGGGTTCGGCGCGTTTGGTGAATCAAGCGGGGGAAACCTGTGATACAGTATCCGGCCGTGGCGCTGCGGCGCCGCAACAAGCACCTATAGTGAATCCTTGATTGAAAAAACCGTATTGCTGGGAGCCGATGCCATGAAGAAAATGATGAGCTGTCTATTGCTGGGGGTCCTTGTGATGTTTGCAGCGGCGGCGACGCTGCCGGCCGCCGGGTTGGACCGGGCCGCGCTGCTGAAGGTTGCCGACGATTACCTGGCCGCGATGGTGGCGCACGATCCGGCAAAAGCGCCGCTTGCCGGCGACGTGAAGATAGTCGAGAACGTGAAACGGATCCAGCCCGGCGAGGGTCTGTGGAAGACGGCGTCTTCCCTGCCGACCGATTACAAGATCGTGGCCGCGGACCCGATCAACCAGCAGGTGGGCGGCCTGGTGGTCATGGGGAGCGAGCAGAAACCCGCGCAGGTCGGTTTCCGGCTCAAGGTGGTGGGCGGCAAGATCGTCGAAGCCGAGCACCTGGTCATGGTGCTGGACAAGAACAACCCCATGGGGAACCCCGACAACCCGAACCTGAAGAAGCACCGTCCGGCCCTGCTGCTGGAAGTGCCGTATGAATACGCGGATTCGCACGGCCGGATGATCTACATCGCGAAGTCCTATTACGACGCGCTCGACAACAACAACGGCCATCTCGCCCCGTTTGCATCCGATTGCCAGCGGCACGAAAACGGCATGCGCACGGCGCCATCCGGCGGTCCCGCACTGGGAGGCGTTACCATTCCCGGCACGGCGGCGCCGAAGCCGGGCCTCGCGGGCATGCAGGACTGCACGGCCCAGATCAGCTCCGGGACGTTCCAGTACATCGCGTCGATCGAGAACCGCCGCGTGGCGATCGCCGACACCGTCACGGGATTGGCCATCGGTTTTTCCCATTTCCATCATCCGATGACGCAGAAGAAATTCAAAATCGTGGGCAACCCCGACCGGTCCGAATCCGACATGTCCAACCAGAAACCGTTTGATATGCCTTCGATGCACATCTACAAGATCTGGGGGGGCAAGATTCACGAAATCGAAGCGATCGGCATCATGTCGCCTTTCGATTCGCCGACCGGCTGGGAATAGACAGGAAGCCGCATGAAGCGGAATCTGCGGGCGGAAGCCGCAGATTCCGCTGTGTCCCGATCCCCGCAAATCAAGGGGGGCGCTATTCCGTCACCAGCTTCCTGGCGACCAGCCAGTCGTAGAGACGGTCCGTCCATGTCGCGACCGGCATCCCCGAAGCCGGGCCGTATCCATGGTCGTAGATGTGGAGTTCCACCGGACGGTGCGCTTCCTTCCACAGGGTGAAGAGCGCCGCACAGCCGTTGGTCACGTTGAAATGACCATCCATCACGGCGATGAACAGGGGCGCTCCCTGTGGCGGAACGGTAACGTCGACCAGCGACGGGCCGTAAATGGTGGCCGCGAAATCGGGGTAAGCGTCCGGGGATTCCGTCACGGCGGTCCCGATGGCGACCCCCCCGCCCGCCGAATAGCCCAGGATGCCGATCCGTTTCGGGTCGATCCCGTACCTGGCCGCGTCGCGCCTGAGGATGCGGATCGCCTGCCGGCCGTCCGCAATCGCCATCCCGATGACCTTGAGATGTTCCTGATCGTCCGGCGCCGGGTTGGCGTTGCCGCGCCGGTCCAGGATTTCCCGGAACGAGAGTTCCTTTCCCATCCCCATCGGCATCTTTCGTTGCGGGACTCGCGCCTGCGGCGACCCGGCGGAACGCGCACCTCCGGCGGGCGCGTCCGGCACGACCCGGTACTTGAGAATGAAGGCCGCAATGCCCCTGGAGTTCAGCCACTCGGCGGTTCGTTCCGGCTCGGCGAACCCCAGCATGCGCATGGCGCCTCCCGGACAGAGGATGACGGCCGTTTTGTTCGCCCCGGCCTTCTCCGGAAGATAGACCGTCAGGGTGGGCTGGACGACGTTCGCATAGACCTTCGAGCCCCCGGGCCCTTCGGTGACCCGTTCGCTATGGGTCCAATCCTCGGACCCCGGCGCCGTTCCGGGCCAGACGGGAATCGTCGGCCTCGAGGGGGTTGCGGCAACGGCGGCCGATGGCCGATTTCCCGCCTCTTGAGCCCAGGCGGGCACTGCCGTCAGCGCGGCCAGAATTCCCCAAACGCTTAAAGACACTATCTTTTTCATGGCATCAGACTCCTCAACCGTTGGCGTTTTATTGCCCTGGCACCGAGCTCCTATCTTAACAGGATCGGGGCCGATCGGCGGAGAAATGGCGGGATGAAGAAACCGGAAGGGGGACAGACCAGAATAAGTCGTGATATATGTAGGAGATGTTCTGGTCCGTCCCCGAATTTATAATGCACCGATCGGTAACAATCCACCTGTTCAGGGGGTCATACAGAGCAAATGTTCCCGAACGGTAAACTGCGGATCAGGATCGCCAGGTGGCAGCGGATGGCGCGGCATCATCGAGGAGCACGCGGCGGCGCTGCCATGCCGTTTAGCGTGAACCCGGTCGGGGGAGCGGGGCGGGGGCGGTTTCGGGTGTGGGCGCGATCTTCCCCAGGAATGCCGCGATCGACTCGAATCTGTCGGAATCTTTCAGGTTGGGGCTTTCCAGCCGATATTCCAGGTGGTCCTCCGAAAAGCCGAGGGAGCCGTCGGCGATCATGGCCGCGAGCTGCCGCCTGGAGAGGACCCAGCCCGACCGGTTCGACGCGAGCGCCACGAAGAAGTAATTCCCCTCTTTTCTGGTCAACAGGTCGAAAACGCCGACGAAGTCCTTCCCCAACCCCCAGAACTCCTCCTTGCCGCCCGGGCTGGTCTTGACGATCAGGTAGGTGCTCTTGTCGAGCAGGAAATAGTTGCGTCCCCTGAACAGGCCCTGAAGCTTGGTGCCCTCCAGGCACGATTTCAAATCCCGGGCCCCGATCGCCGCAGCAAATTCCAGAACCTCGTTCCCCATTCCGATCCTCCCAAGAAATCTTCCATCCATCCCGTGGCCCGATGAGCCCGTTGGGGAGAAGGTCATTATGGGCCTTTGTCGGGGCCATGGGAACAGGGTTTCGTCGCGGCCGCCATAGCCTTTTACCAGAAACACTTGGGCGCGCATGGGGCTGGGATTCGCGCCATATCTATAATACGGGGTTGCGGCGGAAAAAAATCTTGCAAAGCCGGTGATTTTCATCAAGCCCGCAGCCATGGCAGATACCGAAAACGCCGGATTTGAGCCGTTCATCACAGCGGCCTTCACCAAAAAGAAGACCCCCGCTGTGATTGTTACGGATGAAAGCAAGGCAGATTTCATTTTGGAATCGGTGATTAGTACCAAAAAAGAGTCCACGGGCTCCAAGATAGCAAGATGCCTGTTCGCCTATTGTGCCGGCATGGAAGGGAAAAACACGGCCTCGGTGCGCCTGATTAGAATTGCGGATGGATCTATGGCGTGGGCCTACGACGTCAAAAAAGGTGGCGCAAAGAACTTCCAATCATCCAGCGAGGCCATTGCCAAACACATCAAAAACTTCATCGAAGACAACCGGGCTTTGTTCGTTGCAAATGATTGATCCATGGAAACTTAAAAGGCGAGTCAGGTTTTCTTGAAGAACGCCCGATGAAAAGCGGAAACCAGTGGGAGTTGAATGCGGATGCTGCAGTATTCTCGCGTCTACTCGCGCATTCGGCAGGTTGCAGGTTATCGGGGCCCGGCCACCTTAGGTGATCAAGGGCTTGAGTAGCAAAGTGCACCTCGATGAGGGGAGAAAAGAGCGCTGGGTCCCCTATAAAAGGGCTCCTGATGGTTTTTTCCATGAGGATATCCAGCCCAAGGCAAAAATTTCCTCTCTCATTGAGGAAGTCAAAGTGCTCGAGGATGAAGTTTTGACGCTTGATCGTTCGGTTGGCGGGGATGGACCACGATAAACCCTTTTAAATACAGGAGATGCTCTGGTCCATCCCGTTTTTCGAAAAAGCAACGGAATCGATGCCGGCCTTCTGTAATCCAGGCATACATTGTATTACAATGATGACAGGAGGTGCACGATGAACACAGCGATATCGGTGCGGCTGCCGCAGGGTCTTGCCCGGCAACTGGACAGCATAGCCAAGGAAACCGAGCGGTCCCGCTCTTTCATCATTCAGAAAGCGCTCGAGTCCTATATCGAGGATTTCGCGGATCTCCAGATCGCTCTGGACCGACTCCGCGACAAGAGTGACGAGGCCGTTTCATCCGGGGAGCTGAAGCGAACTCTTGACTTATAACATTATCTACAAGAAGTCGGTCCACCGCGACCTCAGAAACCTGTCGAAACCCGAGGCGCAGCACATCCTCGATCTCATCGACAAGGAGCTGAGCCAACAGCCTGAATCCAATCCTCCGCTCAAGGGGCAGTTTGCCGGCCTGCGCAGGTACCGCGTCGGAGACTACAGGGTCATTTACGCCCTGCTGGGCGCGGATGTCGTTGTCCTCAGAATCGGTCATCGCAAGGATGTTTACAGAGGCGGGATCTGACGCCGGAAGCATTTACCGGGGACGGACCACAATAAATCCTTTTGGATGTAGGAATTACCCTGGTCCGTCCCTGTTTATGTTATTTCAGGATTTCGCGGCTGATCGATTCCCGCCGGGCGCAGTCGAGCCGCTGCACCAGCTCTCCGAGGTGGCGTTCGAACGCTTCGGCCGCGAGGTCGCCCCGCTGTTCGTAGAGGATGCGGCACTCATCCCGGCCGTCGGGGGTTCTGACGACCAGGTCCCAGTCGCCGTTTCCTTCTCCCCTTAGAATCGAGACCTCGTAGTCGCACGGCAGCGGACCGGTCTTGTGGTGGATGGCGTTGAGGATCCTGCCGCGCCGGTCAGGATCGTCGATCTGGAGCACTTTCACGAATGCCGGCATGTTCCCTCTCTCCCGTAAAGCGAAGGGTTCAGCCTCGATGCAGAATATTTGACACGAGTTCCGCGGGGCCGCTTCCACATCATCGGCGCACAGGTTCCCGACAGGCGTGCCCGATGCGCAGGCCTGTCCCCGAAGCCCTCCATCGGCGGGGGGGCGGCGGGACTTTAAGCCTTTGTGCAGGAATATTTTGACGCTGAGGGCTCAACTTATTCGCGCCCGCGCCCGATAAGCAACAGGGTACCCAATCTCACGGAGCAGACGACAGCGATGCCATCACAGACAGGGACGGAGACCGTGAGCAGGATCGCGGAACTCGAGGAGGCGCTCGCGCGCCTCGGGAGGGAGCTCGCCGAGACGCGGGAGCTGTGGAGCCGGGTATTTCACGCATCGTCGAACATCATGGCCATCAACAGCATGAGGGACGGCCGCTTCGTGGACCTCAACGAGGCGTGCGCCGCCGTCGGCGGCTACCGGCGCGAGGAGCTGCTCGGGCGGAGGATGGAGGAGGATCGGATGCTCGAGGACCCGGGCTTCCACGAGAGGATGATCCGGGTCCTGCGCGCGGAGGGGCGGGTGCGCAACCTGGAGACGAAGATCCGGACCAAGGCGGGGGACACCCGCACCGTCCTCTTCTCCGCCGACCCGGTCGCGATCGACGACGAACCGTGCATCCTGGCCGTCTCGGTCGACATCACCGAGCGGGAGAAGGAGGCGAGCGCGCTCAAGGAGTCGCGTGAGTACCTGACCCGCATCATCAACTGCATCGGCGACCCGATCTTCGTCAAGGACAGCGAGCACCGCTTCACCCTGGTCAACGACGCGCTCTGCGCCTTCGCGGGAATGAGGCGGGAGGAGCTGATCGGGAAAGCGGGGGTCCCCCCCGCGCCCGCGGGGAGCGAGGTCCTGGCGCAATCGCTCCGGGAGCAGGAGGAGGAGGTGCTCGAGACCGGGCGGGAGTCCCTCACCGAGGACGTGTTCGTGGACCGCGAGGGGAAGAGCGTCACGGTGATGACCAAGAAGTCGCTGCTGGTCGACCGGAAGGGGAACCGGCAGATCGTGGGGGTGCTGCGCGACATCACCGAGTACAAGCGGCTGGAGGCGCAGTTTCTCCAGGCGCAGAAGATGGAGGCGGTGGGGGTCCTTGCCGGCGGGGTGGCCCACGACTTCAACAACCTCCTCAACGTGATCAACGGCTACACCGACCTGGCGCTCGAGGAGGTGGCGCGCGGGGAGCCGCTCAGGGAGGAGCTGGAGCACGTGCGCGACGCCGGCAAGCGGGCGGCGGCCCTGACGTCGCAGCTGCTGGCCTTCGGGCGCAAGCAGATCCTGCAGCCGGAAACCTTCGACCTCGGCCCCGTCATCGGGGAGATGCGGTCCCTGCTCCGGAGCATGATCCGGGAAGACATCCGGCTGGACTTCCATGCCGGTCCGGGAACGATCCACGCCGACCCGGCCAGGGTGGAGCAGGTGGTGATGAACCTGGTGGTGAACGCGCGCGACGCCCTCCCGGAGGGGGGGACGATCCGGGTGGAGACCGGCCGCGTCGAAATCGGCGGGGCGGAGGAGGAGGGGGCCTCGCCCGGGCCCTACGTCCGCCTGGCCGTCATCGACGACGGCGTGGGGATGGACGCAAAGACCCGGGAGCGCATCTTCGAGCCCTTCTTCACCACCAAGCCGGAGCGGAAGGGGACGGGGCTGGGGCTTTCGACCGTGTACGGCATCGTGCGCCAGAGCGGGGGCTTCATCCGGGTCGCGAGCGAGATGGGGAAAGGGACCACGGTCGAGGTCTTCTTCCCGCCCGCCCGGGATGCGGAGGCGCCCCCGGACCGGGAGAGCGGGCCGCCGGAAGCCGCCGGGGGAGCGGAAACGGTGCTCCTGGCCGAGGACGAGGGGGCGATGCGGGCGCTGGCCGGCCGGGTGTTGCGGGACGGCGGCTACACGGTGCTCGAGGCGGCCGACGGGATGGAGGCGCTGCGGCTCGCCCGGGAATATGCGGGGGAAATCCAGCTGGTGGTGAGCGACGTGGTCATGCCGGGGATGGGGGGGCGCGCGCTCGTCGAGCAGCTCTGCGCCATCCGTCCCCGCATCCGGGCGCTGTTCATCTCGGGTTACGACGACGCCGCCATCTCGCGCCAGGGGGTGCTCGAGCCGGGGGTCGCCTTCCTGCAGAAGCCGTTCACCCCGCATCAGCTGGCGCGTAAGGCGCGCGAAGTGCTCGACAGGAGTTAG
>JAFGSS010000229.1 GCA_016934555.1 Acidobacteriota bacterium | reverse complement strand
TGCCGAAGTGGTGGAACTGGCAGACACGCCATCTTGAGGGGGTGGTGGGGAAACCCGTGGGGGTTCGAGTCCCCCCTTCGGCACCAGGGAATCGGAAGGCCGCAAACCCGAAAGGGCTTGCGGCCTTTTTTCATGCATGCGTCAAAAAGCGTTCGCGCCACAATTATTGCAGAAAAGGGCGCGGTACAGTATTTTTGATGGATGCAAACACCGGCCGTGGAACCGAACAGGGGTGGAGCTCCCTTCCGCCGCTCCATGGGGACCGCCCTCGCGTGCCTCGTGATCCTTCTGGCCGTCGTCGCGGCCCAGTGGCATTCCTCCCCGGGGGGGGGAGCGCCCCGGCAGGGCTTCGAGCGCGACATGGCGCTGGGGCTGATGGGACGGTACGTCGTGGGGATGAAGGGCCTGCTCGGGGAGGAGAGCGCGGCGCTCGGCATCCCCCAGCTCGAGAAGGCGATCGAAGGTTCGCACCACCCGCAGAAGCAGCTCTTCCTCGCCCCCGTGCTGGTGGAACTGGGCGCACGGAAGAAAGCCCTGGCCGGACTGCAGCGCCTGGCCGCGGAGCCGGGAGGCGGCCTCTCGTCCCGCGACGCCACGCTCTTCCTCGAGCTCTACCGGCAGGGGAGCCTTTCGTTCGGGACCGCCCGACGGCCGGAAATCGAGAAGTACGGGTGGACCGGGGCCCTGGCGCTCAGCCACGACCTGGCCGCCGGGGACCCGGAGCGCCGCGCGGTCGTCCGTGCGGCCCTGCGGACCTTCGCGGGAGCCGTGGTCTTCATCACGGGCGCCGTCGCCGCCCTGATGGGGGGGACGGTCCTTCTCATCCTCGCGCTCCTCTGGCGCAGGAGGGGGGGGCTGCGGGCCCGGTTTTCGCCTCCCGAATCCCCGGGGCAGCCTCTCATCGAGGCTTTCGCCTTCTACCTCGCGGGGATGATCGTGCTGCCGGCGCTTGCGCTGCGGCTGCTGCCGGGCCTGGCCCCCGCGTCGGTGTTGCTGGCGCTCCCGGCGGTGATCCTGGCCCTCGGCTGGCCCATGCTCCGGGGGGCGGAGTGGAAGGGAATCCGCACCGCCCTCGGGTGGCACCGCGGGCAGGGGGTCTGGCGCGAAATGGGGGCCGGAGTCGTGGGTTATCTTGCGGGGCTCCCCCTGCTCGCGCTCGCCCTGGTCCCGGTCATGCTCCTCTCCCGCTTCGCCGGAAAGGTCCCCTCCCACCCCATCGTGAACGAAATCAGCGGGGACCCGGCCACCCTGGCCCTCATAGCGCTCCTGGGCTGCGTCTGGGCCCCCGTCGTGGAGGAGACCTTCTTTCGCGGGATGCTCTTCGGGTACCTGCGCCGCCGCCTGCACTGGGTGGTCTCGGGCATCGCCACCGGACTCCTCTTCGCCCTCATCCACCCGCAGGGGTGGGTGGCCGTCCCCGTCCTCGGCATGATCGGGTTCACCCTGTGCGCCATCCGCCAGTGGCGCGGGTCGATCATCGCCCCCATGACGGCGCACGCCCTCAACAACGGGGCGGTGCTCTTTTTCGCCTTCCTGATGCTGGCATAGCCCCGCCGATTCCCCGGGTGCCATGACCACGCTGGTGCGTTTGCCGAACTGGCTGGGCGATCTCGTGATGAGCGGCGCGTTCGTGCGCGCGTGCGCGGAGCGGGGCTTTTCAGAGGAGGTCCGGCGGCGGACCCGCAGGCCGGAGCCCTGCGTCAACCTGGCGGGCCTGATCATTCAGGCGGCTCTTGAGGGGTTTCCTTTTTGATCCCTTCCTGGTGGCGCCGGGACCCGACGCTCGAGGATTGGGACATTCAGGTCTGGACGCCGCAGGCGGGGAGCAGCCACTTCATCACCGCGATGTAGGCGACGACGACGATGAGCAAGGTCAGCCATCCGGGCATGGGCTCCCCCTTTCCCCAAAAATTCATTATACCCCGGTTCGGCGGGTGCGTCAGCGGAAGAGGGTCGTGGGGGTGATCGGGCCCGGGGGCGGGTCCCCGTGATAGCGGACGTACTCCAGGAACAGGCCGGCGGGGGGCGCGGTCCAGCGGGCGATCTCCGCGTGCGTCAATCGCTCCATCTGCGGCAGGGTGAGGTTTCCCCGGCCGACTTCGACCAGGACGCCCACCATGCGGCGCACCATCTTCCAGAGAAAATGGGAGGCGCTGATGCGCACGAGGACCAGGTCGCCGCACTCTTCCAGGGCGCAGCCGGTGACGTCGACCAGCGTGCTGGCGTCCTTCTCTTCCTTTTCCTTGTAGGCGGCAAAGTCCCGCATCCCGACATAACGCGCGGCGGCCGCCCGCATCAGCCCCACGTCGAGCCGGTCCCGCACCCACCAGACGTAGTGTTTTCCGAAAGCGGTGCGGCGCCTGGAGATCTGGTAAAGGTAGAAGCGCTCCTCTGCGTGATGCCGGGCGTGGAAGCGCGCCGGGGCGTCCTCGGCCCGGCGGATGTTGATGTCGGCCGGGAGCCGGTCGTTGATCCCCTGCCTCAGCGCCGCCGCCGACATGGGGCGGGCGCCGGCGAGGTGCGCCACCTGGCAGAGCGCGTGCACCCCGGCATCGGTCCGCCCGGAACCGGAGATCTCCACCCCCCCGCCCAGGAGGCCTTCCGCCGCCTTGCGGACCTCCCCCTGGACCGTCCGGGCGTTCTTCTGCTCCTGCCAGCCCCGGTAGCGGGTTCCCTCGTATTCGATCACCAGCTTCCATTTGGGCATGGGGCCCGTCCTCCGGGGTTGCGTCCGGTCGCGATCCGCTCCGGTTCACCCGAAAAATAGCACCGGGGCCGGGGGGACACAAGCCGGGTCTCGGCAATCAAAATGCGACGATTCCGGGCGCGCGGCCGATAAGGGTACGCAACGGGAACGGGTTGTAACAATATTTGAACTTTCAAAAAACTGGACTAAGATTTGAATTGCGGCCGCGGCGGCGCCGCCACGGGTCCGGAGCGATGATGCCTTCAGCCGGAAAAAGGGAAAGTTTGGATCTGGACGTTGCGCTGTCCCACGTGGACGGGGACCGGATGCTTCTCCGGGAACTGTCCGAAATATTCATCGAGGACTACCCGCGCATGCTCGCGGAGATGCAGAACTCCGTCCTCGGCCGCGACCACGCCACCCTGGAACGGCTGGCCCACACCCTCAAGGGAAGGCTGGCCTATTTCGGCGCCGGGGAGGCGCGCGACGGCGCGGCGGACCTGGAGACGATGGGGCGCGAAAGGGACCTGGCCGGGGCCTGGAAGAGCCTCGAGGAACTGGAGTCGGCCATGGCCGGCGTGCTGCGGGAGCTCGAATCCTTCTGCAGGGGGCGGATCGAATGAAAGTCCTGCTGGCGGACGACGATGCCTTCTTCCGGCTCTCCCTGCGCAAGGCCCTCTGCCGTTGGGGGTACGAGGTCGTCCTGGCTTCGGACGGGACCGAGGCCTGGGACATCCTGCAGGGGATCGACCCGCCCAGGCTCGTCATCCTGGACTGGATGATGCCGGGGATGAACGGGGTCGACATCTGCCGGCGGATCCGGGCGCAGATGACCGACACCTACAGTTATGTCATCCTGATCACCTCGAAGAACGAGAAGGATGACGTGATCACCGCGCTCGACGCCGAGGCCGACGATTATGTCGGCAAGCCGTTCGATATCCATGAACTCCGGGCCCGGCTGCAGTCGGGCCTGCGCATCATCAACCTGCAGTCCTCGCTGGCGCTCAAGCAGCGGGAACTCTGCCACCAGGCCACGCACGACTCCCTGACCGGCATCTGGAACCGGCAGGCCATTCTCGACATCCTGGAGCGGGAAACGGCGGCGGCGCGTGCCGCCCGGAAACCCCTTTCGGCCGCCATCGTCGACATCGACGATTTCAAACGCGTCAACGACACCTTCGGCCACGTCATCGGGGACGGGGTGCTCAGGGAAACCGTGCTGACGATGCAGTCCGCGCTCCGCCATTTCGACCATATCGGCCGCTACGGCGGGGAGGAATTCGTCATCGTGATGCCCGGGGTCCGGAAAGGGCAGGGGTTGAAGATAGCCGAGCGGGTGCGCCAGAGGGTGGCGGGTCACGCGTTCGATTCCCTCCCGGGCCGGGAGAAGGTGACCCTGAGCATCGGGATTGCCTCCGACCGCGGTGCCGGCGATCCGGGCCTGCTGTTGAGATCGGCCGACGAGGCGCTCTACCGCGCCAAGACCCGCGGCCGGAACCGGGTCGAACCCGCCGCCGCGCCCCTGCCCCGGGAGCGCCGCGAAGGGCGCAGGCGACTGGTCTGACCATTTTCGCCCCGGGCCTGTATTTCTTCGCTGAAATATCCGATAATCATGGTTCGATTTCGTCCCGCGCCATTGTGGAGAGATGGAGAATCTATGGCCGTTCCGCTGCTTCGCGCACTGTTTCGATCCGATTCGGCCTCCGCCGAAACTTCCGCCGAGTCCTCGCCGTCCCCCGTGGAGGCACTCTGCCGCGTTTTCTGTGTCCTGGCGGCGGGGGCGCTCCTGTCCATCCTGGTTTCCGCGGGAGTCTGCGCGCTGATGCCGGGCCCGGACGGGAGGGGGCGCCTCGTCCTGGCGTTCGGCCTGATCGGGCTGCTGCTGCTCGCAGGGGCCGTGTACTCCGGGCTGAGGATGGTGCGTCAGGCCCTGTTGGATTCGCGGCAGAACTCCGAGTGCCTTCTGGAAGCGAAGCAGCGGGCGCTCGAGCTGGCGGCCCTGTACGATACCTCCCACGATGTTTCGGTGCAGTATGAACTGTCGACGCTGCTGCAGACGATCCTGGAAAGGGCCAAGAACCTGCTGTCGGCCGCCGGCTGCGCCATTTTCCTCTACGACTCCGAGCATCACGATTTCGAGATCGCGGCCGAAGTGGGGGTGGGGATGCCGGTCGGGTCACACCTCCCCATGGACCGGGGGCCCGCCGGGCACGTAGCCCGGACCCGGGAGCCGCTGATCCTCAAGGACTACGGCTCCTGGCCCGATCGTTCGGAGTACATCCGGAAACTGCCGATCAAGTCCACCGTCCTCGTCCCGATGATGCGCGGGGGCGAACTGGTGGGGGTCCTGGGGGTTCACGAACTCGTGGGGACCAGCCGGGAGTTCAACGAGGCGGACGCGCGGTTGCTCTCCCTGTTCGCCGACAACGCCGCCAGCGCCGTGCGGGTCGCGCGCCTGCTCGAGGCAGTGCGCGACTCGGAGGAGCGGTTCCGCATCGCGGCCCGGTGCGCCAGCGACATCGTCTACGACTGGGACCTCGCCGATGACAGCGTGGTCTTTTTCGGAGCCCGCTACGACCAGCTGCGGGCCGAGAACCAGACCGTGGCCCGGACCCGGCAGGAGTTCTGGGACACCCTGCACCCGGACGATCTCAAGCGGGTGCGGAAGGCGTTTCACGGCCACCTGGAGTCGGGCACGCTCTTTTCGGAGGAATACCGGATCTCGGACGGGAAGGGCTCCTACCTGGTCGTTTCCGACCGCGCCATGGCGATCCGAAACCAGAAGGGGAAGGCCGTGCGGCTGATCGGGGCCGTGACCGACATCACCGAGCGCAAGCGCGCCGAACAGATGAAGACCGATTTCGTCTCCTTCGTGACCCACCAGCTGCGGACCCCCCTGTCCGGGGTGAAGTGGATGCTCGAACTGGCCATGGAAACCCTCGACAACCCCGAGGAGATGCAGTCCTTCGTCCGGGACGCGCGCATTTCGACCGACCGGCTGATCGGGCTGGTCAACGACCTGCTGGATGTTTCGCGCCTCGAGCGGGGGAGCCTCAAGGTGGCCCGGCGCCCCATCGACCTGGCCGGCCTGACCCGCGAGGTGGTCGCGGAACTCGATCCGCTGGTGAAGGACAAACGGCAGCGGTTCTCGGTGCTGGCTCCCGAGGGTCTGCCGGAGCCCTGGGTGGACCCCCAGCTGATCCGCCAGGCGGTGCTCAACCTGATCGCGAACGCCGTGAAATATACCCCGGAAGAGGGGGAGATCCGGGTCCGGATCGAGGCCGGCGACGGTGGGCTGCGCTGGGAAATCCGGGACACCGGCATCGGCATCCCCCCGGCCGACATGCGGAAGCTGTTTGAAAAGTTTTACCGTGCGGGCAACGTCCTCGCGGTGGAAACGGAAGGCACCGGCCTGGGGCTGTATCTGGTGCGCCTGATCGTGGAGCGGTTCGGCGGCAAGGTCTGGTGCGAATCCGAGGAAGGGGTGGGTTCCACCTTCATGTTCACCCTTCCTCTCGAAAACGGAGAGGTCTAGATGATCAACGCTCGAATCCTTGTGATAGAGGATGACAAGTTCCTGCGCCGGGCCTGCGAAGTGAGCCTCGGGAAAAGGGGATTTAGTGTGCTGACGGCCGTGGACGGCGAGGAGGGGATCCGGCAGGCGCTCTCCGGATCCCCGGACCTCATACTTCTGGACATGCTCATGCCGAGGCTTACGGGAATCGAGACGCTGGAAGTCCTGAAACGGGAAGAGAAGACGCGTCACATTCCGGTGGTCATCCTCTCCAATTCCTCCATCGAGGCCGACGTGCAGCGGGCGAAGGCCCTGGGCGCCGTCGGCTACCTGGTCAAGGCGTCGCTTTCGCTGCGCGAACTGGGAGACCGGGTGATCGGTTTCCTCGAGCAGGCCGGGGTGGACCTGGGGACACCGGAAGATCCGCCCCGCTGAGTCCGGCCGGTCAGGCCCCGGTGCGGATCCCGGGCAGGCCCACTCCGGGGGCGGGACGTTCACGCAGGACGTTCCGGCGAAAACGGAAGAGTTCCGCCGGTCGTCCCCCGGTCCGGAGGTCGAGCCGGCCGGTCCCCTCGACCAGCCCCCCCTTTTCCACCAGGCGGCGCAGGTTCTGCTTGTGCAGCCGCACCCCCGCCAGGGCTTCCAGGACCCTCTGCAGCTGGAGCAGGGTGAACTCCGCGGGGAGGAGCTCGAACACGACCGGCCGGTATTTCAGCTTCCCCCGCAGTCGCCCCAGGGCGGTCGCCAGGATCCGGCGGTGGTCGAGCGCCATGGGCTGCCCCATCTGTTTCGCCCAGCCGTCCCCCCGGCCGCGCTGCGCACCGCCGGAGGGCGCAGCGGGCGGGGCGGGCTCCGATGGGCCCCGGTCGCGGAAGGCTTCGACCGCCAGCCCGATTTCATAGATCAGCTCGTAGCGCTCCAGCACGCGTTCCGGAACCCAGGGGGCCCCCCTCAACCCGAAGTGGATGTCGCCCCGTTCGCGCCTTTCCCTTTGCGTCCTCCGGTCGGGCGGCGTGCGCACCCACCGTTCGAGCGCCGGGCCGATATGCTCGGCGATGACGGCGGGGGGGCCGCCGCGCCAATCCTCCCAGGGGAAGAAACGGTACCAGTCGCGCCAGTCGGCGCCCGTGGCCCCGGAAGGCTTCCCCTCCCGGACCAGGGCGAGATAGGCGACGGAGATGACGCGGGGGCCGCCGCGGCATTCCACGGGGTCCCGGTTGCGGTCGCCGAAGGTGTAGAGCTGCTCGACGTAGCCGATCCCCAGCCCGGTCTGCCCGCGCACCCAGCGGCGCATCCCCAGTTCCAGGGTGCGGTCGCCCGACGGGTTGAAGGGGCCGGAGGGGATGGCGTCCGGCCATCCCCCGTTTTCGTGTCCCGTGGGGGGGGGCCCGGCCGGTGAGGTTCCCTCCCTCCTGACGGTGAGGATGCGGGGCGTGTCCCCCGTCACCGCGACGATGACGGCGTTGAGCCCGATCACGACCTGCGATTCCAAGGCGTTCCCCCCGAAGGGCACGGACGCGCGTCCTATTTCAGGTCCCTGCCGGAGTAGCCCAGGATGCGCCGGGCGATCACCAGCCGGTTGATCTGCCCGGTCCCCTCGAACAGGTCGATGATCTTGCCGTCCCGCATCCACTTTTCCAGCATCATCCGTTCGGAGTATCCCAGGGGGCCCATGAGCTCGATCCCTTTCTGGGTGATCCGGGTGACGGCCTCCCCCGCCTTGACCTTGGACATGGACGATTCGACCGTACTGGGGATTCCCCGGTCCACCATCCAGGCGGCCCTGACCGTCAGCAGCCAGGCGGCCCGCCACTCGGTTTCCATGTCGATGACGTCCCGCTCGATGGCCGTGAGCAGCCGGCGCGGGAGCGCGTAGCGGATCGTGACGCCCTGCCGCCCGAGCTCCTCCTTGACGAAATCGATCGTCGCCCGGGCGATGCCCAGGCCGCTCGAGGCGGCGGCCGGCCGGGCGGAGTCGAAGGTGGCCATGGCGCCCTTGAACCCCTTTTCCCCTCCCCCCAGCAGGTTTTCCAGGGGGATACGGCAGTCCTCGAGGATGACGACGGCGGTATCGCTGGCGCGCAGGCCCAGCTTGTTTTCCAGCTTCATGATCCTCACGCCGGGGTTGCCTGCCTCCACCAGGAAGGGGCGGATGGCGCTGCGCCCGGCCCCGGGGTCGGTCGTCGCCCAGACGACCATGAAACCCTCCGACTCCTCGAGCGCCTTCCGGGCGCTGGTGACGAAAAGCTTTTCCCCGTTGAGGACCCAGCCGTCGCCGTCACGCACCGCCCGGGTGCGGATGGCCGAGGAATCCGATCCGCAGTGGGATTCGGTCAACGCCATGCAGGTCCAGGTGGGCCGTTCCCCCCGGAAGCGCTCCGTGAGGCGGTTTTTCTGCTCCTCGGTCCCGGTGTTCTGGATGGCATTGCCTCCCAGGGCGGGCCAGGGGAGGCACATGAAAAACCCGACGTCGCCCCAGGAGATCATCTCGCTCGTGTGGATCTGGAGCATGAAGGGTTCGTCGGGGACCTCGGCGCCCGGCATCAGGGCGTCGAGCCCTTTCCGCCCGGTGTCCCAGATGAACCGGACGAAATCCCAGGGGATTTCGTGCTCGTGCTCGTAGGCGTCGTAATACCGGGCCAGCGGGCGTATGCGTTCCAGGGCGATCGATTCCGCGTACCGCTGCTGTTCCTTTATCAGGTCCGAGTTTTCAAAGCTGATCATGTGGAAAACTCCTCATCTTCGACGGTGTCTGCCCGGCTAAACCGTGGCGATGCCTTCCAGGACCCCGAACGCGCGCGCGTTCCGCAGCCAGAGTTCCACCGGGTAATCGCGCACGTACCCGTACCCCCCGAGGAGCTGGACGGCGCGGTCGGCCGTTCTGAGCGCCATGTCGGAGGAGAAGTTCAGGGCGAAGGCGGCCGCCCGGACGGCGTCCTTCCCCTGGTCCAGGTTCCACGCGGCTTCCCAGACCAGCAGCCGCGCCGCATCGATGTCGGTGACCAGTTCCGCCAGGGTGAAGGCGATCGACTGGCGCCGGGCGAGCGGCTCACCGAAGGCCGTGCGCTGCCTGGTGTAATCGAGCGCGAAGTCGCAGGCCGCGCGGGCGACCCCCACGGCCATCGAGGCCAGGGCCGTCCGCGACGCGGCCAGCAGGAGGTCGAAATCGCACCCCTGCTCCCCCCCGAGGAGGTGCGAGGCGGGGACGGCGCAGTCGGCGAAACTCACGGAATAGAGGGGGAGGGCGCGCAGGCCCATGTTCCGCTCCCGTTCGCCCACCGTCACGCCCGGCGCGTTCGTCGGCACCAGCAGGGCCTGGGTTTTCCCGTCCAGGGCGGCGTAGACGAGGATCCAGTCCGATTCCAGGGCGAAGGGGACGTTGCATTTGGTTCCCGTGACCCGGTAGCCGCCGTTGTCTCGCACCGCCTTCGTCTCCAGGGCGAAGGGGTCGAACGCGATCCGAGGCTCCATCAGCGCGGCCGCCCCGGGGGCCCAGGCGTCGTTGCAGAACGCGGGAAGGTGCATGGCCTTCTGCTCGGGGGACCCCGCGCGCAGCACCGGCAGCGCCACCAGGTTCGGCGCCAGCAGGGCCAGGGTCGCGCCGAGGTCTCCCCAGGCCAGTTCTTCCGCCGCCAGCACCCAGGTGAGGGCCGAGTTGGCGCCGAAGCCGCCGAACTGCTCGGGGATGCTGGCCGGGAGGAGGGAGAGCGCCCACCCCTCGTCCATCCACGCGGGATCCGGCTCCCCCTTTTCGTCGGAGTCCCTCATGCGGGGCCGGAATTCCCTGGCCGCCAGCCGCCTGGCGGCGTCGATCACCATCTTCTGCTCCTCGGTCGGTTCGAAAGAATACATGACTCCCCCCCCGCTGAATGAAAGAGTCTTCTATCGCACCCTTACCGATTTGGCAAACAAATATGGCCGGACCGGACGGGTCGGCCGTAGAAGAGGGCGGCCGAACGGTCGAAGACGGCGGGGTTTTCGGAGGTGTAGAGGGCGCGGCCCCCGGTGCGCGAGCAGCGCGCGGAGATCTCGGGGTGGCGCTCGAGATAATGGGCCAGGCTCCGGGCGACGATCTCCCCCTGGGACACCACCCGGATGCCGGCGGGGAGATGGGCGCGCACCCTTTCCTCGAGCAGCGGGTAGTGGGTGCACCCGAGCACGAGGGTATCGACGAGCGGGTCCCGCTCGAGGAGGCGGCCGATGTCCCTGCCGACGAAGAAGTCGGCCCCCGCGCCGTCGCATTCGTGGTTCTCCACCAGCGGCACCCACATGGGACACTCCTGCTGCACGACCGTGACCTCAGGGAAGTGCTTGAGGATTTCGATCCGGTAGGAATCGGAGGCCACCGTCCCCGCCGTGGCCAGGACCCCGATATGCCCGGAGCGCGTGAGCGTGCCCACGGTCTCGGCGACGGGCCGGATCACCCCGAGGACGCGGGCGCGGGGGGCGATGCGCGGAAGGTCCCGCTGCTGGATCGTGCGCAGCGCCTTGGCCGACGCGGTGTTGCAGGCCAGGATCACCAGGGGGCAGCCGCGCTCGAGCAGCCACTCGATCGCCTCGAGAGTGTAGGCGTACACCACCTCGAACGATCGGTTCCCGTAGGGCGTGCGCGCGTTGTCTCCCAGGTAGAGGAAATCGTACTGCGGGAGGACGCGCTCGATCTCCCGGAGCACGGTCAGGCCGCCGAACCCGGAGTCGAATACGCCGATGGGGTGATGCTCCATGCCTCCGCCTCGATTCAGGGTGTCCCGGGTTGCGGGGAACGCAGCTTGAGGGTGTCGAAGAATTCCTTGATGATGCGGGCCGTCAGCCCCCAGATCTGGTGCGCACCGTAGGAATAGTAGTACACCTTGACCTGCCGTCCCCCCCAGGCCGTACTCCCGGTCCGCAGCCGTTCGGGGTCCAGGAAGGTCCCGAACGGGACATGGAGGATTTCGGCCACCTCGCGCTCCTGGGGGCGGACGGTGAAGGGCGCGCGCAGGAAGGCCGCGAAGGGGGTGACCCGGTACTCCGTGATTGAAACGTAGTCGTGGAACCGCCCCAGGACTTCGACCCGGTCCTCGGCGATCCCCACCTCTTCGTAGGTTTCCCGCAGCGCGGTGCGGAGCAGGTCCTCCCCTTCCTCCTGCATCCCTCCGGGGAACGAGATCTGCCCCTTGTGCGTCTCGACCTGATCGGTGCGCCGGGTCAGGAGGAGGTGGCATTCGCCCTCCCGTTCGTACACCGGGATGAGCACGGCCGCCTGCCGCCTGAAGCCCTTCGTCAGCGTCCTCGGCTCCAGGTTCGAAAGGGTAAGGCGGATATGTTCCTTCATCTGCATGTCCCGGTTTCCGTCCACTCGCTTTTCACGCGCGGGCCCGATGATCGAAAAGGGCCGCGACCGCTTCGGCCGCGCTGCGGGCGGCTCCGCGGTTCCGCTCCAGGATGGCCCCGGCCGCAGCCCCCATCCTTTCCCGTTCCCCTGCATTCTGCAACAGGTGGAGGAAAACGTCCAATAATTGTCTCCTCTGCAGCTCCGGGTCCTCCTCCCCCGCGGCGATCCGGCAGAGGGCGCCTCCGGCGAGGAATACGTCGGCGATCGACTGGAAGTTTTCCATGCTGGGGCCCACGACGATGGCCCGGCGGAAGGCGGCGGGTTCCAGGATGCTGTGCCCCCCGCGGCGGACCAGGGTCCCCCCCACGAAGACCACGTCGGCGTGGCGATAGACGGCGGCCAGTTCCCCCAGGGTGTCGAGCAGGAGCACCTCGGCCCCGCCCGGTTCCGGCCGCGACCGGCGCCGGACCGAAAAGCCCAGGTCCTCGGCCAGGCGGGCCGCCTCGTCGAAGCGCTCCGGGTGGCGGGGCGCCAGCAACAGGCGCACCCCGGCGCACCCCGGCGTCGCCCGGAGGCGCCGCAGGGTCTCCAGCAGCTGCGCCTCCTCTCCCGGGTGGGTGCTCCCGGCCACGATCAGCGGTCCGGGGCCGGCGAGGAATCCCTCCCGGAGGTCGCTGGAAACGGCGGGGGGGGCGCCTCCCGCTTCCCGGTCGAACTTGAGGTTGCCCGTCACCCGGACCCGGTCACGGGGTGCCCCCATGGCGAGGATCCGCCCGGCGTCCTCGCCCGACTGCATCAGCAGGGCCTCGTAGTTCCGGAGCACATGGCGGAGCAGGGGGCGCGCCCGCCGGTACCAGGGGAAGGAGGCGGGGGAGATGCGGCCGTTGACCAGGACGACCGGGATGCCGCGCTCCCGGGCCCGGGCGAGCAGGTTGGGCCAGATTTCGGTGTCGATGATGACGATCACGGAGGGCCGGACCCGCTCGAGCACGCGCCGGACGACGAAGGCGAAATCAACCGGAAAGTAGAAGACGTTCGCGGCGCCGAAGCGGTCGACGGCCACCTGCCGCCCCGTCGGCGTGACGGTCGAAAACAGGAAGCGGGCCCGGGGCAGGCGGGCCCTGAGCGCCTCTACCAGCGGCTCGAGGCTGAGGGTTTCGCCCACCGAACAGGAGTGAAACCAGACGGCGCCCCCGTCGGACGGCCCGAGCGACGCCGGCAGGCGGCCGAAACGTTCGGCGAGCCCCTCGAGCCGCCGCCCGCGGCGCCAGGACCGGTAGAGAAAAAACGGGAGGAGCAAAACGCCCCAGACCGCCAGCAGCAGGCTATACAGAAAGTACATGTCTGGTTCTCGGGCCCCCCCCTGGCCATGGCCGGTGCGTTGGACTCCATATTCTACCAGCCGTGCCCCCGGCCCGCAATTCTACCCCGGGAGGGAGCGATCCTTTTGGATGACGGGCTGTGCCGATGTATATTTCCCTTTGAGGGCTTCCATGACAGGGGCGGGAATGCAGGTCGTTGATGAGGCGCACAGGATCGCTCTTGAGGATCTTCGCAGGATGGCCGCCGAGACTTTTGGGGACCTGGACAAAGCCGTGGTGGACGTGGATCGCAAGATCATGGTCGTGAATGCCGAACTGCATGCCGACGAGGAGGCTCTCCGCGTCCAGTCCGGCTCCCGCCAGAATGATTTGTGGGGAATCAACTTTTATCCCGACCTCGAGGGGGAGGATTTCGTCGAGTTTGATTCCATGATCAACCTCCGACCTTCGGTCGGTAACCGTAGTCGCGGTGTGGATGATCCCGAAATCCGTGAGAAGATTGTCAAGATTGCGGCCTCCCTGGTGACCCGATGACGATGCATAAGGATCTTGCGGCGGGAAAATGGTTTCAGCTCTCGTTTTGCGAGCAAATGGCGAACGTGGGCAGCGAGATCGAGAGGGCCATATCATGGCGATCCAAAGGGAGATCCGATTTCAGCGGGCGGGCGTTCGAGCGTGCGCTTGAACTGCTGGATCTGTCCGTCGCGGACGGCAAAAACCGGCTCCGGCTCGGGGAACTCCTGCGGGTGCGGGAGGCACTGGTGGATCACTTTGTCTTTGAAAATTCCTATCGGTCGACGGCGGATTCCTGGCGGCGCTATTTCGGCGCGTCCCTGCAGGCCGTGAGGGGGGGGCGATAACCCCCTTGGACATTCGGAGAGGGT
Organism: Acidobacteriota bacterium; assembly: GCA_016934555.1. GTDB lineage: Bacteria > Acidobacteriota > UBA6911 > UBA6911 > UBA6911 > UBA6911. The sequence continues at coordinate 14,973 of JAFGSS010000229.1, read as the reverse complement.
CAGGCCAGGAAGCGGCGCGCGCGCTCCAGGTCCTCTTCGGTGTCGACGCCGATCGTGTCCTCGGCGGTCTCGGCTACATGGATCGCCGTGCCGTTTTCGAGGAAGCGGAGCTGCTCCAGTTTTTCCGCCAGCTCCAGGGGGGACTGCGGCAGGGAGTGAAACCGCACCAGCGCCTCCCGGGTGTAGGCGTAGAGACCGATGTGCTTGTAGTAGGCGACGCCCCCCGCGCCGTCGCGGTCGTAGGGGAGGGGGAAGCGCGAGAAATAGAGCGCCCGGCCGTTTTTGTCGGTGACGACCTTGACGCAGTTGGGGTCCGTCGCGGCCGCCCCGTGGAGCGCCGTCTTCAGGGTGGAGACTTCGGCCCTGCCGTCGAGAATCGGTTCGAGCAGCAGCTCGATGTGCCCGGCGGTGATGGTGGGCTCGTCCCCCTGGATGTTGACGTATACCTCCCCGTCGGTCCGCTCCACCACCTCGTAGAGCCGGTCGCTGCCCGAGGCATGCTCGCCCGTCAGCAGGACCGGGATCTGATAGCCCTGGCAGTACTGCAGCACGCTCCGGCTGTCGGTGGCCACCACGACCTCGTCGAGCAGGGGGGACCGCCGGACCCGGTCGTAGACCCAGTGGACCATCGCCCGGCCGCCGATGTGGAGCAGGACCTTGCCCGGCAGCCTCTCGGAGCCGAAGCGCGCGGGGATCACCCCCACCGTTCTGGGATGGTTTGCCATTCTCCCTGACCTCCCTGGACTCCCGTTGACCCGCCATAGGCCGCGACGCCGTGAAAACGGTGGCGGCCCGCCTCAAATATAGTAAGATCTTCCGGAAATCGCAAACGGCCAGTATCGCTCGGGGGGAGTTTCATGAAATTCAGATGGCGTGTGTCCGCCCTGCTGTTCCTTTCCTGCCCGGCGCTCCTTGCCGGGGTGGACGTCAACTGCTACGACGATGCGGTCTACCTCTACCTCGACAAGCTCCATGCCGCCGGCCTCGTCCGGACCTACATGCCCGACCAACGGCCGCTCGCCCGTTCCGTCGTCGCCCGGCTCGCGGCCGAGGCGCGGCGGAGCCTCGGGGGGGACCGAGGGCCCTTCGATTCCATGATCGCCGAACTGGAGCGGGAATTCGGCGGCGCCGAGGGGGGGGGCCGTTTCGTCCCGCTCGACTCCGCCACGGTCGCCTGGACGGCGACCGACCAGGAGGAGGCGCCGATGCCCGAAAACGGTCTGGGCGGCACCTCCGGCCGGGTGCAGCCGCTGCACTCCTATCAGAACGGGGACCGTTTCGACGGGCATTCGAACCTCCACCTTCGTTCCGTCCATACCCTCCGGGCCTCTCCTCACTTCGCCGCCTACCTCGAGCCGAAGGTCTTCGTCCGCTCCGGCAGCGATTCCGGCGTCGGGCTCGCGCGGGGCTACGCCAAGACCGGGTTCGGCAACCTGGAACTGCTCGCGGGCCGGGACGACGTGCGGTGGGGGCCCGGCGAGAACGGGATCCTCTTCAGCGGCAACGCCCGCTCCCTCGACATGGTCAAGGTCTCCTCTCCCGCCCCCTTCCGGTTCCCGGGATTTCTCCGGCATGCCGGATATTTCCGCGGGACCGCCTTCGTCTCCTGGCTGGGGGACGACTACGGTCGCTCCGGCGCGACCCTTTCGGGTTACCGGCTCGACTACAGCCCGTTCCGGTGGGTGAATATCGGTTTCGACCATGCGGTCTTTCTCGGGGGGGAGGGGGCGAAAGCGCCCGATTTCGGCACCGCCGTGGGCTCCTTCATCGGTTTTCTCTCCTCGTCCATCAACGACGGGGCCAACAGCAACCACCTGATGGGGATGGACGCGACCTTCCGCGTCCCGAAGGCCATGGGGATGGAGCTGTACGGGAAGATGCTGCTCGAGGACACTCAGGCGGAGAAGAAATACATGATCCAAAGCGACGCCGCCTGGCTCTGGGGGGTCCATTTCCCGAAGTTCAACGGAGCCGAAAAGCTCTCGCTCCGCGCGGAACTCGTCTACAGCGGCCAGTTCCCCTACCGGCACGGGTTTTACACCGACGGCTTCGCCCTCGATGGAAAGTTTCTCGGGTACGATGCCGGGTCGGACACCTGGTCGGGGACGGTAACGTCGCGCTGCCAGTTCAACCTGCGGGAGTTCGTCGAGGTCCGGGTGCGCCGCCTCGAGCGCATGGGCGACCGCTACCGGATGGTGTACAACTCCGAGGGGAACAACATCGACATCGAAAAAACCCTTAACCGTCCCGACGAGGGCCGCACCCTGCTGCGGCTGGGGGGGCAGAAGACCCTTTCCGGCCCATTCCATCTGTACGCGGAAGCGGGCCTGGACACGAAGCGCAACGCCGGCTTCGTCGAAGCGGAATCGGAAAACGATTTCGCTTTTCGGATAAAGCTTGTCTATGCGCGATAGGCCGGTCGGTTCCTCTCAAGTATTGGAATGATTCGATATGCGATGATCCCGGCCGGCTTCCTCCGCCGTTTCCCACGGGCCGGGACGCTTGACCTGACGCGGGCGTTTCGTATATCGTCACCGACGACACATCGCCATCATATACAAAAGATGTTCCCGGCAGGCGGCCCCTCCGGCCGTCCGCGCGATTCGAACAGGAGATTGATTCGTGATGTCATCCATCCGCATCCTCAGGCCGCGCCCCCCCTCTCTGTCCTGGCTGGCGGCGGCGGCTTTGCTCCTCCTGGCCGGGCCGGCGGCCTCCCAGGTCTACGCGCCGCGGGACCCGAACGCGGCCCGGGGGATGCTGAACCAGGCTCCCGCCGCATCCCGTTCCGACCGGGACCCGGCGCGCGATTCCGGGCAGGTCCCGGGCCTCGAGTCCGGCGCGTACCCCGAGCGGCCCGAAGAGTGTGACGGGCCCCTCGGCCACCTGTTGCCCGAGTGCCAGCTCCCGGGCGACACGCTCGATCTTCCCCCGCTGGAGAGGCGGGGGACCGAAACCGGTCTGCCGGCCACGGGACAGGAAGGGGATGCCACGGGGGAGCGCTCGCGCCGCAATCCGTCCGAATTCGAGTTCATGCCGATGCCGGAGCCCGAACCGCCGAGCGAATTCCAGCGCTTCGCCGCCTCCTCGGTCGGCACCCTGTTGCCGATTTACGGGGCATCCCTTTTTGAGCGGGTGCCGACCACCTTCGCACCGCTCGACCGGGTCCCGGTGACGGCCGACTACGCCATCGGCCCGGGAGACGAAATCCTCCTGCGGGTCTGGGGGCAGGTGAACATGGATCTGCCCCTCGTCGTCGATCGGGCCGGGGCCGTCTACATTCCGCAGGCCGGCAGCATCACCGTCGCCGGTATCGAGTTCCGGCAACTGCCCGGGTTCCTCCGTTCGCAGCTCGAGCGCGTCTTCCGCAATTTCGACCTGAGCGTGAACATGGGGCAGCTGCGCTCGATCCAGGTCTTCGTCGTGGGTCACGCCCGGCGTCCGGGGACCTATACGGTCAGCTCGCTCAGCACCATGGTGAGCGCCCTGTTCGCGGCGGGCGGGCCCTCGGCGCAGGGCTCCATGCGGCGGATCCAGCTGAAGCGGGGGGCGGAGGTCGTCGCCGAGATGGATCTCTACGACCTCCTCCTGAGGGGCGACAAGTCCGGGGACGCGCGCCTGCTCCCCGGAGACGTGGTCTACATCCCCCCCGTCGGTCCGCAGGTGGCGGCCGCGGGGAGCGTGAAGAACCCGGCCGTTTACGAACTCAAGGGGGAGCAGACGGTTGGCGAGCTGATCGGGATGACCGGGGGGCTGTCGTCCCTGGCCGACCGGGAACGGGCCACCCTCGAGCGGATCGCGGAAGGGTCGCGCCGGGTCGTGGAGTTTCAGCTCGACGACGAGGGGATGCGACTGCCTATGAGGGACGGGGACGTGTTCCAGGCGCGCACCATCCAGCCGCGGTTCGAGGAAACCGTGACGCTCCGGGGCAACGTGGCCAACCCGGGGCGCTTCCACTGGCGCCCGGGCATGAGGCTCAGGGACATCATCCCGGACCGCGAATCGCTCGTCACCCGCGATTACTGGAAAAAGCGCAACCTGCTGGGCTTCACCCCCCCCGAGGAGGCGATCGCGGCCGAACCGGTCGAAGAGGCGCGCCGGAGGCTGACCGAAACCCGCATCGGTCCCACCGCCCCGGACATCAACTGGTCCTACGCCGTCATCGAGCGCCAGAACCCGCAGGACCTCATGACCAAGCTCCTCCCCTTCCACCTCGGCCGCCTGGTGCTCGAGCACGACGGCGCGCAGAACCTGGAACTCCGGCCCGGGGACGTCGTCACCGTCTTCTCCCAGGCCGACATCCGCGTGCCGCAGATGCAGCAGACCCGGACCGTGCGGCTCGAGGGGGAATTCAACGCCCCCGGCATATACGACGTCGAGCCGGGGGAGACCCTGGGGCAGCTGATCGAGAAAGCCGGCGGGCTGACCCCGCAGGCCTACCTTTTCGGCGCCGAATTCCTGCGCGAATCGGTCCGCAAGGACCAGCAGAAGCGGATGGAGCGCTACATCCAGGACCTCGAGCAGGAGGCGGACAAGGCGGCCCGGAACCGGCTGGCCAACGCGGACAACCCCAGCCAGGCGCAGATGCTGGACGCGGAGATCAAGAGCCAGAAGGAGATGGTAGAGCGGTTGCGGTCGGTCCAGCCCACCGGCCGGATCGTGCTCAGCCTCGACCCGGACAGCAACGACTTTTCGCAGATCGCGCACATGACCCTGGAGGACGGCGACCGCTTCGTCGTTCCGGCCCTCCCCTCGACCGTCAACGTCATGGGCGCCGTCTACAGCCCGAACGCCCTGGTCTTCGCGAAGAAGCGTCCCGTCAGGGAATACATCGCCCAGGCGGGAGGGTTCACGCGCAACGCCGACGAGGACCGCTCCTACATCCTGCGCGCCGACGGGAGCGTGCTCCCCCGGCGCGGCACCTCGGGCTTCGAAAAGAAGAGCCTGAACCCCGGGGACGCCGTCATCATTCCCGAGCACCTGTTCAAGACCACGTTCCTCACCAACCTGCGCAACTGGTCCGAAGTCATCTCCCAGTTCGGACTGGGCGCCGCGGCGATCAACGTGTTGAGATAGGCTGACCATAGGAGGCCGTGTTGACCCACGAGGTGGACCCGAAACAGAACCCCCCTGCCGGACAAACAACGGGGACACTCCCCCACGCCGGCGAGGAGCCGCAGGGCACGAGCCTGCTCGACCTGCTCATCGTCCTGGCCGAGAGAAAGCGCGTGATCCTGCTCTCGGTGCTGGTCTTCGGCATCGGGGCGACCGTCATCGCCCTTGTCACCCCTCCCACCTTCACGGCCACCGCGGTGATCATGCCCCCGCAGCAGCAGTCCTCCACCGCCGCGGCGCTGCTGGGCCAACTCGGCGGGATCGCCGGCATGGCCGGGCAGAACCTGGGGATCAAGAACCCCTCGGACATCTACATCGGGATCCTCAGCAGCCGCACGGTGATGGACAAGCTGGTGACGCAGCATTCGCTCAAGGACGTCTACGAGGTCAAGACGATCACCGACGCCAGGCGAAAGCTCTCCAAGAACTCGGGCTTCAACGCCGCAAAATTCTCGATGATTCACATATCCGTCGAGGACCGTGATCCCAAACGCGCGGCAGATCTGGCCAATGCGTACGTCGACTGCCTGCAGGAGCAGAACAGCCGGCTGGCGGTGACCGAAGCGGCGCAAAGGAGACTGTTCTTCGAACAGGAACTGGACAAGGAGAAGGCCCTGCTGGCGGAAGCCGAAACCGCCCTGCAAAAAATGCAGGAACAAAAGGGGCTGTTCCAGGTCAACAGCCAGGTTTCCGCCGTCATCCAATCCATGGCGCAGCTGCGGGCCGAAATCGTGGCCCGCGAGGTGGCGCTCGAGCGCCTGAAGGCGGGGGCCACCGCCCGGAATCCCGAAGTCCAGCGTCAGGAAATCGAGATCGAAGCCCTGCGGGCCCAGATGAAGGAACTCGAGGCCAAGAGCGCCAGGGACGGCTCCAACCCCTTCATGCCCACATCCATGGTTCCGGAGGCGGCGCTCGATTACGCGCGGCGCCTGCGTGAGGTCCGGTACCACGAGGCTCTCTACGAGCTGCTCGCCAGGCAGTACGAAGTCGCCCGTATCGATGAGGCGAAAGAGTCCCCCATCATCCAGGTTGTGGATGAGGCGATCCCGCCGGAGAAGAAAAGCGCGCCCAGGCGCAGTTACTACCTGATCATCGGGCTCTTTCTGGGTGCCGTCGCGGGAATGGTCCTGGCTCTGAGCCTGCAGGCGGCGGAGGAGGAGTCCGTCGCCCGGAAAATCGATGCCATCAGAAAATCGATCGGTATGCGACGCGCAAGATCCCGGAAATCAGAGGAATGAATCTGCTCGGGTGATGTGTTCAGCCTTCTGGAGGTATGGGGGCGATGGTCTGTTTCCTCAATGAACACCCGATGCCGGGTGCCGGATTGTGAAAGACTCCGTTAGAAGCATATTCCAGAAAATCTACTACGCAATCACGGCCAATTTGTTGAATTTGCTGATTTCCCTGCTGGTTTCCTTCGGTGTCCCAAAGCTGTTGGGGTTGGAAGAGTACGGTTACTGGCAATTGTATATATTTTATGTGGGCTACGTCGGGTTTTTTCATTTTGGCTTGGCGGACGGGGTCTATCTCCGATACGGCGGCCAGTACTATGATGATATCGATAAATCCCTCATGCATTCCCAGTACTGGTTGCTGGTCATCTTCGAGGCCGCAGTCTTCATCGCGATAGGCGTGCTTGCCGTCACCCTCGCCGATGACGGCAGGAAGGGAATCATCCTGGTCGCCTCGGGCCTCAATTGTGTGTTGCTGTTGCCCAGAACCGTCCTGCTGTATTTGCTGCAAAGCACCGGGAGGGTGAAGGAATACGCACGAAACCTCATAGCCGAGAGAGTCGTTTATCTGTTGCTCATCATGATTTTTCTGGCTTATGGGTTTCGGAGGTTCGAATTTCTGCTGCTAGGCGATATCTGCGCCAAAACGGTCGCGATGTTCAGCATCGCCTGGTTATGTCGCGACATTGTGTGGGCCAGGAGAATCCGGCTATCCTCGGCCATCCTGGAGTTCTGGAAAAACATTTCCGCCGGCATCAAACTTTTGTTTGCCAATATCGCGGGGATGCTCATCATCGGCATCATCAGGTTCGGAATCGAGCGGAACTGGGAGATCGCGACCTTCGGCAAGGTGTCCTTCTCTCTGAGCATCTCCCATTCCATCATTGTTTTCATTTCGGCCGTGGGGATTGTGTTTTTCCCCATCATCAAGAGAAGCGACCCGGATAAGCTTCCCCTGATGTATGATACATTCGGAGGTCTTTTGTCCGGGATTCTGACCTGCTTTCTGATATTCTATTTTCCGATACGGCAACTTTTGGCGTTGTGGCTCCCTCAATATGGGGAAGCCATTGATTACCTTGCCATTCTCTTCCCGATCTGCATGTTCGAGGCCAGGAGCTCCATGCTGATCAACACCTACCTGAAGGCATTACGCGAGGAGCGCGCCATGCTCCTTATGAACCTCTGTTCTGTTATTGTCTCCATGGCTACAACGGCCGTCGTCGTCTTCTGGCTCGAGGATTTGACTCTCACCATAATGTCAATGGTCTTTCTTTACATGTTCAAATGCGTCGTTCCCGATCTCTTTCTCCAGAAGAAGATGAAAATGGAATACTCGGTTGAGTGGTTGTGGCAGATTTTGATCACGGTGATTTTCATATCGAGCAATTGGTATGTGGGCGGGATATGGGGGTGGACCGCATACGTTCTGTGCATGCTGGGCATAGGGTTCGTACGAAGGGAAGAGTATCGGCGGCATCTCCAGTATATGAAGGCCGCGCTATATTGACAGAGGCGCCCGGCGTTTGGTGTTTGGGGAGCGGGACGGCCGGGAAGGCGTCCATTTAACGCAGTTATCCGGTGGTTGTCGATGCTGGTGGAACTTAATTTCGCGGCCTCTATCTTTTTTTCTGGTATGGCCGCGCTGGCCATGAAGATTTCGAAGGACCTGTTCGGTTCTTTTTTCGCCCCCCCCGGTCTTTTCGGGGCAGTTTGGTTTGGATCCCTTGCGGTTTATTACACGGGAATTGTTCCCTATTACGCTCTGAGCTTTCCCTCGGTCTTCGTCTTCATCGCAACCACCGTGATCTTCATCTGCGGATGCATCGTGGGCAAGCCGCTGTATGGGTTGAGAACGGTGCAACGCATCGATCCCATAGCGCCCTCCATTATCGGAGGTCTGCGCCACGCGGACAAGCTCATCTATGTTATTTTTGCCGTAGGTGTCATCGGCTCCATTTCCTATTACGTATTGATGCACCAGAGTATCGGGATCGATTCGCTGTGGCGGGATCCGATATCGGTTCGATACGAGGAAGCGTACGGAAGATTGCGCCATGCTGGATGGGGGGGGGTGGCGCGGGCTTTTTTGATCCCATGTTGCGTGCTCTGCGCCATTTATCTGAAGATCAAGGGGCGCGGAGCTTCGAAGCGGGTATGGGCGATTCTCGTCATGTGCTATCTGCTCCTGTTGCCGAGCTCCGGGCGAACCAACATCGGGACCGCCATTGTAGCGTCCTTTCTGGGGATTCAATATCTCAATATGGGGAAAAGCCGGCGCTCGTCTTTCAAGGCCGTAGCTCTGCCGGCGACAGTCTTCCTAGCTTTCGTCGGGTACTTTCTGTATACGACGAATTCGCTCGACAAATCCGTGACCGGCAGGGCGGGCATGGCCGATCTGTCCTTTTATCTCGTCTCGGGACTTCCGGCTTTCCAGCAGATGGTCCAATTTCCGGACGGCTATTCCGAAAGCGGTCACCTTACCTTCGGCGTCGTTGCGCGAGCCCTCCATGCCATCAACCCGGAAAACATCACCAAGCCGGATTACATCCGGCCTAAGACGACAATTCCGTTTTTTACCAATATCTACACATATCTCGACTCCCTTTTCCTGGAATACGGATGGATCGGAGTGTTCGTTTATCCCTTTCTGCTCGGATTGGCGCTGTCTTACCTCTATCTGTCGCTGCATGACAACCCCGGCGTGATCAAGACCTTCGTCAACGCCATGCTGGGTACGGCCATCGTGCAGAGTCTGAGCGGCAACCGGTTCGGCGCCTCCGGGGTTTGGATGTGGATGGCCGTCCTATTTGCCACGCAATGCGTCATTACCGTATGCTGCAACTATTGGGAGAGAATGGGCAAGGGCTTGGCGGGAGCACGGGGGCCGGGTGCTCAGGGGAGAGGGGCGGACGGGGCCGCGTCGGACCCATTTCGTGTGGACATGCAGGGGTAGCCGTCAAGGATCATGAGCCAAGGACGCAGTTTAAGGATCATCATCGTTAATTGGAACGCCGGGGAACAGCTGCGCGAGTGTCTGAATTCTATTCGGCCTTCTTCTTGGGACGGTATAGTGCTGGAGCGCGTTGTCGTTGTCGATAACAAATCCAGCGATGGTTCGCTGGCGTGCCTTGATGGATGCGATCTGCCGCATGACCTGCTGATCAACGACAGCAACCGGGGATTCGCCGCGGCATGCAACCAGGGTGCCTTGGGAAGCAGGGCGGACTACCTCCTTTTTCTGAATCCCGACACTTGGCTTGGGCCGCGCTCTCTGGCAGTTCCGATAGCTTTCATGGAGGCGCCCGGGAACGAGAAGGTGGGGATCTGCGGCATTCAATTGCTGAACTCGGGGTTCAGGGTAAGCTGTTCCTGCTCGAGGTTCCCGTCGTTTCGGATGCTCATCGGAAAGTCCTCCGGTCTCCACCGCCTGTTTCCTGGATTGTTTCCCGATACCTTGATGACAGAATGGGACCATCTGAATTCGGCCCGCGTGGACCAAGTCATCGGGGCATTTTTCCTAGTCCGTCGATCGCTCTTCGAGCGTCTGGGCGGGTTTGATGAGCGCTTTTTCGTCTATTACGAGGAAGTCGATTTCTCGCTTCGAGCCAGGAAGGAAGGGTGGATCAGTTACTTCATCGCGGAGGCACAGGCCTATCACCGGGGACAGGGAACCACCGAAAGGGCGAAGGGGCACAGGCTCTTTTGTTCGGTGAGAAGCCGCATCCTGTATGTCCGGAAGCATTTAGACAAGCCTGCGGCGATGGTCGTCATTCTCGTCAGTCTTTTCTGGGAGCCGATCGCACGGATAGTTGGGGCGCTCTTCCAGGCGGCGCCGGGGACGATCAGGGATACCGTGCGGGGTTACCTTGAACTCTGGAAATATCTCCTGGGGCGGGCCATGGAGAGCCTTCGGGGAACGGGGAAAGGGACCGGCGATCGGCCATGAAGCCCGTTCCTTGCTTGCGGCCAAGTATCAAAGTACTCTTTCTGACGCGCTATGGATCCGATGGCGCCAGTTCGCGATATCGGACTCTGCAATACATACCCTGGCTGACGGGGCAGGGGCTGGAATGCACGGTGCAGTCGTTTTTCGATCAGGGTCACGTGACCAGGCGCTTTGGGGTCACTCGGGGATACCTGGCGATGCTTCCCGTTGCATATTGGCGGCGAATCCGAAGGATGTTGTCTTCCGAGGGCTATGATCTCATTTCCATTGAAAAGGAATTGCTGCCTTTTGTTCCGGGCCTGATCGAATCGGATCTCGTGCTCCGGAACGCTAGGTACACGGTGGATTACGATGACGCCATGTATCATCGATACGATCAACACCCCAATGCTTTCCTGCGCATGATGCTCGGAAGGAAGATATCAAAGGTGATGGCGGGAGCCGGCGCTGTCACCGTGGGCAGCCACTACATTCTCGACTATGCGCGGCAATTTAATCCAAATTCATTCCTGATCCCAACAGTGGTCGACCTTTCGCTTTACCCGGATGCCGAGCCGCGTGTTTCATCAGCGCGACCCTTCGTGATCGGATGGATCGGGTCGCAGGCCACAATTCAATACCTCAAGAGCGTGGAGGATGCGCTCGAGGAGTTTTGCTCCGCTCGCAACGCCCGGGTTCTGGTGATTGGAGGGAATCCCATTCCTTTCAGGATCCGATCGATGCAGTGGATCCCCTGGAGCCGAGAAAATGAGGTGAAATGGCTGTCTGCGATCCATGTCGGAATCATGCCGTTGCCCCGAAGTCCCTGGTCGATGGGGAAGTGCGCCTTTAAGCTCATTCAATACATGGCCTGCTGGAAGCCGGTGGTCGCTTCTCCCGTGGGTGAGAACAATCACGTGGTGACGCACGGTGTGAATGGATATCTCGCGGCCACGAAAGAGGAATGGATCGAGGCGCTGGACGATCTCTACCGGGACCCAGGAAGATGCCTTGAAATGGGGCGCGCAGGCCGCAGGATGGTCGAAGAACGCTACCAGTTGAATGCAGTGGCACCTGAGGTGCTGGACATCCTGTATGCGGCCTCCGGGCGAGGTGACCGGTCATGATCAGAGGCTGGATGGCATGAATATTGTCGTGTTTGGAAGCCTGGCGGGTTCACTTATCAATTTTCGTGGAGCTCTGATTTCCGAGGCCGTCCGGCGCGGGCATGATGTAACGGGGTGCGCGCCCGTGGCGTCGCGGGAGGTTGTGGGCCGGCTTCGGGCCTTGGGTGCACAGTATCAAAATATTCCGCTTCAAAGAACAGGATTGAATCCCTGGGAGGATATGCGCACACTGATGCGGTTGCGCGAGTTCTTTCGCCGGACGCAGCCCGATGTCCTGATCGCCTACACGATCAAACCCGTCATCTACGGCTCGATTGCGGGAAAATGCGCCGGAATCCCCAGAATCTGCTCCATGATCACCGGGTTGGGGTACGCTTACGGCCGGCACGATTGGAAGGCGCGCATGGTGCACAGAATCGTGGAAAGACTCTACCGTGCGAGCCTCAAGCATAACTACCGGGTCTTTTTTCAGAACCCGGATGATCTGCGGCTTTTCCTGGAGCGGGGTTTCGTGGACGCGCGGCAGGCCGTTCTGATCAATGGATCGGGCGTCGATGTGGACAGGTTCCGGCCGCAGCCGATTCCGGACTCCGTCTCCTTCCTAATGATCGCCAGATTGATCCGTTCCAAGGGAATCCGGGAGTACGCCGAGGCGGCCCGGGTCTTGAAAAATAAATACGAAAATGTATCCTTTCGTATCGTGGGCGGCTTCGACGAGGGCAATCCCTCCGCTATTACCCGGGATGAATTGCAGCGATGGACCAACGGCGGAGCCCTGGAGTATTGGGGTGAGATGGCCGATGTGCGTGGGGCGATCGCAGCCTCCGCGGTATATGTCCTGCCATCCTATCGGGAGGGTATGCCGCGAACGGTGCTTGAGGCTATGGCCATGGCGAGGCCCGTGATCACCACGGACGTGCCGGGATGCCGGGAGACCGTAACCGGGGGGGTCAACGGCTTGCTGGTCCCTCCGAGGGACGGCGCGGCGCTTGCCGGCGCCATGGAATACTTTATACGGAATCCGGCGGAAATCGCGGCCATGGGGCGCCGCGGCCGGGACATCGCGGTCGAACGGTTCGATGTGCATAAAGTAAACCGTGACATTATGCACGCCATGGGAATCTGAGGGGCGGGAAGTCTCGAGGGGAAGGTACTCGATGAAACGGACGCTGGACCTGGTCTTGGCCGTGATCGCGCTGGCGATCCTGTCTCCGTTCCTGTTGGTCCTCATTGTATTGAGCCGGGTCCTGCTGGGGCGCCCGGTGTTTTACCGTCAGGCGAGGCCGGGGCTGGATGGAAAGCCCTTTTCCATATACAAATTCCGGACTATGACCGACGCCCGCGGGCCCGATGGCGGGCTTTTGCCCGACCGGGAGCGGCTGACGCGGTTCGGGCGGTTTTTGCGCAGCACGAGCCTGGACGAGGTGCCCGAGCTCTGGAACATCCTCAAGGGGGAGATGAGCTGGGTGGGGCCGCGGCCGCTGCTCGTGAAGTACCTGCCGCGCTATTCGGCGGAGCAGGCGCGCCGGCACGAGGTGAAGCCGGGGCTGACGGGATGGGCGCAGGTGAACGGCCGCAACGCCATCGGCTGGGAGGAGAGGCTGTGTCTCGATGTCTGGTACGTCGATCACCGGTCGCTGGCCTTGGACGCGAAGATCCTGGCCCGGACGCTCTGGAAGGCCCTGCGGCGCGACGGCATTCACCAGGAAGGGTACGCGACGATGCCGGAATTCCTGGGGTCGGAGCCTCCGCAGAAGGCGCGGTCGGGTTGACGGAGTGTGATCGCGCGCACACTGTTTTTCCCGTTTCTGTAATATAAATCACACAAATGGAAAGCGTCATGAGCCAGACTGCCCGTAATTCGCGCATCTACCTGTCGCCCCCCGACCTGGGCGGGCGGGAAAAGGAGCTGATGCTCGCGGCCTTCGATTCGAACTGGATCACCACCATGGGGCCCCAGGTCGAGCTGTTCGAGCGGGAGATGTGCCTCAAGGTCGGCGTCGCGAACGCGGTGGCGCTTTCGAGCGGCACGGCCGGGCTCCACCTCGCGCTCGTGATCCTGGGGGTCGGACCCGGCGACGAGGTGATGTGCGCCGACCTGACCTTCGCCGCGAGCGTCAACGCCGTCAAATACTGCGGCGCGCACCCCGTGCTGATCGACGCCGACCCGGCGACGTGGAACCTCGATCCCGGTCTGCTCGAAGACGAACTCCGCCGGCGGGCGAGCGCCGGGAACTCGATGCCGCGGGCGATCATGGCGGTCGACCTGTACGGGCAGTGCGCCGATTACGACGCCATCCTCGCGATCGCCGAGCGGTACGGCGTCCCCGTCGTCGAGGACGCCGCGGAGGCGCTCGGGGCGGAGATGCGCGGCCGGCGGGCCGGGGCGTTCGGCGCGATGGGCGTCCTCTCCTTCAACGGCAACAAGATCATCACGACCTCGGGGGGGGGGATGCTGGTTTCCAACGAGGCATCGTTCGTCGCCAGGGCGCGGCACCTGGCCACGCAGGCGCGGGAACCGGTGGTCCACTACCAGCACTCGGAAGTCGGATACAACTACCGGCTGAGCAACATCCTGGCCGGCATCGGGCGGGGGCAGCTGGAGCGGCTCGAGGAAAAGGTCGATAAGAAGCGGGAGGTGAACCGGTATTACCGGGAAGCGCTCGGGGGGCTTCCGGGAATCGGGTTCATGCCGGAGGCAGCTTACGGGAAATCGAACTGCTGGCTCACGGTCATCCTGATCGAACCGGACGCATTCGGGATGGACCGGGAGGGGGTGCGGCTCGCGCTCGAGCGGGAGAACATCGAATCGCGGCCGGTGTGGAAGCCGATGCACCTGCAGCCCGCCTTCCGCGATTGCCGTTTCCTGGGGGGCGGCGTGGGGGAGGGCTTTTTCGAGCGGGGGCTCTGCCTCCCCTCGGGGACCCAACTCGAAACATCGGACCTCGAACGGATCGTCGGGATCATCGCGGGGGCCTGCCGGGCCCGTTCATGACATCCGGAGAGCGGAATATGCGGGAAAAGGTTGCGGAAATCCTTTCGACCCTCCTCGGGAGGGAGATCGCCCCGGGGGAGGAGTGCTCCATGCAGGGCGAAAAGGCCTGGGATTCCATGAAGCACATCGAGATCATCCTGACGGTCGAGGAGGAGACGGGTGTTTCGTTCGAGCCGGAGGAGATCCCGAAACTGACGAGCATGGCCCGCATCGTGGCCCGGCTCGAGGATGGCGGGCGGGCGTGAAGGGAACGATGAGGCCCCTGTTTTCCGAGGAATTGAGGCGGCTCGACCTGCTGCGGCAGGCCCCGGACCCGGGGGCGGAGGCCGTGCGGATCGGCGTTTACCGCAACCACGCCTTCGAAACGGTGGCCTCCGTGCTCGACCCCTTTCTTGCCTTTTCCGGCCTCAGGGCCGGATTCGAGGTCGGCGGCTACGACGACGCCTTCGGTTTTCAGAACGTTTTCGAGGCCGACCTGAACGTGATGTGGGTCGACGCCGCGCGTTACCGGGCCATCGACCTGAAGGGGTGGCTCGGGGAGCGTGCCGCGGCCCTGCGTGAGCGGAGCCCGGCGCC
>JAFGSS010000228.1 GCA_016934555.1 Acidobacteriota bacterium | reverse complement strand
GCAAAGCAGCTGAAGAAGCCGGGCCGGAGCGGCAGGATGCTCAAAAGCGCCTGAAAATGGGGAAAGAGTTTGGAGCGGAATGCCGATAGCGGACTTGAACGGGCATTACGGCAGATGATAATTATTAATGACTGGGCCGGCAGGGAGCCGCGGCACTCTAAATGAGCGAAATATTCGATTTTCTCAAAAAGACCGAAAAGGAACGGAAGCAGGTGATTCTGCCCCCGGAGCCGGAGGTGGAAGAGCCCGATTTCGGTGCGGAGCCGGGGCCGGTCGAAGCCTCCTGGTCCCCGGCAATGGAGGCGGAGCCGGTTTCGCAGGAACTTGAGCTCTGCCGCGACGACCGTTTCGATCTCACCGACGCCGCCCCCCAGGTCAAGACCGTCATGGATCCCCTGACGCTGATCGGGGAGCAGTTCCGGCTCCTCCGGTCGCGTCTCGGGCTGATGCAGAAGCAGAGGGGGATCAAGACGGTTCTGGTCACCAGCACGGTGCCCGACGAGGGGAAGACGTTTACCGCCTCGGGCCTGATCGGGGTGCTGGCGCAGGAGCCGGGCAAACGGGTGCTCCTGATCGACGCCGACATGCGCAAGCCGCGCTCGGGGGTCAGTTTCGGCCTCAACGGTTCCGCTTCGTCCGTTGGCCTGTCCGAAGTGCTGCAGGGGAACGTGTCCTTCCGGGACGCGCTCCTGACTTGCACCAATCCTGAATTTTCCTTCCTGTCGTCCGGCCCGCTTCCGCCCAATCCCTCGGAACTGCTCAGTTCCCCCATCCTGGAACAGACCCTGAAGGCGGCGGCCGCCGATTTCGACTGGGTCGTCGTCGATTCACCGCCGGTCCTGTCCCTTTCCGACACGGTGCTGCTTGCGCCGCTGTGCGACGCCGTGGTGCTGGTGGTGAGGGCCAACTCCACCTCCGCGCGCCTGGTGGAGGATGCGGCGGGCCGGATAGGGAAGGAGCGGATCTGCGGCGTCATCCTCAACCGGCAGAAACACCTGACGTCGTCGAAGTACTATTACCAGTACTATTACCGGAAGGTTAAGTCCTGATACTGCGTGACACGACATCGCCCGGCCCTCCCGGGGGACGGGCTGCGGGCCGGGTTGGAGCGGCGAAATCAGAGGACGCCCGCATGCTCAACGCCTTCAGCGTGGACGTGGAGGACTACTTTCAGGTGGAGGCCTTCGCCTCCTGCGTCTCCCCCTCCGACTGGGGCACCTACGCCTGCCGCGTCGAACGGAACATCGAACTGATCCTGGAGATGCTCGAGCGGCACCGCACGAGGGCGACGTTCTACGTGCTCGGCTGGGTGGCCGAGCGCCACCCGCGCCTGGTGCGGCAGATCGGTGCGGCCGGGCACGAAATCGGCTGCCACGGCCACGCCCACCAGCGCATCCACCGGCAGGACCGGCGCGAGTTCCGCGAGGATGTCCGCCGCGCGCGCCTCTGCCTGGCGGACCAGGCGCAGGCGCCGGTCGAGTGCTACCGGGCACCGAGCTTTTCCATCACCCGCTCCACCTTGTGGGCCCTCGACGTGCTGGCCGAAGAGGGTTTCCGCGTCGACTCCTCCATCTTCCCGGTCCGGCACGACCTGTACGGCATCCCGGACGCCGAGCGGTTTCCCCATGTGAGAAACGGGATCGTGGAGTTTCCCCCCACCACCGTGCGCCTGGCGGGTACGAACCTGCCGGCCGCCGGGGGCGGGTACCTGCGCCTCTTTCCGCTCGGGGTGACCCGCTGGGCCATCCGGCGGGTGAACGGGGTCGAACGGAGGCCGGTCATGGTCTACTTCCACCCCTGGGAGTTGGATCCCGACCAGCCCCGGATCCGGGCGCCCCTGCGCTCCCGGTTCCGCCATTACACGAGCCTCGGGGGGATGCAGGGGAAGGTGGACCGGTTGCTGGGGGAGTTCCGGTTTTCGACTGTTACGGAGGTCTGCCGGGGGCTTTCGCTTATATCCTGAATGCTCCCCGTCGCGCCGCACCGCATCTTGATAAATCTTATTGACGGTGGCGGGAGGCGGCTTTTATAATAGTCAAACCTCGCCACCGGCCGGAGTGATTATGAAGATCCGGGAAAACCCAAAAATTCGCAGGGAGAATACTGGAAGGAGGCGCAAGGCATTTCATAGTTTTCATTGAACCCTTTCGGGCTTCTGGCCGATCAGTCCATTGACGGTTGTTCCAACGGTAAGAGCGGAAATACTATGTGGCGTTACCTGGCGTTGAGGAAGTTTGGAATCGTTTTTACGGAGACCCTGCTCCTGATGGGCTGGATCCTCGTGGGACACCTCATCCGCTTCGGCCAGGTTCCTGCTCCGTCGGCAGGCTATTCCACCATCCTGGTCAAGGCGCTGCTGATCGCCGTCATCTTCCAGCTGGTGATGCACCTCAACGACGTCTACGGCTTCCAGGGTTCGCGCCTTTCCCGGGCCTTCGTCCTTCGGATCTTCCAGTCCCTCATCATCGCCTGGTGCATCCTGGCCGTGCTCTTCTACGCCGTACCGCACGGCGACCTGAGCCGGGTGGGGCTGGTATACGGCATGATCCTGTGCTCCGCCTTCCTCATCCTCTGGCACACCATGCTCCGGCTCTACATGCGGGTGCGGACCCCGCGCACCAACCTCCTGGTGCTGGGGACGGGCAACCTCGCGCGCGAGGCGGTGCGCGAAATCCTGCGCCACCCCGAGTTGGGGATCAAGGTGGTGGGCTTCGTGGACGACGACCCCGGCCTGGTCGGGGTGTCGATCGTGAACCCGAGCGTCATCGGCGTCTACCAGGACCTCGCCAAGCTGGTCGGCAGCCACCGGGTGGACCGGATCGTGGTCGGGCTGCAGGACCGCCGGGGGAAACTCCCGATCAAGGAACTGCTCGATTTCAAGACCCGCGGGATCGCCATCGAGGACGCCACGACGTTCTATGAGCGGGTGGCGGGCAAGATCCCGATCGAAAACCTCAAGCCCAGCTGGCTGGTCTTCAACAGCGGCTTCGGCGTCTCCAAAAGCATGCTGGCCAAGAAGAGGATCTTTTCGATCGTCTTTTCCTTTTTCCTCCTCCTC
>JAFGSS010000057.1 GCA_016934555.1 Acidobacteriota bacterium | reverse complement strand
GCGGCCAGCTCCTTGGTGGTGCGCGTCGACTCGTTGTAGATGCAGGGGAACATCAGCGGGGGGCAGGCGATGCGGATGTGCACCTCGCGGGCTCCGTTGGCCAGGAGCTTTTCCTTGATCATCCTCCGGAGCTGAGTGCCGCGTACGATGGAATCGTCGCAGAGGACGATGCGCTTGTCCCGGATGAGCTCGGGGATCGCGATCAGTTTCATGTTGGCGATCAGGTCGCGCGTCGCCTGCTCCGAGGGCATGTAGCTCCGGGGCCAGGAGGGGGTGTACTTGACCAGCGGGCGGGCGTAGGGGATCCCCGATTCGTTGGCGTAACCGATGGCGTGCCCCACGCCGCTGTCGGGGACGCCGGAGACGATGTCGGCCGTGAAGCCGGCGGCCCGGTCCCGGCGCGCCAGCAGCGCCCCGCTGCGGTAGCGCGCCTGTTCCACGTTGATGCCGTGGATGGAGCTGGCGGGGAAGCTGGTGTAGATCCAGAGAAAGGCGCAGGGCCGGCCCAGGGTCGGTTCGGCCCCGCAGCGTTTGACGATCCCCCGTTCGGAGATCAGCACCACGTCGCCGGGCGCGAGCTCGGCGATGGTCCTGAAGCCCAGGTTGGGAAACGCGGTGGTTTCGGTGGTGACGGCGAACCCGTCGCCGTTCTCCCCGATGACGAGGGTGGAATGCCCCTCCCGGTCCCGCGCCGCGTAGATGCCGTCTTTGGTCAGCGCCAGCAGCGATACCGAACCCTCGATCTGGGCGAAGACGGAGAGGATGCCGGCTTCGAGGCTGTCGGCGCGGCTGATGATTTCGGCGACGACTTCGGCGGGGCTGATGGTGGAATCGGGCTGGATCTCGGCAAACGTCGAACCTTCGGACTGGAGCCGGGCGGTGATCGCTTCAAGGTTGTGGATGTGGCCGTTCATCACCACGGAAAAGACCCCGAGGCGGGACGAGAGCACCACCGGCTGGATGTCGTAGCCGATGACGCCGATGCCGTAGGGGCCGCTCATCCTTTCGTAATCGTGCCGGAACTTGGGCCGGAAATTTTCCCCGCGGATGTCGTGAATCTTGCGCTCGATCCCCCGGTCGCGGTACACGGCCATCCCGGCGTAGTCGGTGCCGAGGTGGCTGTGGTAGTCGAGACCGTAATAGAGCGCTTGAATGCAGTTGCCCTTCCTGGATGCTGCGCCGAAGATTCCGGACATACCCTGCTCCTTTTGCTTGAGTGCGCCGGAACTATACCAGAAAACGGCCGGAGCGGGGAGGTGGATGCGCTACCGGAGCGGCGGTTTCCCCTCGCGCTCGGTCCAGTTGGCCGCCTGCCACGCCCGCTGTTCCTCCCGGGACAGGTGCCGCTTGTCCCCGTCGCGCGTCACCCGGATGGCGGCGTCGGGGCCGCCGGCGGGGCAGTTGTATTCGCAGATGCCGCACCCCACGCAGCGGGCGGGGTCCACGTAGGGGAATCCCTGGCTGGGTTCGGCGTCCCCCTCGCCGGTGGGATGCCCGATCTCGGCCCCGCTCTCATCCAGCCAGTAGATGGCGCTGTAGGAGCAGACCTCGTCGCAGACCAGGCACTGTTTGTGAGATTCCCAGACGACGCACGAGGAGCGGTTGATGACGGCGCGCCCGATGAACAGGTGCTCCTTTTCCGGGATGGTGAAGGATTCGATGGCGTCCGTGGGGCAGACCTCGCCGCAGAGGTTGCAGTTCTGGCTGCATTCGCCGACCCGGGGCATCAGCACCGGGGTCCAGATCGCGCCCAGCCCCCCTTCGGAGAGCGCCGGCTGGAGTCCGTTGGTCGGGCATATTTTCATGCAGGCTCCGCAGCGGACGCAGCGCTCGGTGAAGAGCTCCTCGGCCGCCGATCCGGGGGGCCGGATCAGCCATTTGCCGGTGATGCGGCTTTCCCCGTCCCGCGTGGAGCGCCGCGCGAGGGCCGACGAGGCGCCCAGCCCCCAGACGGCGCCCACGCCGATGCCGGTGACGAGGCGCCTGCGGTTGAGGTCGAGCGGGAGGCTCTTCTCCGGCTTGCCGGGGGCCATCCGGATCGCCCCCTGCGGGCAGAGTTCGTCGCAGGAGTAGCAGAAGATGCACTCGGCCGTGGAGGTGCGTTTCCCCTTGGCGCCGATCGCGTCCATCTTGCAGTCCCGCTGGCAGAGGGTGCATTCGTTGCACCCGGTGCCCACCCGGCGACGGAAGAGGGGGACGCGTGCGACAACGCCCAGCAGGGCGCCCAGCGGACAGAGGCTGCGGCACCAGAACCGGCGGGAGAGGACGCCCCCGGCGAGGATGGCGGCCAGCATCAGGAGCGCGGCGAACCCCGATCCGTACGCCGCCCGCTGATCGGGAAAGACCGCCGGGGATTCCATCCAGCCCAAACCCGGGACCGCCGAGAGCGCATGGACCGCCCGGTCGAGGGGGGCGAAGAACCCGAGTGTCAGGCTCCGGAAGGTGAGGGCGATCGGGTCGAGGAGCCAGACCAGCTGCGATCCCAGCAGTGCGCTCGCGGCCACGGCCGCCAGGACGTAGTACTTCAACCGGGGCCAGGAACGCTCCCGGTTGGTGCGGCGTTCCCGTATGGGCCGCACCCCCTTGTCCGCGCCGTCGATCAGGGTTCCGAGCGGGCAGATCCAGCCGCAGAAGGCCCGGCCGAAAAGAAGGGTCAGGAGCAGCACCGGCACCGTCCAGAGCGCGACCGAGACGAGGAAGGTGCGCGATGCGGCCAGCGCGGTCCAGCCGAGCAGGGGGTCGATGCGCAGGAAGAAATCGGCGGGGAGGAAGGCCCCGACGCTCATCCGGCCGTCGGCCCAGTCGATCTGGCGCGCGGTCTGGAAGAAAAGCACGAGAAAGAGGAGGAGGAAAAGGAGTTGGCTTACTCTTCGGACGGTTTTCATAGAGTCGGCACCCGGTGGCTGGGGATCAGGCCCGCCTGACGACGATGTTGGAGAGGGTCCCTTCGCCGAGGCCCAGTTCCGCCGCTTTCCCGATGTACCCGACCGCGGACGGATCCAGGTCGAACAGCCCGCAGGCGTAGGCGTCGGCGGCGACCGGGTCGAAGGACACGATCACCTCCCCCGGCTCGCGCGTCTTGCCGGGTCCCTTCGGCCCGTTCGTGAGCAGGATGCGGGACGCGTCCATGACGGTGAGGTCGACGGCCACCGCGCTGGCGTAGTCGGCGATGAACTGGTTGAGGTCGGGTCCCGAGTGCCACGCCTGGCGGTTGAAATTCACCCCCATGAGGTTTTTCAGCCCGAGCGTCAGCTGCGTCTGGGAATGGTGCTTGGCCTTGGGCATGTTGATGAAAACGTCCGCCTCGAGCACCGCGCGGGCCAGCGTGTCCCGCTTCATCATCCTCCCGCGGGGCACCTCGATCGGGGCGAAATCCCGCTCGGTGGCGCCGTAGATCAACTCGGCCCCCCCCTGGCGCGCGGCGGCCCCGATACCGGAAACAGCGAGCACCTGCGCCGCCGGGCGGTCGATCGTATGCTCGAAGATGGTGATCTTGCCCGCTCCCGCCTCGCGGCAGAGCTCGATCATGGCCGAGAGCAGCCTGGGGTCGGTGTTGGCCGCCTGGGCGGGGGTGCGGGACCAGGCGGCGTTGGGCTTGAGCACCACGCGGCTCCCGGGTCGGATGAACTCGAGGCCCCCGGCCGCGGCTAGTGCCGACCTGAGGGCGGTGACGGGGTCGGCGTCTTTGCCCACGTACACCTCCCCTTTTCCCTTGCCCGCCGTCAGCGAGGCGCGCCCGGGGGCCGCGCTCCCGCCCGGGCCCCCCGAGTCGGCCCCCCGGCCGCACCCGCCGATGGCGGCGCCGCCGCAGGCCATTCCGGCCAATCCGAGGAATCTGCGTCTATCCATGGGTCTCCCTTGCCAAACGCGGCCGTCCGGCCGGTCACTCCGCCCGGAGCGGGGCGGTGCGCCCGAGCATCGTTTTGAGAAACAACTCCGTCTGCCGCCGCCCCTTCTCCCCGGCGTCATAGGCCACGACCGAGATGAAGACGCGTCCCGAGACCGCGTACCCCGAGGTGCTCCCGGCGCCCGCGGCGGTGAAACGGTCCCAGTCTGTATTACGCGGCGCCGGCCCCCCTGTTTCCATCCGGTAGCGGTCGGCCAGAAACCCGCGCGGGTGTAGACCTCGTACCCGCCGTTGTAGATGTCCTGGAGCCCGTCGCCGCGCCCAGAGCGACGGTCTGCTTCAGGAACTGCCTGCGGTCGGGTATAGGGGGCATCGGGATCCTTTCCTTGGATAACAACAGGGAACCGGGGGCCCAGGTACCCCATTTCTGGAAGGGTAGGATACGGCCTGTTCAAAGTCAATCATTCCCGTTGGCGATTTAAGGAACCCCGCGGTCCCCGGAAACGTAAGGCAGGGGTATAATCGCGGCTGGAAGAAAAGAGGTGCGGAATGGATCAGCATATCAAGGTTCTGGGGATTCTGAACATCGTCTGCGGGGCGCTCGGGGTCCTCGGCGCCCTGGCGATCCTGGCCGTTTTCGGCGGGGTGATCGGGATCGTCGAGGCCACGTCCCCCCACTCCATGCACCCGGCGGTGGCGCCCTCCGTCCTGGCCGTCGTCGGCGGGGCGCTCGCGGTGCTCTTCGTGCTCCTTTCGGTCCCCGCCATCGTCGCCGGGATCGGCCTGGTGCGGTTCCGGAACTGGGGCCGGATCCTGGGCGTCGTCGTCAGCGTTCTGCATCTGCTGAATTTCCCGTTCGGGACCGCCCTCGGGGCCTACGGCCTGTGGGTCCTCTCCTCGGACCGGAGCCGGGAGGCGTTCCTTCCCCGTTAGGCTATGGGTGCCATCATCAGCGCGAGCCGGCGCACGGATATTCCGGCCTGGTATGCCGACTGGTTCATCGCGCGGGTCGAGGAGGGGTTCTGTGATGTCCCCCACCCGCGCGCCCCCGGCCGGGTGAGCCGCGTCCCCCTTACCCCGGAGGAGGTGGCGGCCTTCGTCTTCTGGACCAAGAACCCGGCACCGCTCGAGCCCCATCTCGCGCGCCTCGACGGGCGCGGCTACCGGTACCTTTTCCTCTACACCCTGAACGCCTACGGCCGGGAGATCGAGCGCGCCATCCCCGATCGCGCCGGGCGCATCGCATCCTTCCGGCGGCTGGCCGCCCGGGTGGGGGCGGAAAGGGTGGTCTGGCGCTACGACCCCATCCTTCTCTCGGCGCGCACGGGGGTCGACTGGCACCTGGTACAATTTTCGGCGCTCGCGCGGGCGCTCGCGGGATCGACCGGCCGCGTGATCGTCAGCCTGGTCGATTTTTACCGGAAAACCGAGCCCGGTTTCCGGGAAATGGAGCGGCGGGGGTTCCAGGCCGAGCGGACGCCCGGGGAGGGGGAACTGGGGGCCCTCTTCGGCGGAATGGCCGCGACCGCGCGTGCATGCGGCATGGAAATCCAGAGCTGCGCCGAGCCGCTGGAACGCTTCGGCGTGGGCGCGGGCAAATGCATCGACGACGCCCTGTTCCGGCGCGTGTTCGGGTTGAACCTCGGCCCGGCCAGGGACCGGGGGCAGCGGGCGGCATGCCGCTGCATCTCCAGCCGGGACATCGGCGTGTACGGCACCTGCCCCGGGGGCTGCCTCTACTGCTACGCGACGACCGACCAGGAGAAGGCACGGACGGCCGCAGCGCGGTGCGCCCCCGCCTCTCCCGCGCTGATCCGTTCCTGAGGATCGGGCCCGTCAGGTGACGGCACAGAGGCGTCGGAAGGTTTCGATCCCCGGGGCGGTCCCGAGGCGCTCGCAGAGCCCGGGGGCGTCCCAGCGGAAAAAGGGGTTGGTGGCGCACTCCTCCGCGAGCGCGAGCGGCACCGTCGGCCGGTCGGCCGCGCCTTCCAGGGCCGCGAGCCGCCGGCCGAGCCGTTCGTTGTCGGGGTCCACCCGCGCCGCCTCCCGCACGAACTGCAGGGTGTATTCGTGCGCGCACCAGATGCGGGTTGCGCCCGGGAGCGCGCGGATCTTTTGCAGCGACGCGAACATGTCGTCCGGGGTTCCTTCGAACAGGTTCCCGATGGTGCCGCCGAAGACGGTGTCGCCCGAAAACAGGTCGCCGCCCCCCCGCCCGTCGTCGAAGAAATAGGCGATGTGACCCCGGGTGTGTCCCGGCACCTCGAGAACCCCGGCCGCGGCGCCGCAGACGGGGACGGCGTCCCCCTCGGAGAGGAACCGGGCCTGGCCCGGGATCCGGCCCCGGTCCCCGGCTCCCCCGCAGACGCCGGTGCCGGGGAAGAGTTCCCGCAGGCGCGGGATGCCGGCCGTGTGGTCGGGGTGGTGGTGGGTGATCAGGATCGACTCGAGCCGCCGGCCCGATTTTTCCAGCCAGCGGAGGACGGGCCGGGCGTCGCCCGGGTCCACCGCCGCCGCCCGGTCGGGCGCGTCGCCGCAGAGCATGAAGATGTAATTGTCCCCCAGGGCGGGGAGGGCGGTCACTTCCATGGAGCCTCCTTCACTCCGGCTCCTGACGGCCCGAGAGCGTTTCCCTGACCCGGGCCGCCAGTTCCCGGTTGGTGAACGGCTTTTGAATGAAGAACACCCCGGGGTCCAGCATCCCGTGATGGGCGATGACGTTGGCCGTGTACCCCGACATGTAGAGGACCCGGATCTCCGGGTGGATCTGCCGCATCCGGTCGGCCAGGTCGCGCCCGTTCATCTCGGGCATGACGACGTCGGTGATCAACAGGTCGATGGTCCCGTCGTGCCGCCCGGCCTCGGCCAGCGCCGCGCGCGGGCCGTCGGCGGAGAGGACGACGTAACCGAGCTTTTCGAGCAGGGTGCGGGCGAGGTGTCCGATGGCAACCTCGTCCTCCACGACCATCACCGTCTCCCCCCGGGCGGCGGGCATCGGCCCCGGCTCGGGAGCGGTGGCGGCGGCCCCCTCCCCCGCGTGGCGGGGGAGGTAGATTCTGACGGTCGTTCCTTCCCCCGGCTCGCTGTAGACGTTGATGAAGCCGCGGTTCTGCTTGACGATGCCGTAGATGGTGGCCAGCCCCAGCCCGGTCCCCTCTCCCGGCTTCTTGGTGGTGAAGAAGGGTTCGAAGGCGTTGGCGAGGGTCTCCCGGTCCATCCCATGGCCGTCGTCGCTGACGGCCAGGCGCACGTAGGCTCCCGGGATGAAGCCCGGGTGCTCCGAGCAGTAGGCGTCGTCGAGGGTGACGTTGTCCGTTTCCAGGGTGATCCTGCCCACGTCGGCGATGGCGTCGCGGGCGTTGACGCAGAGGTTGGCCAGGACCTGCCCGAGCTGGGAGGGGTCCATGAAGACGCTCCAGAGCCCCGGCCCGGGGTGCCAGGCGAGGTCGATCGCCTCCCCGATGAGGCGCCGCAGCATCTTGAGCATGTTCTCCACCGATGCGTTCAGGTCGAGCGCGACGGGCTGGATGGTCTGGCGCCGGGCGAAGGCCAGCAGCTGCCGGGTGATGTCGGCCGACCGGCGGCCGGCCTGCAGGATCTCCTCGAGGTCGCCGCGGCGCGCGTCCTCCGGGGGGGTGCTCTCCAGCGCCAGCTCGGCGAACCCGATGATGACGTTGAGCATGTTGTTGTAATCGTGGGCCACCCCGCCGGCCAGCCGCCCCACCGATTCCATCTTCTGGGACTGGGTGAGAGCGGCCTGGAGCTTCTGCTTTTCCCGCTCGGCCCTCCGGCGTTCGCTGATGTCGACGAAGACGATGATGTCGAACCGGTCGGCCGTGGCCGCGCGGAACTCGATCTGGAGGTCCCGGCCGTCGGCGGCGTGCACGGGGAACTCCACGGGCGGGATGTCGGTGCCCGTGCGCCGCAGTTCGCCCTTCGTCGCCGTCCAGTGCTCGCGGACGCGCCGGCGCAGCTCCTCGTCCGGGTAGGCGCGGCGCCACCACTCTTCCAGACGGGGGACGTCGTCGACGGTGTAGCCGAACAGCTCGGTGAATTTCCGGCTCAGGTGGAGCACGTTCCCCTGCTCGTCGGAGATGGCGACGGCCACCGGGGCCAGCCGGGCGAAGGTTTCGAATTTCTCGAGGCTTTCCCGGAGCTCCCGTGTCCGGTCGGCCACCTGGCGCCGCAGCGACCAGGTCCAGGCGAGGGCCGTCGCCAGGAGGAGGAGGAGCGGGACGACGACGACGGCCGAATAGCGCAGCACGGTCAGCAGGGAAGAGCCTGGGGTGTAGACGCCGAGCCACTTGTCGTGGATGCGGCGGTACTCGCCGCTCCGCTCGAGCGCCTTGAGGCCCTCGCTGAACTGCGCGACCAGCGCCTTTCGCCCCTTCTTCGCGGCGTAGGCGTATTCGAGACCGACGATCGGCTTTTTCCCCAGGACCAGGTTCGACCAGCCGTGCTTTTCGATCAGGTGGAGCGCGGTGACGCGCATGACGAGGGCGCAGTCGTGGCGCCCCTCGGCCAGTTCCCCCAGGGCCGTCTCCTGGTCCGCCACCGCGACGAGGTTCGGCTCCAACCCCTGCTCCAGGGCAAAATCGTGCAGGATTTCCCCCTCCTCGACCACGATCCGCCTCCCCCGCAGTTCCTCGACCGATGCGGGCGGAACCCCCTCCCCCTTGCGCGCGACCGCGACGTAGTGCCCCACGGTGTGCGCCTGGGTGAAGTCGAACTCCAGGTTGCGGGCGGGGGAGTAGAACGCCCCCTGCAGCAGGTCGATGTAGCCGTCCTTGAGCGACTGCACCCTTTCGGGCCAGTGACCGAGCCGGATCTCCACGTCGAGCCCGATCTCGCGGGCGATGGCGCGGGTCAGGTCGACGTTGTACCCCGCCGGCTGTCCGCGCTCGTCCAGGAACTCGTAGGGGGGGAAGTTGCGGTCCCCGCCGATGATCAGGGGCCGGTCGGAGGCGAGTTCCATGGCGGCGAACCATTTGGCGTGCAGGTGGCGGTAGGTCCCGTCGGCCATGACGATCGCCAGCCCTTCGTTGAGGAGCGCCAGGGTGTCGCGGTCCCCCTCCCGGACCCCGAAGCAGAAGTCCTGGCGGAACCCCTCGACCGGTTCGTCCAGGACGCGGAGGCTGGTGAGCCCCGTCTTCTGGATCAGGCGCAGCGCCACCAGCCGCTGCACCACGACGGCGTCGTGCCGTCCCGCGGCCAGCTCCTCGAGCGCGGTCTCGAAAGTCGGCAGGGGTCGGATGTGGATCCCGAGGCCCGTACGCCGCAGGAACTCCTCGGCGTTGTCCCCGTTCATGACGGCCACGCGGCGGCCGATGAGGTCCTCGAGGCGGGCGATGCCGGTTTCGGCGGCGCCGACGACGATGGCCCCGTGCAGCGTCATGTAGGGGACGGTGAAATCGTAGAGTTCCTCCCGCTCCGGGGTGCGCCCCACCAGCGGCAGCGCCCGGATCTCCCCCCTTTCGAGCCACTCGCGGGCCTCGGCCCAGGTGCCGGTCCGGAAGGTAACCTCCCGTCCCATCGCTCCGAGCGCCGCCCGCAGCAGCTCCACCGAAAAGCCGTCGGCGTTCCCCGCCGGGTTGACGAAACTGAAGGGGGGGTAGTCGATCTCGGCGGCCGACCGGATGGCGGCGCGTGCGGGAGGTTCCTCCCGGGCCGACGCGACGGCAGGGAACGCTCCGAGCGCAAGAAGGATCAGGATCAGCGGGTAGCGCGAAAATGCATGAATACGCATGAACACTCGGCCAGGCAGATTTTTAAAGTTGCGGACCGGGCTTGTCCGCGCTCCCTCCCTCAGGGACCAGGCCCATCACCGGGAAATCGAACCCCGGCGTACGCTGATTCCAGATTACACAGGAGGGCCGGCCAAGGCTACGGAAATCTGGCCGCGGGCGGTCAGAACAGGTACTCCTCTTCGAGCCGGCCGAGCAGGGCGTGAAACGCTTCGTGCCGCCCGGCGCCGATGCGCTCCCGCTCGAGCCGCTCGAAGGCGGCGACGAGTTCACCGTCCCGGTCGGAATCGAGCCGGGCGTCCGCCATGACGAAGAGGACCTCGTTTTCCTTGGCCATATGCCCGATCAGCAGGGTCACGTAGTCTTCCAGGAGGCGCCGGGCGCTTTCGGCGCCTGCCGCGTTTCCGGGTTCGAGGCCGTCGAGCGCCTCGCGGAGGCGGGCGACCAGGCGGCGCCCCTCCTCGTGCTCGACGAGCATCACCCCGATCGGGCCGTTCTCCCGCGCCACCCCGGCCTTCTCAAGCGCGGGGAAGAGGAAGTCCTCCTCCTTGCCGTGGTGGCAGCGGTCGACGAAGACCGTCAGGAATTCCAGCATCCCCTCGAGGTCGCCGGGATCCACCGCTTCGCCCTCCCCCAGCCTTTCCGCCACGGCCTCGAGTACCCTCAGCATGATGCCGATGCCTTCGTGTTCCGCTTTGAGCTCGTCGGTGGCTCTCATGTCGCCTGTCTTCCTTTCGCCCGCGACATCAGGTACTCCCCGAGGGCGACGGCCTGGTTGCACCCCTCGTCGCGGGCAGAGTAGAGAAGGGTGACCCGTCCTTGCGCCGCAAGTTCCAGAAGCTCCCGCACCGTCTCCGGTTTCCCGTCCAGTTCGGCAGGGTAGCGCCGCCTGAACTCCTCCCACCTGCAGCGGTCGTGGCCGAACCATTTCCGGAGCGCCGTGGTGGGCGCCGCCTCCCGGAGCCACAGCTTCGCGCCCGTTTTTCCCCTGGATATGCCCCGGGGCCACACCCGGTCGACCAGCACACGGGTCCCGTCGGTCCTTTCAATGGGGGCGTACACGCGCTTCGCCTGAATATCCAGGGATGCCATTCGTCCTTCCGTACCTTCATTATGCCCCGGACGGAGGATGAAGGGAAGGGGCGCTCATGCCGGGAGCGTCACGCTCCCGCCCCGTCCTTTGCCCGGGAGGATGCGCCCCTGTCCGAGGAGACGGGTCCTGGCCGCGGCGTACCGCTCCCCGGTCCAGCCGAGGTTTGCGCAGAGCGCCTGATTGCCCGATTTTCCTCCCAGTCCCCGGAGGGCGGCCATGAAGGCGTCGCAGTCGGCTTCCGTTGTCTCTGCGGCCGAAGGAGCTTCCTCCGCGGCGGCGGCCTCTGCGGGGAGCCCGGCCGGTTCCGTCTCCTCCACCTCCGGCCCGGCCGGCTTGACGCTCTCGACCGGAGCAGGGGACAAAAGGGTCTGGCGCGCGCCGAGGGGGGCATAGTCCGAGGGGTTGCACGTCAGCACGATGATCTGCAGCCCCCGGGCGGCGGCAAGATCCAGCATGCGCTGCAGGTCGCGCACCCGGTCCGGGTCGGAGAAGGCGAAGGAATCGTCGAAGACCACGGGCAACGAGCCGCCGTGGTCCGCCGCCAGCAGTTCGGCCGTGGCCAGCCGCACCGCCGCGGCCAGCTGCTCGCGCGTGCCCCCGCTCAGGGCGTCGAAGGCGAGGGCCTCCATCGTCCCCGGCCGGACGAGGTGGATGCCTTTGAAGACGCCGCCGTCGAAAGTGACCTCGGCCCGGGCTCCGGGGCCGAGGACCCCCTTCAGGTAGTCCGATATCCGCTCCGCCAGCGGCCGGGTGAACCGATCGGCCAGTACGCGCCGCTCCTCCTCGAAAAGCCGGCCGAGGAGCCGGACGGCTTCCGCCCGGCGGCGGACGCTCTCGTAGTAATCCCGGGCCGCCCGCTCGCGCACGTTGGCCCGGGTCAGTTCCGCCAAGGGGTCTTCGCTGCCGTCGAGGGTGAGCGCGGCGCGGCTGGCGGCGCGCTGTTCGCGCGCTTTCTGCCGCTGCTCTTCCTGGGTCTGGATAGCCCTTGCCAGCCGGCTGCGGTCCCGCTCCAGCTGTTCGGGCTGCAGGTCGGCCAGCTGCGCGCGAGTCTGTTCGAGAGCCGCACGGGCTGCCGCGGCGGCTTCCTCGGTTGTGCGCAAGGCCTTCAGGCGCACATCGTCCTCTCCGTGGTTCGTGAGGAGGAGGCGCAACTGGGCCTCGAGCTCGCCGAGGTGCGTCTCCTGCGCGCCGATGGCGGCGGCGAGCCGCAGCAGGGAGTGCTCGGCCGCATCGAAGGCTTCCCCGGCGGCCTGCCCGGCGGCCTTTTTTACGGTCTCCTCCTCCTCGGTCCGTTCCAGGGCCCGCTCTTCGCCCTGGCGCCAGGCCACCGCCCGATTCCGATCCAGAGGTTCCCTGGTGCCGGGGACCCGCTGCGAGCGGCGGTCCACTTCGCCCTCGGCTGCGGCCAGGGCTTCCCGGGCTTCGGCCAGGTCCCCTTCGAGGCTGCCGTCGTCGAAATCCCCGAGCCTGGATTGTTCCCGCTCGAGTTTCGACTGCAGGCTTTCGCGTACATTCAGGATTCCGGCCGCCCTGGCGACCGAATCCACCCCGAGCGGGTCGAGCGCCTCCCTGAGCGCGTCGCCCGCCGTACGGAGGGAATCCCGGGCTTCGGCGAGGCTGTTGCCGCCGCCCGGCCGGACGCGCAGGTGAACGTCGTCCCCGATGAAGATGTCGACGGCATCCGTCACCCTGTGCGCGCTCCCTGCGGGCGCCTCCCGGTCTCCGATCCGCACCGGCCGGCCCGATGAGACGACCTCGATGCCGGCGGCCATGGCTTCGAGCGCGGCCGCGGCCCGGTCCGCGCGCGCCTGGAGTTCCCGCAGGCGGCCCAGGGAGTCCGCGTCCACCCGGGGCAGCGGCGCCAGTTCGTCGCGCAGGGAGCGGATGGAGTCCCGGATCTTTTGGGCGTCCTGCTGCCGCCTGGCCAGTTCCCGGCACCGGGCGTCGCAGTCGAACCGTTCCACCCAGGCGCGGGCGAGTTCGCACCGCTGACGGAGGAGCCGCGCCTCTCCGGCGGCCTCCTCGTGGGCTTCGGCCGCGAGCTGGGCCTGCGCCCGCCGCTCCTCCCGCCGGGTGCGGGCCCGTTCGGTCTCCTCCCGTCCGGGGGCCAGCGCCGCTTCCAGGGCCCGTATCTCCCGGCGCAGCATGTCGATCTGCCCGTCGGCCTTGCGGAGGTCGGACAACCTCTCCTCCGTCCGGGCGGAGGCGAGCGCCTGCTGTTCCTCCCGCGTTTTCAGCCTCTGCGCCGAGGCCAGCTGCTCCTCGACTTTCCGGAGCCCGGCGGCCAGCGATTCCAGGTCGGCCGTGGTGCGCCGGATCGTCTCCTCGGCCTGCTCGAAGCCGGAAGCGGCATCGACCAGCCGTTGCTGTCGCAGCGCCGCGTCCTGCCGGGCCACCTGGGCGGCCTGGAGCCGGGACTCCGCCTGCTGCAGTTCGGACCCGGCCTTCGGTCTGCCCGCCTGGGTGAAGAGGGCGGCAGAGCGTTCGGCGAAGCGGCCGGCCACCTCGGCGTCGCGCGGGGACTGCAGGGCGACGGCGCCCCCTTCCCGCTGGAGCCGCCCGAGCAGCGCGTTCTGTTCCGACGCCGTGTCGCCCGAGGGGTCGTGCCCGCTCTTGCCCTGCCACACCCAGAGATGGGCCCATTGCTGCAGGATCCGGTCGGCGAGATTGCGGCCGCCGCCCACGTCCTCCACCTGCAGGAGCGCGTTGAGCAGCGCTTCGGCTTCGTCCCCCTGCCGGGAGGCGCCCCCGGCCTCGGAGAGCGTCGTCGTGCCCCCCGCCCCGCTGAAGCGCTTCTGCAGCCGGTATTCAGTCCCGCCGGCGCTGAAAACGATCTCGACCTCCGGGTGGCCGGGGTACAGGCTCGAGACCATCCCCTGCCGCCCCTCCCCCGTGATCCTGGATTTGAGGAAGAGTCCCCGGTGGACGGCTTCGATGAAGGTGCTCTTGCCCGATTCGTTCGGCCCCCCGATCAGGGTGAGGGAGGGGTCGAAGTCCACCCGGGTCTCGCGGTGAATGCGGTAGTTGCGCACGGTGGCGGATACCAGCTTCATGCCCCCCCCTCCTGCCGGCAGGCGGCGTGCAGTTCGCGCAGCGCCACGGCTGCGATCTCCGCTTCGTCGCCGGTGGAGCGGGCCAGTTCCACCAGGCGGCGCGCCACGGTGGCGATGAGGGGATTGTGGGTCCCGAGCGTCAGGGCCTCCATTTCCCGGTCGGTGGGGGCGATGACGGTGCGGTCGTCGATTTTGAGCCGCAGCAGCCGGGCCCGGAGGGAATCGACGAGAGCCTCGAGCCGGCTCGAGGCCTCGATGCCGAGACTCCCGGTGAGGGAGAGGCGGAGCAGGTCCTCGTTGGCCCGCTGGCCCAGCAGCTCGGCGAGCCGGTCGGCAAGGTGGGCCACGCCGGCGTCATCCGCGAAATCGAACGAGACCTCCGACCACCGTAACCGGCCCGTGGGGATCATGTCGACCCTGGGCATTTCCCCGCGCCGCGGCTCGACCAGGAGGATGTGGCCCGGCTTCTGCTCCTCCCCCTTCTGGAACCGGTCGCTCTCGGGGGTTCCGGAATACCACGCCTTGGGCCCCACCTGCTTCGCCCCGTGCCAGTCCCCCAGGGCGACGTAGTCGATCTCGTCCATCGGGAGGCGCGAGAGGTCGACACGGTTGGGTTCGGTCCCGTCCACCTCCTCGTCGTCCCCGCCGCCCGCGAAACCGTGGACGCTGCCGTGGGCCAGGACGATGCGGGCTTTGGAGGGGGAAAAGTCCTGGAACACCGCCGGGTCGCGCAGCCAGTCGGTCCGGTCCCCCGCCTCCAGCCGGCGGAGCAGGGGGCAGGGAAAGAGGACGACCTCGGCGAGTTCGAGCGGCACGCAGTCCGGCAGGACCTTCAGGTTCGGGGCGAGGCGGGCGCTCTCGCGCCGGAAGAAATCCTGTTCCCAGAGGCTTCCCGGGCCGCCGTGGTCGTGGTTGCCCGGGATCACGACCACCGGCGCGCCGATCCGGCCGATGGCGCTCGACGCCTCCGCGACCGTGGCCTTGTCCGCGCTCGGCGAATCGAAAAGATCCCCGGCGACGAGCACGAGCCGGGCGCCTTCCTCCCGCGCGACCTCCGCGATCCGGTCAATGGCGTCGATACGCGCCTTCTGCACGAGCGCGCGCTTGTAGCCGTCCTCGATCCCCGCGAACGGCTTGCCGACCTGCCAGTCGGCGGTATGGATGATTTTCATGAATCCCTGTCCCCCCTGCGCTGCCAACATTGTCGCGCACCCGCCCCGAAGTTCAATCCCTTTTTCGGGGGGGCAGTCACCGGTGTCCCCAATCCCAAAACCCCCTCCGCGCCCGGCACAGCCTGTCTGGTTCCTTGACATGCAAGGCGGAAGCCTCTAATACTTTCCCCACAATATCGGATCAAACCAGATAACGGAGACAACAGCCATGGCAGAAGAAAAGGGATTGAACAAGCCGGTGAAACTGAAGGCGGAATTGGCCGCATTCCTGGGCGTTGCCTCGCTTCCACGTACCGAGATCACCAAGAAGTTGTGGGATTACATCAAGGAAAACGGGCTGCAGACGAAAACGGTGAACGGCAAGCCGGAAAATGCCGGCAAATTCATCGTGGCGGACGCCAATCTGATCAAGATCTTCAAAAACACCCGGACCACCAGCAAGAGCGGGAAGGTGACCGACCTGACCGGTCTGGAGGTGGGGCAGACCATCGACATGATGCAGATGGCCTCCGTCGTCAGCGCCAATATCGAATAGATCCGGCACCGGCGGGGTGTCTGGGGCGTAAGTCTTTATTGGCGGGGAAATTGCAGGAAGTGTTGGCTCCTCAGGTAGGACTCGAACCTACAACCCTTCGGTTAACAGCCGAATGCTCTACCATTGAGCTACTGAGGAGCAAAATGG
>JAFGSS010000008.1 GCA_016934555.1 Acidobacteriota bacterium | reverse complement strand
CGGATTCGGTCCGGACGGCGGTCTTGCCTCATTCCCCCGGACGCGACAGGCCACCCGGAACCTTCCAGAGGAAGGCGGCGCCCCCGAGATTGCACACGAGGATCAGCGCCGAGGTGGCCAGGGAGATCACCAGGCCGGAATCCCGCGGGACGCCCGCCAAAAACAGGGCCTCGACATAAACCCACTCGCGCACCCCCATCCCGTTGAGCGTCACGGGGAGCATGGTGGCCAGGGTGACGAGGGGAAACAGCGCCGCAAAGGATACCACATCGACGGGATGGCCCGAGGCCAGAACCACCTGGTGGAAAATCCCGAGGACCAGCGCGGAGTTTACGAAGGAGTAGGCCGCGACGCGCCAGACGGCCCCTTTCCCGATGTCCGCCAGGGCGAGCGCGCGGTGAAAATCGCCGAGGTACCCCAGCGCTTTCCGGGCCCGGGGGGCGCGCACCCGCTCTTCCAGTTTCCGGCAGATCGTTTCCCCCTTAAGGATCAGGGCCAGGACGGCGGCGATCCCGGCCCAGGCGCCGAGATAGAGGGTTCCGAGGGGGAGCCCCTTCCAGGTGAAGGGGCGCAGGCCGATGGCGATCGACCCGTACAGGAGCAGGGTGACGAGTCCCGCCGCTCGGTCCTGCAGGACCGAGGCCAGCCCCGGCAGCAGCGGCTTCCCGGCTTTCCGGCTGATGATCCAGGCCTTGACGGCATCGCCGCCGACGAGCGAGGGGAGGCCGATGTTGAAGAACATCCCCGCGAAATAGGTCTGGACGAATTCGAGGTAGCGGCCGCGCATGCCGAGGGCGCCCGCGAGGATGCGCCAGCGTTCGGAACAGAGCAGCTGGCTCCCCCACAGGGCCGCGAGGAGGAGGGCCAGGGTTCCGGCCGGAAACGCCGCCAGGTCCCGGGCGACCCGGGAAACGTCGACCGATTTGAAAACCAGCCAGAGCAGAAGTATGGTAAAAAGCAGCTTCAGGGTGTGGACGAGCGGTTTCGGCATCAGCACCTCGTCCCCGGTTTTGCCCCCGTGCTCCGAGGCCAGAGGCCCGCGGGGCCGGAAGGGGCGGAGGGTTCATGGATCGGGAGACGGCCGAGTTCTGGATGAGGGAAGCGCTGGCGGAGGCGCGGCGGGCGGGGGAGGAAGGGGAGGTCCCCGTCGGGGCGGTGGTGGTGGCCCACGGCAAGATCCTCGGCCGGGGGCACAACGGGCCGATCGGCGCGATGGATCCCACGGCGCATGCCGAGATTGTGGCAGTGCGCCAGGCGGCGAAGAGCGCTTCCAACTACCGCATTCCCGGTTCGGTGGTGGTGGTGACGATCGAGCCCTGCGTGATGTGCCTCGGCGCCATGATCCAGGCCCGGGTGGACACGCTGGTCTACGGGGCCGCGGACCCCAAGGGGGGGGCGGTGCACTCCTGCTTCCGGCTTGCCGAGTCCGAGTTTCTGAACCATAGGATCCACGTGATTCCGGGGGTGCTCGAGCGGGAGTGCGGCGACCTCCTCAAGTCCTTCTTCGCCGCCCGGCGCTAGCGATCCGGTATTCTCCGGCTAGATTTTGAGGGCGACTTCGAGCGACAGGTTGAGCGCCGGGGCGCTGTGCGTCAGCCATCCGATGGAGATCAGATCCACCCCCGTCGCCGCGATGGCGCGGGCCGTCGCCGGGGTCACCCCGCCGCTGGCCTCGGTGAGAACGCGCTTCCCGACCCGGCGGACGGCTTCGGCCAGCGTGTCGACCGGCATGTTGTCGAGCAGCACCGCGTCCACCCGCTCCCCGAGCGCCGCCTCCAGCTGCTCGAGGGTGTCGACCTCGACCTCGACCTTGACCATGTGCCCCGCGCGGACTCGCACCCTCCGGATCGCCTCCGTCACGCCGCCGGCCACCACGATGTGGTTGTCCTTGATCAGCACCGCGTCGTCGAGCCCGAAGCGGTGATTGGCCCCGCCCCCCGCCCGGACCGCGTACTTTTCCAGGACCCGGAGGCCGGGGGTCGTTTTCCTCGTGCAGACCACGCGGGCGGAATGGGGCCCAATGGCGGCCACGATGTCGCGGGTGGCGGTGGCGACGCCCGAAAGGCGCGCCAGAAAATTGAGAGCGGTGCGCTCGGCGGTGAGAATGGGCCCGGCCGCCCCCCGGATGACGGCCACGGTCTCCCCGGCGGCCGCGTCGCCGCCGTCGGCGATCCGGATGTCGATCTCGAGGCCGGGATCGAGGCAGCGGAAGGCGGCGGCGGCCACCTCGACCCCCGCGATCCTCCCCGGCTGCCGCGCGACGATCGAGGCGGAGGCGGTGTCGCCGGCCGAAACGATCGCCTGGGTCGTCAGGTCGCCCCCGCGCCCGATGTCCTCGAGCAGGGCGCCGCGGACGGCGTCCTGGTACAGGATCGGGTAGAGGGGCGCAAGCCGGGGCTGCTCTCTGTTCGGTCGGTTCATGTCAACGTTTCTCCCGGGGGCCGAGTTCCAGCATGCGTTCGACGGCCCGGCGCGCGCGCTCCGAGACGAGGGGATCGACCTCCACCGCGTGGCGCATGGAGCGCAGGCACTCGAGGATGCCGGGCAGGGTGATCCGCTGCATGTGCGGGCAGGCGTAGCACGGGTGGATGAACCGGATCTCGGGGAATTCGGCCGCCAGGTTGCGGCTCATGGAGATTTCCGTGGCCAGGAACACCTGCTCCGGCCTGCGGCGGCCCACTTCCCGGATCATGTCGGCGGTGGACCCGGTGAAATCGGATTCCGCCAGGACCTCCGGCGGGCATTCCGGGTGGGCGAGGATATAGACGCCCGGGTATTGCTGCCGGTATCGGCGCAGTTCCGCGGCCGTGAATTTCTCATGGACCTCGCAGTGCCCCTTCCAGAGGATCAGTTCCTTGTCGGTGCGCGCGGCCACGTACTTTCCGAGGAACTCGTCGGGGAGGAAAATGACGCGGTCGGCGTCGAGCGACTCCACGACTTCGACGGCGTTGGCGGAGGTGCAGCAGATGTCGGACTCGGCCTTGACGGCGGCGGAGGTGTTGACGTAGGTGACCACGGGGGCCCCGGGATATTGCCGGCGCAGGCGCCCCACATCCTCCGGGGTGATGGAGGAGGCCAGGGAACAGCCCGCCTCCGGGTCTGGAATCAGCACGGTCTTCTCCGGGTTGAGCAGCTTCGCCGTTTCCGCCATGAAGTGCACGCCGCATACCACGATGACGTCGGCGTCGACCGCGGCCGCCTCCCGCGCGAGCGCCAGAGAATCTCCCGTCAGGTCCGACACCGTGTGGAAGATTTCGGGGGTCTGGTAGTTATGCGACAGGATGATGGCGCGGCGTTCCCGCTTGAGGGCCGAAATGGCCGCGATCACCGGAAGGTGGAGGTCCCACTCCGCCCGGGGGATGACGTCGGCGAGGCGCGCATAGAGCGCTTCCATTCCCACCCCCGGATCGATCGCCGGGGCGGGAACGTCGACGGTGCTGCCGCGGGCCGGAATCGTCATCTTCTTCTCCTCGCTTATGCTCAAAATGAGCATAATAGGGCAATTAAAAAAGAGGCCCGTCTTCGGGCCGCAATCCACCATGTTAAGCGCCATCAAAATGCTTGTCAATCGCCCGGGTTACGAAATCGGTGTGCCCTGCGGACGGGCGCCGAAAATTCGAGTGAAGGATTCGGGTCCCGCGGTCGATATGAGGGGTGCAGCGCACAACGGCCTCCGCCTCCGGCGGAGAGCGCCGACAGTATGCGCGGGGAGCACGGGCGGGGCGGAGAAGCGCTCGGTCTGGTACACACGGGTGAGGGGACCGTCCTGCCCGCTGCTCCCCGCGCGCCACCCCCCCCTCCGGCTATCCCCTGTCCCGATTCCCTTGATCCCGGTTCCGGTCCTTCCATCCTGGGAGGTGGCGGCGGAGGAGGAGCCAGAAAAAGGTCGCGCTGGCGCCAGCGACGAACATCACGATGATGTTGTTTTCGGGGCCGGGGGCGTACACCGCATGGCGGTATCCCGCCGCCAGTGCCCCCATCAGGAAACTGAGCGCGGCGAGAAAGGCCGACAGCGGGCGCTCGGGCGCCGTCTCCGGCCGCACCCGCTCCCAGAGGAGGCTGACCAGGTAAGAGGATGAGCCGGCCGCGATCGCCGGCAGCAGCCATGTGTCGAGTGCAAGGATCATCTTTCTTCTCCCCCTGTCAGTGTAGCACCGGTGCTCCCCGGGCGCATTGTATTCACCCCGGGAAGCGGGTACATTTAACGAAGAAGCCGTGCCGGGGACAGTGCCTTATGACGAGCGTGGACATCTACGGGGTGCCGATCGACCTGGGGGCCGGGAGGCGCGGGGT
>JAFGSS010000227.1 GCA_016934555.1 Acidobacteriota bacterium | reverse complement strand
CGCCGGGGGCCTACCGGGCCATCGTCGTGGCCGACGGCGGGGACGAGCAGGTCTTTGGAGCCCGGTATGAGCTGGAAATCCCATAGGGTTTCCCTGCGCCGCACATTCCTTCGGGGCGCCGGGCTCCTCCTGCTTCTCTGGGCCCCGCCCCTGTCTGCCCAGCCCGGGGAGCTGGAGGTACGGCCCGTGGCCGGCGAAACGGTGGAGGCCGAACCGGGGCGGATCCTGACCCTGCCCTTTCGCGTCACCAACCGCTCCCGGGGGCGGGTGCCCCTGCGCGAAGCGGTCACCCTCCCCGAAAACTGGCGCCTGGTGATGCCGCTGGTCGATTTCGAACTGGAGCCGGCCGAATCGGTCGTCCGCATGATCGTGGTCCGGGCCGGGGGCGCCGTGCCTGCCGCGGAATACGAAATCATCTATGCCGCTTCCGGCCGCGCCGATTACGCTCTCGCGGACCGGGCGGCGGCCCGGGTCAGGATTGCGCCCGTCTACAATCTGATCCTGCAGCCCGAAGACGCGCCCCCGGAACGGCTCGCGGCCGGGGAAGGTTTCGGGCTGAGGGTACGGCTGCTCAACCGGGGAAACGCGGACCTGGCCGTTACCCTGGAGGCCGGGATGGGTACGGCCGGACACGCGACCGTCGCGCCGCAGGCCTTGGACCTCCCCGCCGGCGAAAGCCGCCTGCTCGAGGTGACCGCCGCGGCCGACGCGCGCGCCGACCGGCTGACCCGTTCCCACCTGCGCCTCGTCGCCCGCACCGGCCGCACCGTTTCCGGCCGCCCGGTGGAGGCGACGCTCGGCATTCCGCTCGAGGTGGTGCCCCGCGTGGCGGGGCAGGACACCCGTCTGCGCTACCCGGTGACATTCTTCACCCGGCTCGGTGGGGACAATTCCGGCTCGGCCTTCCAGTTCGGCCTCGAGGGGGACGGCTACCTCGACGAGGCGCGCCGGCGGCGGCTCGATTTTTCGATCCAGGCGCCCGACCGGCACGACCGGGGAACCCTGGGCCGCCGGGATGAATACCGGCTCCGCTACGAAGACCCCCTGCTCCGGCTCAAGGGCGGGGACCAGTCTTACGCCCTGTCCGAACTGACCTCCTGGCACCGCTACGGCCGCGGGGCCGGAATCGAGCTCGGCCGCGAGGGGCGCTCGCTCGCAGGGGGGGTGTACTATGTCGAGGACCGGTGGACGCTCCAGAAAAGGCGCGACGTGGGCGCCTTCCTTTCCGCGGACCCGGCCCCCGGGACCACCCTGCGCGCCCACTTCCTGGCGCTGGCCTACGACGAGTGGCGCGACACTCCCGCGGCCCGGGAGGAGATCTGGAGCCTCGGGGCCGACACCCGCCGCCTCTTTTCGCACCGCCTGGATGCCGAAATCGGGTTGAGCCGGACCGACCGGGCCGACGCCGCATCCGACGCGGCCTGGCGCCTGGCGCTCCGCAGTCCCTCCCGATGGGGCACCCGATACCACCTCTCGGTCCGGCAGAGCGGCCGGGACTGGGCCGGCCGCTACCCCGACTCGGCCTCCTACTCCGGCTCCTTCTCCCTCCCCCTGGGCGACCGGCTGAGAGGGAGCGCGGCCTACGACCGCTACGAACGCAACCGCGAATCGGACCCCGCCCGCGGCTCGGCCCCCCGCGAGAGCCGCTACCAGGCCGGCCTCGAGGCCCGGCTGCCGGGGAGGCACCAGGCGTCGGTCGCCTACGACCGCTACGAACGGACCGACGACACCGCCGCGGCCTTCCGTTTTCGGGAGCACGGCGTCACCCTGGCCCTGGGCCAGAGCGGCAGCCGCTTCGGGTACCGCGCCGAGGCGCGCCGCGGCCGGAGCCGGGACCTCGCGTCCGGGCGCCGTTACGGCGGCTGGAACTACGACCTGCAGGGGACCTTCTCCCCCCACAAGGACCTCTTCCTTGCGCTCTCCTCGAGTTTCGGCGACGACGGCTCCCCGGGCGAAAGCCGCCTGCTGCGCCGGGGGCGCAGTCACGGCGCGAGCCTGCGCTGGACCCCCGCGGGCGCTTTTTCCGCCTATCTCAACTATTCCCGCAACGACGAGACCTTCCCCGACGAGCCGCT
Organism: Acidobacteriota bacterium; assembly: GCA_016934555.1. Lineage (GTDB taxonomy): Bacteria > Acidobacteriota > UBA6911 > UBA6911 > UBA6911 > UBA6911. The sequence goes on along the minus strand of JAFGSS010000227.1, from coordinate 4,216 downwards.
GCGCGAGCGGGTGGAGGGCGACCAGTGGGGGGCCGGTTTCACCTGGAAAACGCGCCGGGGGGCCTCGGTGGAGTTCGCCGCGCGCCGCAGCGGCGGCCTCCGCCGGGAGGAGTACACTTCCTATTTCGTGACCTGCAACCTCCCGTTCAAGGTCCCGCTCCGGCGGCGGAAATCGGTCGGGTCGCTCACCGGGCGCGTCTTCCGCTCCGACCTCCCCGGCGCCCCGGGGGTCGCCGGCGCCGTGGTGTATGCCGGGGGCACCGCGGCGGTCACCGACCGTGCCGGCCGCTTCGCCTTCCGCACCCTGGCGCCGGGCGCCCACGAAGTGCGGGTCGACGAACGGTCGGTCGGGATCGACAACGTCCCCATCCTCCCGGGCCCCGTCACGGCCAGGGTGGAGGGGGGCCGGTCGGCCGCGATCGAACTCCCCCTGGGCGCCTCGGGCGTCCTCGAAGGGCGCGTGGCGCTCGAGCCGGCGCCGGGGAATACGCCCACAGGAATCGGCAACATGCTGGTGGAACTGGCGCGGCCGGGGGAGACCCGCCGCACCGTCACCGACCCTCACGGCGGTTTCCTCTTCGAGAAACTCGCCCCCGGAACCTGGACCCTCAAAGTGTACGAGCGCAACCTGCCCGAAAACCATCGGCTGGAAAAGGCGGAGCGGCCGGTGACGATCGCCCCCGGCGCCCGGGCCGGCGTCACGGTGCGCGTCCTCCCGCGGCCCCGCGAGATCCGCTTCATCGACAAGGGGCGGGTCGCGCCCGCCTCGGGAGGAGAGGAGCGGGTGACGCATGCGCGCTGAAACCGCGGCCCAAGGACGTTCCGGACGGAAGGGGACTTTCGCGCGCCTCCTTGTCCCGGTCGTGATCCTCTCCTGGTCGCTCGTGGCCCGGGCAGCGGGGGAATCGGGCGGCATCGTGACCTATGAAGAGGACTATGTCGTCCATACCTTCACCGCGGGCGGAACCCTGGTTCCGCCCGCGGGGGTCACCCGGGTTGAAGTCCTGGTGGTGGCCGGGGGCGGGGGCGGGGGCGGCTCCAACAACGCCCGGCGCGCCGGGGGCGGGGGAGGAGGGGGAGAAGTGATTTACGAACCCTCCTTCGAAATCTCCGGACCCGTCACCGTCACCGTGGGCGCCGGGGGCCAGGGGGGAGCGGGGAACGCCGTGGGCGGTAGCGGCGGCGACGCCGCCTTCGGCCCGCTCGTCGCCCGGGGGGGCGGAGGCGGCGGCAGCGGCAACACGGGCGGACTCGAGGGGGGGAGCGGCGGCGGGGGGGGCGCGACCAACAGCGCCAACCCGATCCCGGGCGGCTCCGGCTCGGCCGGCAACGACGGCGGCTCCGGCCGCTCCAGCAAGGGAGGCGGGGGCGGCGGAGCCGCCGGCGCCGGAGGCGCCGCGCTGGCCGCGGCCGCGGGCGAAGGTGGTGCCGGACTGCATTTGCCGCAGTTCGCCCATGTGAACGGCGGCTGGTTCGCCGGGGGCGGAGGGGGGGGAGCCGGACTCGCCTACGCTCCGGGAGCGGGAAACCATGGAGGGGGGAACGGCGGTCCTTCCGGCGCGCCCGGAGTCCCCGCCCTTCCCAACACCGGGGGAGGGGGCGGAGGGGCCGGAGGCAACGGTGCGGGCGGGTCCGGAGCATCGGGCATCGTCATCGTCCGGTACCTGGCCCGGCAGACGGCCCTCCGGGTCTACAACGACGTTTCTCTGGCGATCGGCCCGGCCATCGTCGCCGCCGGCCAGGGCCCGGAGCCGGTGAGCGACGCCTCCTCGAGCATGGACTGGTCCTCGGCGGCCGGGCCTGACAGCCCCAACAAGATCCAGGTCCGCATCGCCGGCGGCGCCCTGCCGCCCGGCCTGCGCCTCGGGGTGGACACCGACCGGGCGCCCGCGCCGGTGGTGGTGGAGGAAACCGCCCGCGATTTCGTCACCGGGATCGGGAGCGAAAGCGCCACCGGCCAGGCGCTCCGCTACACCCTGGAGGTGACCGACTTCGGGGCCCTGAGCGGGGGCTCCACCTCCCTCTTCATCGAATACACCCTCACCGCCCAGGATCCCTGACAGGATCAGGACTGCTGACGGCAGGATCGACTTCGAGAAAATACCGGGTGTGTTTCAATTCACCCCGGCGGACGAGAGCGCCCTTTTCGACAAGATCGTGCAGGTCACGCGTGGCGGTGGCGCGAGAGGCTGCCGTGATGCGGATATACTTCTCCGCGCTCATGCCCCCCTTGAAACCACCCGGGCCTTCCTCGAACATGCGCAGCAGGGCCTTTTCCTGGCGCGGGTTCAATCGTTCGCGCAGCCGGTCCAGCAGCTTGGATTTCCCTATCAAAAACTCGACGCGATCCTGCGTCGATCTCTGGGCCTCGACGATCGTATCGGCAAACCATTCAAGCCAGGAGGTGATCTCGTTGGTTCTGTTGGCGGCCTGCAGCGCCCGGTAGTATTCCTTCTGTCGCCGCTTGATGGCGTCCGCCAGTGCCAGGAGCGCGGGGTGGCCGACCGCCTGCGACAATGCCTTCTCGGCAAGAGCACGGCCGATACGACCGTTGCCATCCTCGAAGGGATGCAGGGTGACAAAACGCAGGTGCGCCATACCCGCCCTGGTTACCGGGGGCAGGACAGTCGCTTCTCCGGGACCCGTTCGATTGAACCACCCGACGAACCGCTCCATCTCGTCGGGCACAAGGGTGGAAGGGGGAGCTTCGAAATGAACCTCGAGCCGATCGAGCCTGCTCGATATCACCTGCATCGGTTCCTTGTGCGTCCGGTAACGCCCGATGATACGGATATCCTGGCGCCCTTTCATCAACATCCCGTGCCAGCGATAAAGCACCGGATGGTCCAGGGGGCGATCGAAGGTCCGGTAAAGATCCACCATCATCTCCGCGATCCCCTGCTCCGCCGGGGGGATCGGGCGACCGTCGGTTTGCAGGCCGAGCTGCCGCCGGAGGGAGGACCGGACACTCTCGCGATCCAGGATTTCCCCTTCAATGGCCGAGGTCTGAACCGCCTCATCTCCGAGCAGCTCGATCCGCAATTGCTCGCCGGCACCGGCATCCAGGTGCCGGATCAATCCAGCAATCAGCCCGGCGGAATGCAGGAAACGGGCTTCCCGCGACTCCAGGCGGCGCATTTCGTAACGAAAATCGGGCCAGTCCGGCAGTTCCCAATTCCATCTCATGAGGGATATGAACCTTTTTTATAGCTCAGATTTTAGGCTCTATGCGAGCTATAAGCCAGCTTTATTCAGCTCGAGGACGGCTATTTGCAGACCGGTTCGTCGGGCCAGCCCATCGATTTGGCGCCGGCGCCGATGACGGCCTGGATCAGGTCCACCCTGCCGTTTCTCATCCGGAACACGTGGAAATCGGGGAGGCTGCCGGCGAAATGCACGTAGGCGACGACGGTGCCCGCTTCCACGTCCACCAGGAAGCGCCGGGGCCCGTGGTTGGTGATCACCAGTCCCTTCGGGGAGCAGTCGTGGGCCGTCATCTTGACGCCCCCCATCTCCCCCCCTCCCCGGGTGGTGTAGAAGCCGTTTTCCCAGCGGTCGCACACTTCGGTGAACGGCGTGCGCACCTTGGGCTTTTCGGCGAACATATCGAAATAATCATCGGCCGCCGCCATCATGGCCAGCCGGCTGCTCCGCTGTTCGTCGGGGATGATGCTTTCCCAGTCCTGGTCCCTGGTTTCGAGCACGGTGGCGGCGTTGAACGCAAACTCGGTTTCCCGGGCGACGAAGGTCTCGATCTCCGTGATCCGCTGATTTTCGACCTTGAGCCGGACCCCGTACAGGATCGGCCGGATGGTGCCGTCGGCGGGCGGTTTCGCCGCCAGGCCGGCGAAGGGGGATTTCGAAGCCGGCGCCGCCGTCCTGGGGGCGGTGTATTTTTCCTCGATCACGACATTGGAATGGGTGCCGCACTTCTGGGTGTCGACGAGGTCCCGCTTGAGCAGCACCTTTCCCGCGGTTTTCCAGAAACCTTCCCCCACGGGCATCTCGACGCCGTTTTCGGTGAATTTGACCTTGGCGGCGAGCGGGAGGCCTGAGGGGTCGCGCGCCTCCAGGGCGCTGAAATACTGCCCGATCATTCCCTTGAGGCTGTCGCGGGTGCAGGCCGTTTGCGCGTGGGCGGAAACGATCCCTCCGCCCGCGATGAAGGCCAGAGCCAGAAAGCATTGTGCCGTTCGTAGCATTCCGTAGTTCTCCT
>JAFGSS010000226.1 GCA_016934555.1 Acidobacteriota bacterium | reverse complement strand
GTCCGGCCAGAAAGAAAGCTACCGCGTCCCGGCTGAAGTCTCAAGGGGGATCGAGGAAATTATTGGACCCGTCCCCTTTCCTCCTGCTTCCCCCGCAGGCCACCCGGGAGCGGGTCCGCGGCCGGCCTGGCCCGGAGCGCGATCCTGCCGAGCAGCATCTCCACTTCCCCGAGGAGCCTGGCCGCCTCCCGCTCCCTCCCGGCGAGGACCTCCTCCCTGCGCTCGAATTCCTTCTCGCTCGCCTCGTGCCTTTCCATCGCCCTCTTCCGGAGCGACTGCAGCTCCTCCTCGAACCTGCGCCGGGCCTCTGCCTGCTCGGCCTCCCGCACGCGCGTCTGCTCCGCCCGGAGGCGCTCGAGGTTTTCCCTCTCCAGGCGCTGCTCCTCCCTCAACCGGCCGAGCGCCTCCACCGAAATTTCGATTTCATGCACCGTCTCGAGTTCCCCCCTTTTCCGCGCGATCTCCAGTTCCGTTTCCCGGAGACGTTCCGAGGCATCGGCCACCTTCCGGGAGAGGTCCGAAAGGATGCGGGTCAGTTCGGAACTGAGGGCAAGGAACGCCTGCTTCTGCAGCTCGATGGAGGAAAGGGCCCTGGCCGGGTCCCCGGCGCCGGAACCGCGTCGGAGTTCCTCCGGGTGGTCGTTATCGCTCATGATCCTGGCATCCTCCCGCGGCCGCCGACAGGGAAATGAATTTGGTGGTTCCCGATGACGGCTCCAGTATATAACATAGGCGGAAAAAGTCGCCTGTTTTGACGCCGCCGGGGCATTTTTCCCGGGCGCGCGCGGGCACCATCGGAGGATTCCATAACATCGTCATGACCGACTCCATAGAGGACAGGATCGAAGAGCTGCGCAGGATCATCGAATACCACAACCGCCGCTATTATATCGAAGCCGCCCCCGAAATCAGCGACCTGGAGTTCGACCGCCTCATGCTCGAGCTCCGGGACCTCGAGGAGCGGCATCCCGACCGGGTCACCCCCTCGAGCCCCACCCGGCGGGTGGGGGGCGGGCCGATCGACGGTTTCCGCTCGGTCCCGCACCCCGTCCCCATGCTCTCGATCGAAAACACCTACAACGAGGAGGAGGTGCGCGAATTCGACGGCCGCATCCGGCGGCTGCTGGAGGGGGAGGCCCCCCGTTACATCGTGGAACAGAAGATCGACGGGGTGTCGGCCTCCCTGCTGTACGAGAACGGCCTGTTCTCCCTCGGCCTCACCCGCGGGGACGGCGCGCGGGGGGACGACATCACCCACAACCTGCGCACCGTCCGGGACATCCCGCTCCGGCTGATCGGTTTCACCCCGCCTGTGCTGGAGGTGCGAGGCGAAGTCTACATGACCCAATCCGAGCTTTCGCGCCTGAACCGGCTGCAGGCCGAAGCGGGGGAGCGCGTCTTCGCCAACTGCCGGAACGCGACCGCCGGAAGCCTCAAGCTCCTGGACCCCCGCCAGAGCAGCCGGCGGAACCTCCGCTTCTTCGCGCACAGCGAGGGGCGCCTCGTGGGGCTGGGGCTCTCTTCCCACCTGGAATTTTTGGAGAGGGTGCGCGGCTTCGGGATCCCCGCCGTCCCCCACAGCGGGATCTTCGACTCGATCGACGGCGTGCTGGCCTGGTGCGCCGATTCGCTCGAGGCGCGGGAGGGCCTCGATTACGAAACCGACGGCATGGTCATCAAAATCGACGGCTTCGCCCAGAGGGAACGCCTCGGCGCGACCTCCAAGTCCCCCCGCTGGGCCATCGCCCTCAAGGTGGAACTCTGGCAGGCGGAGACGCGGATCCTCGACATCCGCGTGCAGGTGGGAAAGACCGGCACCCTCACCCCGGTGGCGGAACTGGAGACGGTGGAGATCGCGGGGACCCGCGTGTCGCGCGTCAGCTTGCACAACGCCGACGAAATCGCCCGAAAGGACATCCGCGTCGGGGACCACGTCGTCGTCGAGAAGGCGGGCAAGATCATCCCGCACGTGGTGCGGGTGGAGCTGGAAAAGCGCACGGGCGCGGAGCGCCCCTACCTCTTCCCGGCGGAGTGCCCCGTGTGCCGGGGGGAGGTGGGACGGGACGAGGGGGGGGTCTACATCCGCTGCCTGAACCCCTCCTGCCCGGCGCAGCTCAAGGAGCGGGTGCGCTACCTTGCCTCGCGCAAGGCGCTCGACATCGAGGGGCTCGGCCCGGCCCTGATCGACCAGCTGGTGGACCGGGGGCTGGTGTCCTCCCTGACCGACATCTACGCCCTCACGGCCCGGCAGCTCGAGGGCCTGGAGAGGATGGGGGAAAAATCGGCGCACAACCTCGTCGAGGCCGTCCAGGCGAGCAAGGGGAGGGGGCTGGAGCGCGTGCTCGCCGGGCTCGGGATCCGCCACATCGGGGAACGCAACGCGCGGCTGCTGGCCGGGGAATTCGGGGATATCCGGGGCCTCATGGAGGCGACCGAGGAGAGGCTGGCCGCGATTGGGGGCATCGGCCCGGTCGTGGCCGAAAGCGTCTTCCGCTTCTTCCGGAGCCGCGCCGGCAGGGACATCGTCCGGGACCTCGGGCGCCACGGCGTCGACCTCACGGCCGGAAGCGGCGCCGGGAGCGTCGGGGTGAAGGAGGAGTTCCTGGGACGGACCTTCGTCGTCACCGGGACCATGAAGCGTCACGGCCGGGCGGACATGGAGGCCCTCATCCGCAGGCTCGGGGGGAAGACGGCGTCCGCCGTTTCGCGCAGGACCGATTTCGTCGTGGCGGGGCGCGATCCGGGCGGCAAGCGGGAAAAGGCCATCGCCCTGGGGGTCCGGATCCTCGACGAGGAGGAGTTCGAGCGGATGGCGGGGCTCTCCGGCGCCCCCGACAGCGGGGAGCCGGAAGCGGACCGGGGTTGACGGAGGCGCCCGCCCCTCAGGGCCGGGCGGGGGGGGGACGCCGGTAGAGGACGTGGTGCCCCTTTTTCCCCTCGACCGCGACCGCACCCATGACGCGCAGGGAGTAGGCCATCTTCTGGGCGAGCCAGGCCGGCTGCCCCGTCGCCTCCGACAGGTCCCGGGTGGTGAACAGTTCGGGCACCTCCTCCGGGACCAGCCCCAGCAGGTCTTCGGGGGTCTCGAACAGCCTCCGGTCGACGATGCGGACCAGCCGCCGCTCGACGACCGCCCACCCCTTGCGCGCGCGGCAGCGCCCGCGGCGGTAGCGGCGGACCTCCTCCGCCACGACCAGGGCGACCTCCAGCGAAAAATTGGGGTGGGACATCAACGCCGCCACGCTCACGAACTCCTCGAACAGCGACTCTATCGCCCCGCGCGCGGGGCTGCGGCGCCGGCCGAGGGTGCGCCGGCCGCCGGCCGATTGCCGCACGATGACGTTCTCCCGGACAATGGGGTAGAGAAGCCGGACGGGGTGGCGCTCCACCAGGTCCGCGAGCTTGCGCCGGATGGCGGAGAGGTTGCGCGTCTGGATCTCGATCAGCAGCTCCCCGCGCACGAGGTCCACGGTGAACCCGTCCACGGGGACCTCGGCCCGGTCGCCCGGGCGGGCGAGCACCCGCTTCAGCTCCGCGTGCAGCGGCTTCTCGTTCAGGGTTCCGATCGTCTTCATCGTCATCGTCGTCCGCCCGCAGCATACACGAAGCCGGGGGGGTTGTGACCCCCGGACATCAAAACAGATTTGCATTCGGGGGAAAATCCCTTCAAAATTACAGATTTTCCGAGAGCGCGATGATCATTGCCCTGGACCGGTCCATCCCCTACTGGAAGGAGTTCTTCTCCGGCATGGGTGAGGTCCGGCCTTTCGCGGGGCGGGGCGTGACGCCCGGGGAGATCCGCGGCGCGGACGCCCTGGTCGTGCGCACCGTCACCCCGGTCGACGCGTCGCTGCTCGAGGGGAGCGGCGTGCGCTTCGTCGGGGCGGCCAGCGCCGGGATGGACCACGTCGACACCGGATACCTCGGCAGCAAGGGGATCCACTTCTGCTACGCGGCCGGCTGCAACGCCGAGGCGGTGTCCGACTATGTCCTGGCTGCCCTCCATGCCGTGGCGGCGCGCCGGGGGTGGGACCTCGGCGACAGGGCCCTGGCCGTCATCGGCGTCGGCCACGTGGGTTCGCGCGTCGCCCGCAGGGCCCGCGCCCTCGGGATGGATGTTCTCCTGTGCGACCCGCCGCTCGCCGTCCTGACGGGGGACGCCCGCTACAGGCCGCTCGGCCGCGTGCTTTCGGCCGACATCCTGACCTTTCATGTCCCCCTGGTCACCGGCGGGCCCTACCCGACGCGGCACCTGGTCGGCCCGGAGCTGCTCGGGCGCCTCTCCCCGCACCAGGTCGTGATCAACTCCTCCCGCGGCGGCGTGGTCGACGGGGAGAGCCTGAAATCGGCCCTCCGGGCGAACTCCCTCTCCGGCGCCGTCCTCGACGTGTGGGAGGGGGAACCCCGGATCGACTACGACCTCCTTCGCGCCGTGGAGACCGGGACCCCGCACATCGCCGGGAGCTCCCTGGAGGGGAAGATCAACGCCACCGGGATGATCGCGGCGGAATTGGGCCGGTTTTTCGGTTACCGGAATCGGGTGAAGAATGATACTTTGTACCCGGAGCCCGGACTTGTCCGGCCCGTTGAGGGAACGCGGGGGGGGGAAGCGATATCCGGCGTGCTCGCCCGGATTCTCGACCTCGGGCGCGAGGACGCCGGCCTCCGGGCGCTTGCGGCCGCTTCCCCGGAGGAGGCCGCCCGGGGTTTCGAGCGGCTGCGCACGGAACGAACATTGAGGCCCCAATTCTCCCGCACCGTCGTGGAACTGGGGGGGGAGCACGCGGAGCTGGCCGGGATCTTCTCCGGGATGGGTTTCCGGTGCCGCATCCGGCCCTGAACCCGGGGCCCGGGTTCTCCGGGGAGGCAGTTTAGAAGATGGCGACTATTGCGTGGCACGCCCTCCAGTGGCTGTTGCTGGTCCCGGCGATCGGCGGCTCCGTTTACGCCGTTCTCTGCATCCTGGCCGTCCTGCGCTTCCGCGCGCGGGCGAACTCCCGGCCCGTCCCCGCTCCCGCATCCTGGCCTCCCGTCACCATCCTGAAGCCGGTCCACGGGCTCGAAAAGGATCAGCGCCGGAACCTGCGAAGCTCCTGCCTGCAGGATTACGCGGAATTCCAGGTGGTGTTTTCGGTTCAGGACGGCGACGACCCCGCCCTCCCGCTCCTGTACGAAATCCAGCGGGAGTTCGGCCCCGGCCGCGTCACCGTCGCCGTGGAGAACGTCCGCCACGGCACCAACGGCAAGATCAACAACATGATCGGGGGACTCGGGCACGCCCGTCATGACGTGCTGGTGATCAGCGACAGCGACATCCACCTGGAACCCGACTACCTGAAGACCATCGTCGCTCCGCTCGGGGACCCCGACGTGGGGTGCGTCTGCACCCTCTACAAGGCCGCGGGCGCCGACTCCTGGTACGAGCGGATGGAACTGCTGACGCTGAACGCCGACTTCATGGCCAACGTCCTGTTCGCCCACGTCAGCGGCGCCTCCCGCTTCTGCCTCGGGGCGTCCGCCGCCCTCTCCCGCTCCACCCTGGAGCGGATCGGGGGCCTGGAGGCCCTCTCCAACTACCTCGTGGAAGACTACGAAATGGGACGCCGCATCTGGGGGCTGGGAAAAGAAGTCGCCATTGTGCCCTATTTCGTCGACACCATCGTCGACCTCAAGAGCCCCTCCCACTGGTGGAGCCACCAGGTCTACTGGGACCAGAACACGCGGGCCGCGCGCCCCTACGCCTTCTTCGCCACGGCGCTGGTGCGCTCGGTCCCCTTCGCCCTCCTGTTCGCCCTGGCGCGCCCGGGCGACCCCCTGGGATGGTGGGTCTTCGCGGGCGCCGCGGCGCTGCGGCTGGTTTCGGCCGCCGTGGTCCTCGGCCCGGGACTCGGCGACGGGGAGGGGGTGCGCAGCCTCGGCCTGCTCATTCCGCGCGACCTCTCCTCCCTGGCCACCTGGCTGCTGGCCTTCACCAAGCGCACGACGACATGGCGCGGCGCCCGCTTCATTCTCACCCGGGACGGGCGCCTGGTGGCCCGGGACCCGATGACGAAGGACCGGCTGCGCACGGCCCACTGACGGCGCGCCGCCCGCGTTCAGGGCGGCGAGGGGGACACGGTGAAAAGCATCATCATTACAGGGGACGATTTCGGGCTGGCCCTGCCGGTGAACGAGGCGATCGCCAGGGCCCACGACGAGGGGGTCCTCACCTCGGCCAGCCTCATGGTGGGCGCCCCCTTCTCCCGGGACGCGGTGGAGCGCGCGCGCCGCACCCCCACCCTCCGCGTGGGGCTCCATCTCACCCTGGTCGAGGGGCGCCCGGTGCTGCCGCCCGAAAAAGTGCCCGACCTCGTCGACGCCGGCGGCCGTTTTTCCACCCGCCTCGCGGAGAGCGGGTTCCGCTTCTTCTTCCTGCCCCGGGTCCGGGAGCAGCTGGAGATGGAGATCCGGGCCCAGTTCGAGGCATTCGGCGGGACGGGGCTGGAACTCGACCACGCCGACGCGCACAACCACATGCACCTTCACCCGACGATCCTGGGGCTGATGCTGAAAACGGGAAGGGAGTACGGGTTGCGCTCCGTGCGCCTTCCCGCCGAACCGCCGCTCCGCTCCTGGAGGGCCGCACGGCGGAAGCTGGGGGCCCGGACGGCGTCCCGTGCCTTCCTCTCCCCCTGGACCCGCCTGATGAGGCTCCGGCTCGACCGGGCCGGGATGAGGCACAACGACGCCCTGTTCGGGATGACCGACAGCGGCGCCATGACGGAGGAGCTCGTTCTGCGCCTCCTCTCCGAGCTTCCGCCGGGGGTCACGGAGTTCTGTTTCCACCCGGCCACTGGGCGGGCGCCCGAAATCGACGGCCCCATGCCCGGCTACCGGCACGAGGAGGAATTCCGGACCCTTACCGGCCGGCGTCTGAAGACGGCGCTGCAGGAAAAACACATCCGGCCGATCGCCTTCGGCGATCTGCCGTCACCGGCTGTGAAGCCGCAACCCCCACTCAAGAAAGGAAGACCATGAACCCGGTACCCGCAGCCAGAATCCAGTTCCTCCCCGAGGACAGGGCATGGATCGCCGACAGGATCCAGGAGGTGCTGGCCAGCGGCCAGTTGACCCTGGGGAAATACGGTTCGCAATTCGAAAAGGCGTTCTCCGAATTCTGCGGGGTCCGTCACGCCATCGCCGTCAACAGCGGCACGAGCGCGCTCGAGATCCTCTTCCGCACCATCGGCGTCGAGGGAAAGAAGGTCATCGTCCCCTCCAACACCTTCTTCGCCACGGCCGGGGCGGTGGTGCACGCGGGGGGGATCCCCCTTTTCGCGGACATGGACCCGGAAACGTTCGCGCTCAGCCCGGAAACGGTACAGCCGCTGCTGGAACCCGGGGTCGCGGGGATCGTGACCGTCCACATCGGCGGCGTCGTTTCCCCCCGTATGCCCGATCTGGTTTCCCTGGCCCGGGAAAAAGGGCTCTGGCTGGTGGAGGACGCCGCACACGCCCACGGCTCCTCCCATGGATCCACCGGCGCGGGGGGCTTCGGGCTCGGCGCGACCTTCAGCTTCTACCCCACCAAGGTCATGACCTCGGCTGAAGGGGGAATGATCGTGACCGGCGACGAACGGCTCGCGGAGGAATCCCGCATCTACCGGGACCAGGGGAAAAAGAGTTTCGCGGAGAACGCCCACGTGCGCATGGGGTACAACTGGCGCCTCTCGGAACCCCACGCCATCATCGGGCTCAAACACCTCGAGCGCCTTCCCGCCATGATCGCCGACCGGCAGGCGATCGCCGCCCTGTACGACCGGGGGCTGCGCCCATTCAAAAACCTGGCGCCCCTTCCGGTTTCCGCCGACGGTACCTGCAACTACTACAAGTACATCGCGGTCCTCAAGCGGAAAACCGACCGGGGGGAACTGAAAAAGGTGCTGCGGGAGCGATACGGCGTCTCCCTGGCGGGGGAGGTCTACGAGGCGCCCCTGCACCTGCAGCCCGTTTTCGCCCGGTACGCCCGGGGTCCGCTGCCCGTCTCGGAAGACCTCTGTTCCCGCCACATCTGCCTCCCGGTCTTCTCGGGGATGGCGGAGGAGGATGCCGCCCGCGTGCTCGGCGCGCTCGAGGAAGTCGTCGGGTGACCGGACCCGGCCGGCCGGGCGCAGGCGCCCCGGCCGGCCAGGCCCGTCAGAGGCGGCGCCACCAGGAATAGTGGTCCCGGTGCAGTTCGTCCATGCCCGGCATCCGGTAGAACACCGTTTCGGTGCCGGAAGAGAGCCAGAACCCGTGCTTGATCGATTTGTAGCTGACGAAATCGAGATTGGGGTTCAGGTTCACGGTTTTCGTCTTTTTGCGCGGGTCTTCCTGGAGTTCCTTGACCGCCGTCGGCAGGTTGGTGGGGTTGACGTTCGGGAGCGGCCCCATGTTGTAGCCGTAGATCTCGTCGCTCGCGACGAACTCCTCCACGTTGAGGTCGTACTCGGTGAAGAAGATCCTGGGCGCCCCCTTCGACCAGGTCTCCTCGGTGATGTAATGGCCGAACTGGCGCGGGTCGAGGCACGAGGCGACCAGGATCCTCAAGGGACAGATCTCCTGGTAGAGCCGGATGCGGTTCCTGTCGCCCGCGGCCTCCGGTCCCGGCGAACGGTCGAGACCCAGCACGGCGCCGTCCGTCGTCACCAGGTAGAGCTTCCCCAGCGCGGAAAAATCGACGTGCTCCAGCACCCGGTAGGACTTGACGAACTTGGAACGCTTCGGCCTCCCCGGGATCCCCGACTCCGTAATCCTCAGGTAATCGTCGATCCTGAAGTAGTCGTTGCGGTAGTCGATGTCCACCTCGGCGAAGATCACCTTGCCGCTGAAATGCCTGGGGCTGCCGACGGAATAGTGCTTGCCGAATTCCTCGGGCGTGAGCTGGGACGCGACCAGGGCCTCGTTGGGATAGAGAATCAGGTAAAGGTGCTTGGGGAACTCCGCCATACGTGCCTCCTTGTCATCGGCCGGACCGCCGGGGCCGACTGCCTTCAGTGTATCACGAAAGAAACTTTCATCCCAGCACGCCCGCCCTCCTTCTGCGCCGGCGCAGCCCGAGTTTCCAGGTCTCGATGAAGAAGAGGGTCAGCAGGGAGGTCCCCGCCGCGATGGCCAGGTCCGCGGGCGGCATGGGAAGGGTGTCGAAGATCCGGTTGCCGACCGGGGTATAGATGACGGCCGCCTGCAGGACGGCCGTCATCAGGACGGCGCCGACCATGGCCCGGTTCCCGAGCAGGCCCAGCCGCAGCAGGGACTCCTCCTCCGACCTGGCCTCCAGCGCCACGACCAGCTGGGTCAGCACCAGGACGGTGAACACCGTCGTCTGCCAGGCGGGATCCCCGAGGCGCCAGAGCTCCCACGCGGTCCCGATGGCGATGACGCTCATCAGGACTCCGACGACGCCGATGAAGAAGACCATTTCACGGCTGAAGACGCCCGAATCCCGGGGATGCGGCGGGCGCCGCATCACGTTTTTCTCGGCGGGCTCGACCCCGAGGGCAAGCGCCGGGGCACCGTCTGTGACCAGGTTCATCCAGAGGATCTGCAGCGGCAGCAGGGGGAGCGGCATGCCCAGGAGCGGCCCCAGCAGCATCACGGCGATCTCGCTGGCGTTGCACGTCAGCAGGTACCGGATGAAGCGGCGGATGTTGTCGTAGATGATCCTCCCTTCCTCGACCGCGGCCACGATGGTGGCGAAGTTGTCGTCGAGCAGGATCATGTCCGAGGCGTTCTTGGCGACATCGGTTCCCGTGATCCCCATGGCCACCCCGATGTCGGCCTTCTTCAGGGCGGGGGCGTCGTTGACGCCGTCCCCCGTCATGGACACGACCTCCCCCCGGCTCTGGTAGGCGTCGATCAGCTTGAGCTTGTGCTCGGGGGAAACGCGGGCGAAGACCGAAACCCGGCGCGTCGCCTCCGCCAGTTCGTCGGCCGACAGGTGCTCGATTTCGGCCCCCGTCAGGAACAGGTCGTTGTCCGAGATCCCGATCTGCCGGGCGATGTGCCTAGCGGTCAGGGGATGATCCCCCGTGATCATGGCCGTGCGGATGCCGGCGCTGTGGCAGCCGGCCACCGCTTCGCTGACCTCGGGACGCGGGGGGTCGATCATGCCGAAGAGTCCAAGGAGAACGATGCCGTTTTCCACCGCCTTCTCCGTGGTCTCCTCCGGGGGCCGGTCCCACGCGCGCATGCCCACGGCCAGGACCCGCATCCCCTGGGCGGCCATTTCGTCGTGGGACGCCTGGATCCGCCCTCTCCAGGCATCGTCCAGTTCCAGGGTCTCCCCCTCCACCCACACATGGCTGGAAACCGAAAGCAACCCGTCCATGGCGCCCTTGGTGAAGGCGATGAAGGGGAGCGCTTCGGCCCGCTCCCGCCGGTCCCAGAAGGAACGGAGGCTTTCCGGGATTTCCGCGTCGGTCCGGGGAAAACGGTGCAGCGTGGTCATGCGCTTGCGGACCGAATCGAAGGGGACCTCCCCGATGCGGGGGAACGCCCGCTCCAGGTCGTTCTTGAGGATGCCGGAGCAGGCGGCGGCCAGGGCCAGTGCGCCTTCCGTGGGATCTCCGACCGCGCGGTAGAGCCCCCCGGGGCCCTTGCCGTCCCCGGCAAGCTCGGCGTCGTTGCAGAGCGCGCCCGCCGCCAGGAGCAGGTCGAGCGTGGGCCAGGCGCCCGGGGGAGGATTCTGCCCGCTGGGCTTGAGGGTGAAAGAACCCCCATCTTCGCACTGGTCCAGCCGCACCGTGTGGTTGGCCACGTCGAGGGCGATGACGCTCATCCGGTTCAGGGTCAGGGTCCCGGTCTTGTCCGAGCAGATGCGGGTGACGGACCCGAGCGTCTCCACGGCCGGGAGCTTGCGGATGAGGGCCTTGCGCCGGAGCATGCGCTGGGCCCCCAGCGAAAGCGCGATGGTGACCACGGCCGTCAGCGCCTCGGGCACCGCCGCAACCGCCAGGCTCACGGCCGTCAGAAGCAGCTCCTCGATGCTGCTTTGCCCCCGGAACCAGCCGATGGCGAATACCAGGGCCACCAGCCCGAGCGCCGCCAGGGCCAGGGTCCTTCCGAGGCGGTTGAGCCGCCGCTGCAGCGGGGTGGCCTCCTCCCCGACCGACTGCATCATGCGGGCCACGTGCCCCAGTTCGGTCCGCATCCCGGTTCCGGTCACCGCGAAGGTGCCGCGGCCGTAGCCCACGACGGTCCCGCTGTAGATCATGTTGCGGCGGTCGCCGAGCGCCTTGGCGGCATCCAGCCGGAGTTCGGCCGATTTCTCCACCGGCTCCGACTCCCCCGTCAGCGCCGACTCGTCGACGCGGAGGTTGACGCCCTCGAGAATCCTGCCGTCCGCGGGAACGATGTTGCCGGTCTCCAGGATCACGATGTCCCCCGGCACCAGTTCCCGCGCGGAGACTTCCAGCACCCGCCCGCCCCTGCGGACCCGCACGACCGGCACCGCCATCCGCTTGAGGGCCGCCATCGACTCTTCCGCCTTCGCTTCCTGCAGGTAGCCGAAAGCCGCGTTCAACAGGACGATGACGAGGATGACGGCCGCCTCCAGCCAGTCGCCCAGCAGGCCGCTCACCAGGGCCGCGATCAGCAGGAGCACCGTCAGCACCCCGCTGAGCTGCTCGCCCAGGATGCGCCAGCGTGTCCGCCCCTCCTTCCCCTCCAGTTCGTTCCAGCCGTGCTCCCCGCGGAGCGCGGCGACGGCTACATCGGAGAGCCCCCGGGAAGCGTCGGTCCCTAATTTTTCCACCACTTCGGAGGACGCCAGCGCATGCCATTCGTTTTTCATAGGTGACGGAATTATACCGGCACCCCGGCGGCGACTCCAAGCCCTTCCCCCGGCCCGCGCCCCCCCTTTTTTTCGCCGAAGACGTCATTGTGGCCCGCCCCTCCGCCGGGGATAATAGCGGGATGCAAAAGAGAGACGCAGACATCGAAAAACTGGCCCTCCTCGTCGAAAAGCTCCGCGGCGAAGACGGATGCCCATGGGACCGGGAGCAGACGAGGGAAACCCTGAAGCCGATGCTGATCGAAGAGGCCTTCGAGGTACTCGAGGCGCTCGACGCGGAGGAGCCGGAGGAGCTCAAGGACGAGCTGGGGGACCTGCTGTTCCAGGTGGTCTTTCACGCCCAGATCGCCCGCGAGCGGGGGGAATTCGACCTGGCCTCCGTCATCGACCGCTCCTGCGAGAAAATGACGCGCCGGCATCCGCACATCTTCGGGGGGGCCGACCTCAAAACGGCGGACGAGGTGCTGAAAAACTGGGAGGACATCAAGGCCGCCGAAAGGGGGGTCGCCAGCGCATCGAACCCCGGCTCGGACCGGTCGCTGCTCGACGGCATCCCCCCCGGGCTCCCCGCCCTGCACCGCGCCCACCAGATGACGGCCAAGGCTTCCAGGGTCGGGTTCGACTGGGAGAGGCTGGAGGACGTTCTCGACAAGCTCGGGGAGGAAGCGGAGGAACTGCTGGAGGCCCGGTCGCGGTCCGACAGCCGGAAGGTGGCCGAGGAGGTGGGAGACCTCCTGTTCGCGGCGGTGAACGTCTCCCGGTTCCTGGGGATAGACCCGGAAACGGCGCTCCAGCGCAGCAACCGCAAGTTCCAGCAGCGCTTCCGTTACATGGAATCGGCGATCAAGGGCCGGGGGCGGGCGCTCAAGGACGCCTCCCTGGAGGAGATGGACGCGCTCTGGGAGGAGGCCAAGGGCCGGGAGGAATGACCCCTCCGGCCCCCGGACCCGGCCCGGTCTACGTCACGATGTTGTAGTGCTCGATATGCATCGTCGGGTCGGACTTCACGATGACGTCCCGCTTGAGGAGATGCCCGAGTTCATCGATGACGCACGCCTCCGATTCGCGCAGGGCGCGAGCCACATCGGGATGCACGCGGATCATGAGGTCCCCCCGGTCATCCAGGTGCTTGCGCATCTTCTCGATTTCGTAATAGATGTTGTGGCAGGTCGTGGCGATCGATTTGACCATCCCGGAACCCGAGCAGTAGGGGCAGGGCTGGCACAGGGACCTTTCCAGCGACTGCTTGACCCTCTTGCGCGTGATCGCCACCAGGCCGAACTCGTTGAACTCCAGGATCTTGGTAGGGGACTTGTCCCGGGCGATCTCCTCGGAGAGGGCGTCCATCACCCGCTTGCGGTTCTTGCGCTCGTCCATGTCGATGAAATCGACCACGATGATGCCGCCGAGGTCCCGGAGCCGCACCTGCTGGACGATCACCCTGACCGCCTCGAGATTGGTCCGCGTGATGGTTTCCTCGAGGCTGTTTCCCCGGCCGACGAATTTCCCGGTATTGACGTCGATGCTGACCAGGGCCTCGGTCTGGTTGATGACGATGTAGCCCCCCGATTTCAGCCAGATCTTGGGCTGCAGCAGCTTGTCGATCTCGGGAGTGATGCCGTACTCGTCGAAGATGGAGTTTTCCTTGGTGTACAGCTTCACCCGATGCACCAGGTTCGGGAAGATCTTGTCGACGAACTCCACGACCCGCTGATATTCCAGCTCGTCGTCGACCCGGATCGAGGCGAACTCGAAGGAGAACTGGTCCCGCAGCAGCCGCTGCACGAGGCTCATCTCCGCATGGACAAGGGCGGGGGCGGAGACCTTTTCGGCGCGGGTGCGCATGTCTTCCCAGAGCCTGACCAGGAAATTGAGATCGTTCACCAGGTCTTCCTCGCTGTGCTCCGCCGCGGCGGTGCGCACGATCACCCCGCCGGGGAACCGGTCCCGGTGCTTGAGGAGGATCTCCTTCAGCCGCACCCGTTCGGCATCCGACCCGATCTTCCGGGAAACCCCGATATGCTCCACCGTCGGCATGTATACCAGGTAACGCCCCGGGAGAGCGATATGGCTGGTGACCCGGGCCCCCTTCTTCCCGATCGGTTCCTTGGCCACCTGGACCAGCACCTCCTGCCCCTCGTGAAGCATGTCGTCGATCGACTGGTGCTCGGCCCGGTGGGAATGGCGCGCCGCCGTGTACCTCTTGCGCCGCGTCGCCTGGCCCCGGCGCCGGACGAATCCGGGCTTAAGGCCCTCCTCGGCGGCAAACGGCAGGGTTTCGCCGTCATCACGGATGGCGGCGGCGTCCGCCGGCGGGGGTTCCGGCGACGGTTCCCCGGGGACGGGCTCCGGGGACGAGGCCTCTCCCGCGGGGGCGTCACCCTCGGGCGCAGGCGCTTCGCCCGCAGGCGCCTGGCCCGCACCGGGCTCTCCCTCTCCGGGCTCCCCGCTGGATACGGGAAACCCGGAAGCTCCCGACAGGACGCCCGATTCGAAATGAGCCTCCGCTTCCCGGTCTGTTTCGGCGCTGATATTCCAGCGTTCGAGCGGGGTCTCGGTCGTCGGCTCCGCGCTCTCCGGATCCCTGCGCGTCTCCGAACGCTCCCTCCGGTCGCGCCAGCGCCCCCGTTCCCCTTTTCGTTCCCGCCGTCCCTGGCGCTCCTGGGTCTCCGACTCCGGCGCACCATCGGCCGGCTCCTCGGGGACGGGGAATACCGTCTCGCACTCCTCGCTCTCCTCGACGAAATCGGAAACGTAAAGAAAGGCGTCCTTCTCCAGCCCGATGTTGACAAAGGCCGACTGCATCCCGGGCAGGACCTTGGTCACCCTCCCCTTGTAGGTGTTGGACAGGATGCCCCGGTTTCCATGCCGTTCAATATAGAGTTCGGCCAGCTGGTCGTCTTCCAGGATGGCGACTCTCGTTTCCAGAGCCGTGCTGGAAACGATCATGTCCTTGATCATGGTTTTGCTCCCGTGTCTGGGACACAGGCGCGGTCGATACTTACCGGAAAGAATCCATTCGGGTCAATACGGGCAGGGCCCTGCGGACCACAGGCACTCCAGATTGTGGAAACGATTCGAAAACAAAAGCAAACCCGCCTTTTCGGGAAACCGGGCGACAGGTGCGTTCAGATCGGGCGACAGGGCCGGAGGGAATGCGCGCGGGCATCCGCTTCCGCACTCCCGTGCCTAGCGACGCGTCTCATTGCCGCTTCCAGGTTCCAGGATACAACCCGTTTCGTTGAGTTCCGCCCTCGGTATCGAGCAGCGACTGGTCATTCTTGTGATGGCCTCAATAGGGCCGGATAACTGTTTTCAATATCCACTTATAATGGCTCAACTTATGTCGGCCGAACTTCCTTCGGCTCAACCATCGGTGTCCGATGGGCCCGGGGCTCCCGGGAGATAAACTCCAACACTGTATGGTAATTGGCTCCCGGGCCGAATGCAAGCAAACGTTCCGGCGATGCCGTCAGTTGACATAGCGCCTCATCCGGATTCCCATGCACAGGCTCATGCCGACGAAGAACGAAATCAGGGAAGACCCGCCGGCGCTGACGAAGGGGAGCGGGATGCCCACGATCGGCAGCAGCCCGACGACCATCCCGACGTTGACGCTCATGTGGAACAGCAGGAGCCCCAGCACGCCGGACACGATCAGGGCGCCGACCCTGTCCTTGGCCTCCGCGGCGATGCGGAACAGCCGGAAGACGACGAGGAGGAAAAGCCCCAGGATGGCGATGCTGCCGACGAACCCCTTTTCCTCCGCCAGCACCGCGAAGACGAAATCGGTGAACCGCGCGGGCAGGAAGCCGAGGTGCCCCTGGGACCCCCCGCCGAAGCCCTTGCCGAGCGTCCCTCCCGAGCCGACGGCGATCTGCGACTGGATCGTCTGGTAGCCGAAACGCTGGGGGTCGCTCGCGGGGTTGAACACTGTTTCGATCCGGTCCTTCTGGTAGTCCTTGAGGGCGAACCAGGTGAGGGGGGCGGCGACGGCGGCCGCGAGGACGAGGACCACGACGTGCTTCCGGCGTATGCCCGCGATCGCGGAGAGCGCCGCGTAGATGGGCACGAAGGTGACGGCGGTCCCCAGGTCCCCCTGAAGCTTGACCAAAACCGCCGGCACGAAAACGATCAGCCCGCCGATCAGCATTTCCCTGAACCCCAGGTAGTCCCCCTCCAGTCCGGAATAGTACCGGGCCAGGGCCACGATGACGACGATCTTGACGAATTCCGACGGCTGGACCGACAGGACCCCCAGGTCGATCCAGCTCTTGTTCCCGTGGATGCTGAACCCGAACAGCAGGACCAGCCCGAGAACGGCCATGGCGGCCAGGTAGAGGATGGCAATGAAATCGGAAAAGAGATGGTAATCGAAATAGAGGAGGGTGAAAAAGAGCACGAGCGAGGCGGCGAGGTACATCACCTGCCGGCCGAAGTAGCTGTCGAACCCGACGCTCCCGGTGGTGCTCCAGATGGCGACGATGCCGGCTCCCGAAAGGAGCAGCAGCGCCCCGAACAGGAGTCCGTCGAACCCGTGAAACAGCCGTTGCTCCGATTCAGTCATGGCCTTCCGCCCCCGGGGACCGCCGGTTCTCGAAATACGTCCGGAAGATCTCCCGGCCGACGGGGGCCGCCGCCCCCCCCCCGGAACCTCCATGCTCGATGAAGACGACCACGGCGATCTCGGGGGCGTCCCGGCGGCCGAACCCGGCGAACCAGGCGTGATCCTCCACCCCTTCCCCCAGCCGCTTCGCCGCCTCCTTCCCCACGACCTGGGCCGTTCCGGTCTTGCCGCAGATGTCCTCCCCCGGAACCAGGGCATTGTGCCCCGTCCCCCACGCGTTGACGCTTTCCCACATCCCCTGCCGCAGTCTCCGGGCATGGGCCTCTGCGATCGGCAGGCGTTTCACCGGCCACCCCCCTTGAGGGCCGTCGCCGCCCCCTTCCGCATGGAGGAGCACATGCGGGGTGACCAGGTTCCCGGCGGTGGCCAGGGCGCCGACCGCCCGGAGGAGCTGCACCGGCGTCGTGCTGACGGCCCCCTGTCCGATGGAGACCGAAATAGTCTCCCCCGGATACCAGGACTCCCCGCGCGTCCCGCGCTTCCATTCCGGGCTCGGCATGATGCCCCCCCGCTCTCCCGGCAGGTCGATGCCGGTCGGGGCCCCCAGCCCCAGCTCGCGGGCGAATTCGCTGATTTTTTCGATCCCCAGTTCCCGCCCCAACTCGTAAAAGAAGATGTTGCACGATTTCGCGATGGCCTGCTCCAGGCGCAGGGCCCCGTGGCCGCTCCGGTCCCAGCAGTGAAACACCCGCCCGTAATAGGACGCGCGCCCCCGGCAGACGATGACCGGATCCTCGTCGAGCAGCCCGGCCCTGAAACCGGCGCCCGCCATGATCAGCTTGAAGATGGAACCGGGAGAGTGGCTGTTCTGGATGGCGCGGTTCTGCATGGGACGGTCGGGGTGGCGGACCAGTTCCTCCCAGTCCGCCCCCGATATGCGCCGCGAGAAGGCGTTCGGGTCGAAGGCGGGGGAACTCGCCAGCGCCAGGATCTCCCCGTTGCGGGGGTCCATGGCCGCCACCACCCCGACCTTGCCCCGCAGGGCCTCCTCCGCGACGAGCTGGAGCCGCAGGTCCAGCGTCAGCCGCAGTTCGCCCCCGATCAGGGGTTCCGATTCGTCCAGGATGTCCACCTCGCGCCCGCGGCTGTCCACCGTCACCCGGCGGACCCCGTCCTTCCCCGCGAGGAGCCGGTTGTAGAACCGTTCCACCCCGCTCCGCCCCACGAGCTGCCCCGCCGTGGTCCCCGGGAACCGGTCGCTCTTGAGCTCCTCCTCCGAAATTTCCCCCAGGTACCCCAGCAGGTGGGCCGCCAGCGGGCCGTAACGGTACTGCCTGCGCGGCTCGGGCCCCACCTTGATCTCCGGGTGGTCCCCCCGGTGCGCCTCGATGATGGAGATGTCCTCCATGCCGGCGTTTTCCTTGACGATGAAGGGACGGTAGAGTCCCGATCCCCTGTGCCGCTCGAACTGCCGCTCGACCTCCTCCCGGTCGATCCCCAGTCTCTGGGTCAGAAAGCGCACGGTCGCCTCGCGGTCCCTCATGTCTTCGCGGTACACGAGCACGTCGAAGGAGGGCCGGCTGTCCACCAGGGGCACGCCGTTGCGGTCGAGGATGTTCCCCCGCGGCGCCGTCAGGGTGATGCTGCGGACCCGGTTCCGCTCCGCCTTCAGGGCGTATTCGGACCCCTGGATGATCTGCAGCTGCCAGAGCCTTGCCCCGAGGACGAGAAAAATCAACAGGACCGGTATGCGGAACAGGTTCAGGCGTTGCTGTATCAGTTGTCGGTTGGATTCCTGCTCGAGTGCCAAATCTTGCTCAGTGCGCCTTATGCGTCTGAATTCGCCTGTAGCCGTCCACCGCCGCGAACGCCACCACCCCCACGCCGGCCGTGATGACCGCCTGCAGGAGGCTGGCGCCGGGGAAAATCCCGCTCGAGGAGCGCTGCATGAACCAGAACAACAGGTAGATGCTCGCGGAGTTGATGCACGAAGCGGCGGCGAAGATGGAGAACCGGACCCACGGCTGGTCCGCCGTGTTGAACCTTTTCCAGCACTGCCCGACGACGAAAGCGGCCAGGGTCCGCCCGAACCCGTTGTAGCCCAGCGGCCAGCCCAGGGCGGCGTCGAGCAGGATTCCGGTCAGCGATCCGACGAACAGGGCCTGCATCCGGCTGCGGTAGATGGCCCAGTAGGCGGCCAGCAGCAGCGACAGGTCGAGGAAGTTGAACAGGAAGAAGTTCTCCCCGGCGATCATCTGCGCGATGATGGCGAGAAACGAAGACAACGCCAGGAAGATGTATTTCATGGCAACGGGCCCGCCGTTTCAGGAGTTTGCGGGTCGAGAAGGACCGCCACCTCCTCGAGATGGATCAGGTCCACGAGCGGCTTCACCCTGATCGCCTGGAAGACCCCCTTCCCCTTTTCGACCTCGACCACCCGTCCGATCGTCATCCCCTTGGGCAGAATGCCGTCCAGCCCCGAACTCAGCACGAGCTCTCCGACGGCGACCGGGTCGGTGTTGCCGATATATTTCAGTTCGAGCAGCGGGTCGCCCGTTCCGGCCAGGACCCCCGGGGTCCGGCTGTTTTCCAGCATCACCCCTATCGCGGCGCCGGGGTTGGTGATCAGCTGAACCTGGGCTTGGCCGGCCGACACCAGCAGGACCCTCCCGACGATCCCCTCCCCGGAAATGACCGGGGCGTCGACCCGGACACCGTGCCGTTCACCCCGGTCGATGTAGACGAGGTTGGCCAGGAAACTGGGGGCCCGGGCCGTCACCCGGGCGCCCAGGGTGTGTTTCTGCATGGAATCGCTCAGCGCCAGGAGCCGGCGCAGCCGCGCGTTCTCCAACCGGGACTGCTCGTAGGCGCCGTTGAGCAGCGAGAGGCGGTTGACGGCCTCCCGCAGGGCCTCGTTCTCGGCCCGCGCGCCGACCAGCCAGAAATACCCGCGCCAGAAATCGCCGACGCCGCCCGTGATCCTGGCGAAGAGGGAAAGCACCGGGGCCTGGGCCGCCATCGTCCAGCTCTTGAACAGCAGGGTCCCGGAAGGCCTTTCGATCTGCAGCGACAGCAGGGCCAGATGCAGAACCAGCAGCGGGATCAGCACCGCGGCCGACCGCTGTCCGTTCACCCTCGAAGGCATTTCACTGGACACAGATTCTCCGGAACAACTTCAGGTCCGTCAACATCTTGCTGGTTCCGAGAACGACCGACGAAAGGGGGTCCTCGGCCACGAAAACGGGAAGCCCCGTCTCCGCCCCCAGCCTCTTGTCAAAACGTTTCAGGAGCGCCCCGCCGCCGGTCAGCACGATCCCCCGGTCCATGATGTCGGCGGACAGTTCGGGCGGCGTCCGCTCGAGGGCGACCTTGATGGCGTTGATCAGGATCGCGATGCTGTCGCTCAGGGCTTCCCGGATCTCCTCGTCGGAAATGGTGACCGTCTTCGGCACCCCCTCGATCAGGTTCCGCCCCTTGATCTCCATAGTCATCGGCCGCTCCAGCGGGGCGGCGGACCCGATCTGGATCTTGATGACTTCCGCGGTGCGCTCCCCGATCAGCAGGTTGTGCTTCCGCTTGATGTACTGGATGATCGCCTCGTCGAGCTCGTTGCCGGCGACCCGCACCGACCGGCTGTAGACGATGCCGGAGAGCGAAATGACCGCGATGTCGGTGGTCCCGCCGCCGATGTCGACGATCATGTTGCCGCACGCCTCCGTGATCGGCATGCCGGCGCCGATGGCGGCCACGATCGCCTGTTCCACCAGGTACACCTCGCTCGCCTTGGCGCGCAGGGCCGACTCCTGCACCGCCCGCTTTTCCACCTGGGTGATCTCCGAGGGGATGCCGATCACGATGCGGGGGCTCAACAGGTGGTTGCGGCTGTGCGCTGCCTTGATGAAATACTTCAGCATGACCTCGGTGACGTCGAAATCGGCGATCACCCCGTCCTTCATCGGCTTGACGGCCACGATGTCGGCGGGGGTGCGCCCGAGCATCTCCTTGGCCGCGTGTCCCACGGCAAGCACCCGCTTGTTATTCCTGTCGAGGGCGACGATCGACGGCTCGTTGACCACAATTCCCCGTCCCTTCGCGTAAACGAGCGTGTTCGCGGTCCCGAGATCGATGGCCAGATCACTGGAAAAAAAACCGAACAAAGTTCTTAGATTCATAGTTCCTATACGGCGACTTTGATACTGTTCCTGGAAAGTTCCTTGGCACGGTACATCGCGGCGTCCGCTTTCTTGATCAAACCCTCGGCCGTCAGCGTGTGCCTGGGGCAATTGGCCACCCCGAGGCTCACCGTGAGGCGGATGCTCAGGTTACGGGCGGCGAACTCGTACCCCTCCACCCTCTTCCTGATGCGCTCGGCGACCGCCATGGCCCCGCCGAGCGGGGTCTCCGGAAGAACAATTACAAACTCATCCCCTCCATATCTTCCGACCACATCCGTCTCGCGGACGCATTGCTTGAACACCTGCCCCATTTCCGCCAGGGCCCGACTTCCGACCAGATGCCCGAAAGTGTCGTTGATGCATTTGAATTCATCAATGTCTATAAACAGCAAAGATACTTTTTTCTTGTACCGGAGGCAACGTTTTACCTCGGCTTCGAGGTATTTTTTAAGATACCGGTAATTGTACAGCAGGGTCAAATCGTCGGTGATCGTGAGCCGCTCGGAGAGCTCGAACCGGCCGAGCGTCCGGATGGCGACCGCGAGCGGGCCCGCCGCCATTTCGACCAGCGTCCGGTCCTCCGGGGTAAAGGCTTCGCCCGCCCTGCTCACCAATTCGATCACCCCGACCTTTTCACCGCGGCAGGCAAGGGGATGACGGAGCACGGACCGGGCCGCGTCCTCCTGCGGGGTCTCCGACCCCGGCACGCAGCCGTCCTCGAAACAGGGCGTTCCACTCTCGAAAACCCGTCGCACGACGGACAACCGGTCGCCGGCTTCCGGTTCCACGGGGGTTCCGGCGCCCAGGACGCACTCGAGCTCGCCGCCGGACTCCGACGGCAGATACAGCGCCCCCTCTTCCGCCCCGATGCGGGCCTGGATCCGCTCGAGGAGCGGGCCCAGGGCAGTTTCCCGCCCGGGAAGGCGGGCGCAGGCGTCCAGGGCGGAGACGAATGCGTCGAGAAAATCCCGGGTGTCGTCCGCCCGGCGGGAGGCCGATTCCGCTTCCCTGCGGAAGGAGCCTGCCGCCGCCAGGCCATCGATCAGCGTGCGCACCAGGGCAAGCGGGGCGGGCACCCGGAGTTCCGTCTCCCCCGCTCCGGTCTTCACTGCGGCCTCCCCGGACGTGGACGCGCAGGTCCGGAAACCGACCGGTTCCGCCCCCGGGAAAGCCTCCGCGAGGCGGCCCCGGAGCCCGGGAGCCCCGTCGTCGACCGGGAAGAAGACCGCGACGTAATCGCTCCCCGGCCTCCAGCCCTCGGCCAGGACATCCTTCTCCCGGAAAAACTCCGCTTCCCACGGCATCCCTTCCGGAATGCCGCCCGCGACCAGTTCGGGGGCACGGTCCCTGTAGACGATTCCGATTCTGGACCCTTCGGCCATGTTATCTGTCCCCGGCACGGTTACGAAAATGGTGCTCGGCCGTCAGGGTGCTCGTGCGGCCCGCCAGGTTTGTCGCCTTCAAAACGATCTCGACGGTCTCCGCCGTTTTCGGGAAAGGGTTGGTGAAGTGCTTGAACGCACCGTCCCCCTCGACCACGACCTTCTCGCCGTTGACGGTCAGCCGGCTCCCCGGTTCCACGTGCCCGACCAGCTCGAGGCTCTGTCCGAACGGGACGATCCGTTCCAGCCTCAGGGAGGGGATCAGCCCCCCCGCTTCCGCCCGGTCGAGGGACCGCCTCCCCCCCCCCGGGCCCGCCTCTTCGCCCCCCGCCCGTTCCGCCGGCCCGGGGGACGCCGTCATCCATATCTCCATTTCGTTGCTTCCCGTCGGCTGCACGGCGAAGATCGTCCCGGCCCGGATGGAGGCCACGGTCCCGTTGGGGTAGCGGATGCTGGCGCCGCCCCGGGCGCCGGTCCGGACCAGGTCCCCGTCGGCCAGCTTCTGACCCACTCCGGCCGCCCGCCACTCGGAGTCCCCGGTTTCGAGGATCTGCACGGTTCCGGAAGCGGCCACAATCTCGGTGAATTCCGGGGGAGGAGTGTCGCCCCGGGACGCCGACCCCTCCGGCGCCCGGTGGAAATAGACCGCCGCGAGGACGGCCGCGGCCGCCAGGATCAGGACGCCGGGGATCAGGACACCGCGGCCCCCGACGCCGCGCCGCCGCTTGCCGGGACCGGTCGCCGAATCACTCGAGTTGTTTTTCATTTTCCGCCGTTTGCCTGGGAGGCGGCGGGCATGCCTCCACCCCTCATCCACACGTATCCCCTCGCCCGCTCTCAAACCTCATCGGTCGGGGAGAGATGCCCTATTATATATTCGGCACGGAAAAAGAGAACCCTAAAAGGGAGCGAATCGCCGGGGCCCGCCCGCCGCTTTCCCAATCCTGTTTTGTCCCGGTCTGTGCTATACTCCCCGTTTTCAGTCTCGAACGGAGGGGGTTTCGTCCCATGCTGGATCTGATGCGCCGCAAAAAGCGGCTGAAACTGGTTCTTTGGCTCGTCATCATCGCCCTGGCCCTGACCATGATGATCTTCTTCATCCCGGGGATGGACATGGGCGGCATCGCCACCACCTCGTCCATCGCCGAAGTCGACGGGCGCCCGATCCCGACCAGCAGTTTCGTCAACCTGTACCGCAGGACGGTCGACCGCATCAACGCGGGGGGGAGGAACCGGATGGACCGGAAGACCCTTCAATCGATGGGGCTTCCCCAGCAGGTGCTCGAGGACCTGGTATCGGCCGAACTCATCGAGATCCTGGCCGGGCGCCTCGGTGTCCGCGTCACCCCGGAGGAAATCCGCCGCACGGTGGAGACCCACCCCAATCTCCAGAACGGGGGGAAATTCATAGGGATTGAAAACTACAAGGCCCTCCTGGCGCAAAACAACTACTCTGTCGCCGATTTCGAAAACGACATGAGGCGCATGCGGCTGCTGGACAAGGTGCACGGGATCGTCACCAGTTCCCTCGACGTGGGGGAGCGCGAACTGCGCGAGGAATTCTCCCGGTCCACCCTGAAGACCCAGGTGGACTTCGTCCTGCTCAAGAAGGAGGAGTTCCGCAAACGTGTCCAGCCGACGGCGGCCGGACTCGAGGCGCACTTCAATGCCCACAGCGACTCCTACCGCGTCGGAGAGAAGCGGCGCGCACGGTATCTGCTGGTCCCTGCGGCCGCGCTCGCCTCGGACATCACCGTGACGGACGAGGACATCCTGCAGGAATGGAAGCAGGTGCCCCACGAGGAAACGGCCGAGGCCGCCCACATCCTGCTCCTGGTCGAAGACCCGGCGGAGGAGGCCGCGGTCCGGCAGCGGGCTCTGGAGGTGCTCCAGAGGATCCGTGCGGGGGAGGATTTCGCCCGACTGGCACAGGAGTATTCCCAGGACACCGGCAGCGCGGAAAGGGGGGGATACCTGGGGCCCTTTCAGCGGGGGCAGATGGTGCCCGAATTCGAGGCTGCCGCCTTTTCGCTCGAACCCGGGAAGGTTTCCGACCTGGTAAGGACCCAGTACGGGTTCCACATCATCCAGGTGCTGCGGCGCGAAACGCCGACGCTCGAGGCCAACCGGCAGGAGCTCGCGATGCTCGCGCTGCAGAAAAAAGCCCAGGCCCTCGCCCGCCGGAAGGCGGAAGAGGCCGCGACCCTGCTCCGGGGCGGGAAAGACCCGGACGAAGCGGCCCGGGAGCTGGGCGCCGGGGCCGAGGTCCGGGAAACGGGCCTCTTCTCCCAGGAGGACAACCCCTTCGATTTCGGGATCTCGCAGGCGATGCGGGATGAAGTCTTCACGCTCAAGGAGGCGGGCGGCGTCGGCCAGGCGGTCGAGCACCCTCTCGGCTTCGCCGTCTGCACCCTGACCGGGATCGAGCCGGCCCGGGCGGGGCGATATGACGAATTCCGGGACCGGGTCAGGAACGATTACGTCGACGCCCGGGCGGGGGAACTGTTGCAGGCCGAGGCGCAGAAACTCGCGGAAGCGGCGCGCAGGCAGGGGAGCCTGCGGGATGCGGCCCGCGGCACCGGCTTCAGCGTCAGGAAAAGCTCGGAATTCACGGTTGCGGGGACGGCGGACCCCGAAATCGGCGCCAACTCGCCGTTCAACCGGGCCGCTTTCGACCTGGAACCGGGAGCGGTCGGAACCCCCCAGCCGTTGGTCGACAACCTTGTGGTCTTCCAGGTCCTCTCCCGCTCGCAGTTCGACGAGGCCGCCTTCACGGAAGCGAAACCGGAGCTGAAGCAGCGGATGCTCGAGTCGCTTCGGGACCCCTATTTCCAGGAATATGTCGCCAGGCTGCGGGCAGAGCTTGAAAAGGCGGGCAAGCTCGAGATCTACACCGAAATCCTCGACCGGGCAGCCATGAACTACTGATCCCGACCGCGGTTCAGTTCGTAGATGATTCGCAGGCCGTCGAGCGTGAGCCAGGGAGCGAGCACGCTGATGGAGTCCGTCTCCCGGGCGATGACGCCCGCCAGCCCCCCCGTGGCGATAACCCTCGTGTCGGGACCCAGTTCAGCGCGGAAGCGTGCGACCATCCCTTCCACGAGCCCGACGTACCCGAGGAGCAGCCCCGACTGGAGCGACTGCGTCGCATTCCTCCCGATGGCGGAGGGAGGGGGCCGCAGTTCGACCCGCGGAAGCCTGGCCGCCCTTCGGGACAGGGCCTCGGCCGCGATCCCGATCCCCGGGGTGATGGCTCCCCCCAGGTAGTCCCCGTCCGCACTGACGGCGTCGAAAGTGGTGGCGGTGCCCAGGTCGATGACGCACGCCGGCCCCCCGTATAGGGCAAAGCCTGCCGCGACATCCACGATCCGGTCGGCGCCGATCTGTTCCGGGGCGTCGCACAGGATCCGGATGCCCGTCTTCACGGAGCTGTCCACGATCAGCGGCCGGCTGCGGAGGCATTTCCAGCTCACGTCCTCGAAAACCCCGGTCAGCGGCGGGACGACGCTCGCGATCGCCACCGACCGGACGTTACCGGTTTCGATGCCCGCGCGGCAGAGCACCTCCCGGAGGGAAGCGCCGTATTCGTCCGCCGTCCTCTCGTGATCCGTGGCGAGGCGCCAGCGGGGCCCCGCCGTGTCCCCTTCATACAGGCCGAGGGTGATGTTGGTATTGCCGATATCGATCGCCAGAAACATGCTTGGGTCACCGGGGACGCATTCCCGCTTCCGCGGGGGCGTCCCATCTCGTCATTCCGCCTTTTTCGCCGGCTTCCCGCTCGAGTCGAATCCCCCCAGCCCCCGGCAGTTCTGGCACAGGCCGCTTCCGTGCGGGTAGCAGGAAGTGCAGGTCTTCCCCTTCTGCAAAGCCAACCGCCCCGTTCCATGGCACGCCCGGCACTGCCCCGTACCCTTGCAGTGCGTGCATATCCGATAAGATTCCGCCATTGTCCAACCTCCCCGTAGGCCCGCGCCGCCCCGGGACCCCCCCGGGACTCAGCGCTGGCATTGCTGACAGAAAAAGGTGCTCCGAGTGCCCTGACTGATTCTCCGGATCGGCCTCCCGCATTCGACGCACTGCTTCCCTTCCTTCATGTAGACCGCGAGGTAATCCTGGTTCCCCCCCGCTTTCCCGTCCGCCCCCCTGAAATCCGAGAAGGTGGTCCCCCGGCGGCGGATCGCGTCCCGCATCACCTTTTGGACGGCGGCCGCCAGGCGGCCGCACTCCCTGCCGGTCAGGGTCGCGCACCTGCGCCCGGGGTGAATGCGGGCCCCGAAAAGCGCTTCGCAGGCGTAGATATTCCCGATCCCGGCCAGCACTCCCTGGTCGAGGAGAAAGGATTTGACCTCGCGCCGGCTGCCGCGCAGCCTGCGGCCCAGCCACTCGCCCGTGAACCCCGGCTCCAGGGGATCCTTCCCCAGGGAACGGATCTCGGGAATCGCCCGCGGCGACGCCCCCTCGTACAGGGCCAGCAGCCCGAAACGGCGGGGATCCCGGTACTCCAGCCCGTCCCCGTCGGAGAAGAGGATGGCGGCGTGCGTGTGGTCGGCTCCCTCCGCCCGGCCGGGTTCATGATAAAGAAGCCTCCCGCTCATCCCCAGGTGAATCAGCCAGAAGGCCTTCGGTTCGAGCGTCAGGACGAGGTATTTGCCGTATCTCCGCACGCGGCGGATCGTGCGCCCGACAAGCGCCGCTCCCAGACCGGGGGACACCGGTTTCCTGAGCGGCAGCCCCGAAAGGCGGACCCCGACAATCCGTTTGCCCTCGACCCTCCTTCGGAGTTGCCGGGCGATCGTTTCCACTTCAGGCATTTCGGGCATAGGATCCGTCACCGCTCCCGGCGCTACAGTTCGTCCGGGGAGGAATCCATTTCCGCGTCCGCCCCGCCGGCGGTCTCTTCCGCCGCCTGCTCGGCGAGCTCGTCGAGCTCCCCGCCGTCGATGTCGTCCCCGAGTGCACCCCCCATTTTTTTCATCCAGCGGGCTACGCTCCCGGGGTCGTTCTCGTCCAGCCCCGAAAGGCTCGCCGGGTCGGCCAGCGATTCCAGCTTCTGCTCCTCCGACCTGGGAGAGGAGAACCGGGAGAACAGCCGTTCCAGATCCCTCCCCCGGCAGAATCTGCACTCCGGTTCGAACGCCGAAGGCTTCATCACCAGGAAACTCATCCTCCGACGGCAGCTGCGGCAATGATATTCATAGATGGGCATGGCCAACCCTCGCACCGAATCTTCCGGCCGGCGGCTCAGGACTTCTTCCGCCGGTAGGGGCCGCTTTTCCCCCCGCTCTTCTCCAGCAGCCGGATCCTTTCGATCGTTGCCCCCTTTTCCACCGCCTTGACCATGTCGTAGAGGGTCAGGGCGGCGACGGAGGCGGCCGTCAGGGCTTCCATCTCGACCCCGGTCGAGCCGGCCGTGGAGACCGTGGCCAGAAAGCGCACCCCCTTCCCCCGCGCCGTGGCCTCCACGTCCACGTGCGAAAGGAGGAGCGGGTGGCACAGGGGGATGAGCTCGGGCGTCCGCTTGGCGGCCATGATGCCCGCAAGCCGGGCCGTTTCCAGGGCGTTCCCCTTGGGCAGCCTCCCCCCGGTGAGCAGGGACCGGGTCGAGGGGGAAAGGGTGATGAACGATTCCGCGACCGCGCGGCGGACGGTGACGGGCTTATCCGTGACGTCCACCATGCGCGCTTTCCCTTCGTCATCCAGATGCGTCAGCCGCGCGTCCCTGTTCCTGGCCATGTCCCCTCCCCTAAAACCGGTTACCGTTGTCTGACAAAAAAATCGGGCAATAGCATGATCTCGACCCTGTCCCCGCGCCGCAAGCTGTCCAGCTGCTTCGGGAATATGTACGCGGCGTTGGCGCCCGTATAACCGACGATGTCGGCCGAGCTCTTCCATGGAAGCGGATCCACCTTCCATTCGTCCCCTTCCCAGAAAACCCAGGCCGGGAGAAAGGCGGTCCTCCCGGGGGCCTGTTTCACGTCCGTGAGCAGCGTCCCTTTCATTCTGGGCAGTTCCGGCTTCTTCATGCCGCACAACCGCCCGAGCGCCGGACGGACGAAACATTCAAAGGTGGTCAGGGCCGAAACCGGGTTGCCCGGGAGACCGAAGATCAGCCGGTTCCCCTTGCGCGCGAACACCGTCGGCTTCCCCGGCTTGATCGACACCTTGCTGAAAAGGATCTCGAGCCCGAGGTCCCTGAAGACGTCGCGGACCAGGTCGTATTCCCCCATGGAAACGCCGCCGGTGATAATCAGGATGTCCCTCTGGAGACCGGCCGTGATCTTCCGGTCGAGGTCCTCCCTGGCGTCCAGGGCGATGCCGAGATAGTCGGAGGAGAATCCCAGAAGCTCCAGCTGCGCGGCGAGGCAGTAGGCGTTGGAATTGCGGATCTGGTCCGGCCGCGGCTGCAGGTCGACCTCCACCAGCTCGTCCCCGGTGGCCAGGATGGCCACCGTGGGCTTGCGGTAGACGGGGACGCTCGTATGTCCGAAGCTGGCCATCACGGCGATCTCGGAGGGGCCCACGCGGTGCCCCTTCCGGAGGACCGGGTCCCCGACCCGGGCTTCGCACGCCCGGGGTGCGATGTTGTCCCCGCACCTCACCGGTTCGAGGATCTCGACCCTGCTCCGGTCGGCCGAACGGCGGCACTGCTCCACCACCACCACGGCATCGGCCCCCGGGGGGACCGGGGCCCCCGTCATGATCGACACCGCGCGCCCCGCCTCGAGCCCCGCCGGCATCCCGCCGCCCGCGCGGCTCTCCCCGGCCACCGCGAGTTCCACCGGGGCGAGCCGCGTATCTTCCGCCCGCACCGCGTAACCGTCCATGGCGCACCGGTCGAAGGGGGGGATGTCCGAGGTGGCGAGGAGGTCTTCGGCCAGCACCCGGCCCAGGGACGACCGGAACTCCACCGTCTCCACCCCGGGCTCCGGCAGGTTTGCCAGCAAAATCCGCAATGCTTCTTCCACGCTGATCATACGCACTCCCGCCTTCGGCAAAGGGAACAGGGATCGGGCATCACCTCTTGTACCCGATCTTCCGGAGGAACTCCTTGCGGGCCGCCTCGTCCGATCCGGTCTCCACCCCCCGGGGCGGCAGGCCGTCGATGACGCCGACAACCCCCCGGCCCTGCTCGGTTTCCGCCACGATCACCTCGAGCGGATTGGCCGTGGCGCAGAAAATATGACACACTTCGGGGCAATGTTTCACCGCATTCAGCACGCTGATGGGAAAAGCACCCTCGAGGATCACGACGAAGGTGTGCCCGGCCCCGAGGGCCTCCGCGTTTTTCGCCGCGACCTCCCGCAGCCCGGCGTCGTTCCCCTCCACCCGGACCAGGCGGGGGCCGGAAGCCTCGCAGAACGCGATCCCGAAACGGGCGCCCGGGCAGCCGGCGGCGAGGATCTCGTAGAGATCCTCGACCGTCTTGATGAAGTGGCTCTGCCCCACGATGATGTTGGCGTCGACCGGGATCGTCAGACGGACATTGCTGAGTTCCATGGTTCCCTCCCGACCCGGGCCACGCCCGGGTCCTCATGCCGCTAAAGTCTCGGGCCGCACGCAGCCGATAGTATATTGCAGAAACGCGGCGGTGGTTGTCCCGGGCTCGGACATCCTCTATAATCTCCGCACGGTCGGGCGCGCCCGGCGGGGATTGTAGCATACCTCCCCCCGGCCCCCGGCAACTGTTTCTGGCCAGGCGCGGTGCCTGCATATCAAGGGGCGAGGTTCATTCTATGTGCGGAATCGTCGGATATATCGGGCCGAAACCCGTCGTCGGCGTCCTCCTGGGAGGGTTGCGTAAACTGGAGTACCGGGGCTACGACTCGGCCGGGCTGGCGGTGGTCAGAGGCCGCGAGGTCTCGGTGCGCCGCGCCCCCGGAAAGCTGTCCAACCTGGTGCGCTCCCTCGAGTCGGACCCGCTCGACGGCGAGTACGGCATCGGGCACACCCGCTGGGCCACCCACGGCCGACCGACCGAGGAAAACGCGCACCCGCACCGTGACTGCACGGGCAGGATCGTGGTGGTTCACAACGGCATCATCGAAAACTACCTGGAACTGAAGGCCCGGCTGGAGCGCGAGGGACACCGGTTCGTCACCGAGACCGACACGGAGGTCATCGCCCACCTCGTCGAATCGCTCCTCCCCGGCAGGAGCCTGCCCGGGGCGGTGAGGGAAGCGCTCGGGCGCCTGCGCGGGAGCTTCGCCCTCTGCCTCCTCTCCGCCGATTGCCCGAACATGCTGGTGGCCGCCCGCAGCGGGCCGCCCCTCATCGTGGGGATGGGGGAGGGTGAAAGGCTGGTCGCCTCCGACGTCCCCGCGATCCTCGAACATACGCGCACCATGTACTTCATGCGGGACGGGGAGATGGCGGTGCTCTCCCCCGCGGGGATAGCGCTCGAAACCTTTGACGGGCAGGAGATACCGTTCGAGCCGCGCGAGGTTTCCTGGAGCCCCGAAATGGCGGAAAAGGGGGGGTTCCGGCACTTCATGCTCAAGGAAATCCACGAGCAGCCCCGCAGCCTCCAGGACACCGTGGCGGGGAGGGTGTCCCTGGAATCGGGGGAGGTCTTCCTGGACGAGGCGGGGATCTCCGGCGCGGCGCTCGCGGAAATGGAGAAGATCCATATCATCGCCTGCGGGACCTCCTGGCACGCCGCCCTGGTGGGGAAGTTCCTGATCGAGGAGATGGCCCGCATCCCGGTGGAGATCGATTACGGTTCCGAGTTCCGTTACCGGGACCCGCTGGTGGGGCCGAAATCCCTCGTCATCGCCATCAGCCAGTCGGGGGAGACGGCCGACACCCTCGCCGCCGTCCGGGAAGCCCGCTCCCGGGGCGCCCGGATCCTCTCCATCTGCAATGTCGTCGGCAGCATGCTCTCGAGGGAGAGCCACGGGACCCTCTACACCCGCAGCGGGCCCGAAATCGGGGTGGCCTCCACCAAGGCCTTCACCTGCCAACTCGCCGTCCTGTTGCTTCTGGCGCTGCACCTCGGCCGGCTGAAGGGCCGGCTCACGGCGGAGGAATCGATCGGGATGGTCTCCGCCCTCCTGCAGGTGCCGCGCGCGGTGGAGGAGCTCCTCGGCCAGGCCGACACCTGCGCCCGGATCGCCCGGGACATCTACCTGCACGACAACGCCCTCTACCTGGGGCGGGGGATCCACTACCCGATCGCCCTCGAGGGCGCCCTGAAGCTCAAAGAGATTTCGTATATACACGCCGAGGGCTACCCGGCCGGAGAGATGAAGCACGGCCCGAACGCGCTGATCGACCACAACCTCCCAGTCGTCGCGCTGGCGGCCCGGGAAGAGGGAAACCCCCGGTCGATGCTGCGGTACGAAAAGATGCGGAGCAACATCGAGGAGGTGCGCGCCCGGGACGGCATCATCATCGCGCTGGCCAGCACCGGAGACCCCGGCATCGAAGAGATCGCCCGGCACGTGATCCGCATCCCCGAGCTCCCCGATCCGCTCCTCCCCATCCTGATGGCGGTCCCGCTCCAGATGCTGGCCTACGAAATCGCCCTCCTGCGCGGGTGCGATGTGGACCAGCCGCGCAACCTGGCCAAGAGCGTCACGGTCGAATGACCCGGGAATAGAACATTTGCACCATCCTCCGGGCGCACCCCTAGAGCAAATCGACGAACACCTTGCAAGGGTAAGTCCGGGAATGTTATATATTTAAACCCGACATTGGACATACCGGGCGTCAGGACAGGATGACCTCATGGACACGATGCAGGAAAAATCTCTGAAAAGAAGGCATTACCACCGCCCTGCCGAAAGGCCCTTCACGGAGGAGGAACGCTCCCGGGTGACGATCCTGGTCGGGGGACTCACCCGAAAACACGAGGAGCTCATCCGCGCCGTGTTCCAGGGAAGCGGCTACAGCTGCGAACTCCTCCCGGTCCCGGACCAGGAGGCGTTTCACCTCGGGAAGGAATTCGGCAACAACGGCCAGTGCAGCCCGGCCTATTTCACGTCGGGGGCCCTGATCCAGTATCTGCGCGACCTGGAAGCCGGGGGGATGTCCCGGCGCGACATCGTCGACAACTACCTCTACTTCACGGCCGGGTCGTGCGGCCCCTGCCGCTTCGGCACCTACGCGGCCGAATACCGGCTGGCGCTGCAGAACGCCGGGTACGACGGTTTCCGCGTCCTCCGCTTCCAGCAGGACGACGGCATCCGCCAGAAGATCTCCGCCCCGGGGCTGAAATACACCATCGATTTCGGACTCGGCATGCTGAAGGTGCTCTTCCTCGGGGACGTGCTCAACGACCTGACCCACAACATCCGCCCCTACGAGGTGACCCCGGGGGAAACCAACCGGGTCATGGCCCTCTGCATGGAGGACCTGTGCGACCACCTGCGCCGGTACAAGGCGCCCGAGCTGGCCCAGCGGGTGCCGGGCTGGTTCGTCCCGACCCTGGAAAAGCGGAATTTCCTGCGCCACCTGCTGAGCTTCCTCTACAAGATGAACCGGCACCTGAGGGGGGAGGAATTCCAGGGGGCGCTCGAACGGTGCCGCAGGCGCATCGACGGCATCGCCGTCGACCGGACGCGCCAGAAACCGATCGTCAAGGTCATCGGGGAATTCTGGGCGCAGACCACCGAGGGGGGGGGCAACTACAGGATGTTCGAGTTTTTGGAGAAAGAGGGGGCCCATGTCCAGCCCGAAGCGATCGGGACCTGGCTCGCCTACCTGATGGCCCACGCACGCATGCAGATGGTCCCCCGCCGCGGGATGAACGCGAACTGCGAGGAACCGGCCCCCTGGGACCTCCGGCAGCGCGTCCGGAACGAACTCTCCTTCCAGAAGAAGCGGGCGCTCCTCGCCTTCGGGGAACACCTCTATGCCCGGCTCTACCACCGGGTCATCAAGTCCCTCGGCGGCATCGCCCACACCCTGGTCTCGCAGGAGACACTCGCCGAACTGGCCAGTCCCTACTACAGGCCGCTGGCGCGCGGCGGGGAGGGCTATCTCGAGGTCGGGAAAAACATCTACTACCACTCGCAGAAGCTCTGCCACATGGTGCTGAGCCTCAAACCCTTCGGCTGCCTCCCCTCCTCCCAGTCCGACGGGGTGCAGTCGGCCGTCGTCAGCGGGCACAAGGACATGATCTACCTCCCCATCGAAACCTCCGGCGAGGGGGAGACGAACGCCTACAGCCGCGTGCAGATGGCGCTCGGAGAGGCCAAGGCGAAGGCCAAGGCGGAGTTTCAGCAGGCCCTCGAGAGCACCGGGAAACGCCTCGACCAGATCCGCACTTTCGTCTCCCAGCACCCTGAATTGAGCTCCCCCATGTACCCGGTCCCGCACCGCAGGGGCACCGCCGGCGTGGCGGCTAACTTCGTGCTCCATGTCGGGGACCTGATGGCGGGGCGATGATGCGGCGCGCCGCCGGAAGACCGGGCCCGGGATCCGCCGTCGATACGAGTACACTTTTTGTTCGGGGTTAGGCGTTGGATATGACCAGATTGATTGCCGGAATTGACGTGGGCTCCACTACGGTCAAGGCCGTGGTGGCCGATGCGGAAACCGACGAGATACTTTGGAAGGACTACCGCAGGCACGAGACGCGCCAGTTGGACACCCTGCTCGATTTCCTGGAGCGCATGGAGCGGGAGACAGACTTCGGCCCCGGCAACGGCCGGGTGTTCCTCACCGGCAGCGGCGCGTCGATGTTCACGGAGCTGATCGGGGCCAAGTTCGTCCAGGAGGTCCTGGCCGCCTCCCTGGCCGTGGAGCGGCGCTGCCCGGAGGCCTCCTCCTACGTGGAAATCGGCGGGCAGGATGCCAAGATCGTCATCATGCGAAGGGAGCCCGGGGGCGGCCCCGTCAAGAAGTTCCCCTCGATGAACGACAAGTGCGCCGGGGGCACCGGGTCGGTCATCGACAAGATCAGCAAGAAGCTGGGGATCCCCCTCGAGGACCTTTCCCGGCTCCGCTACGACGGCATCCGCCTGCACCCGGTGGCCGGCAAATGCGGCGTGTTCGCCGAAACCGACATCAACGGCCTGCAGAAACAGGGAATTCCGGCCGAGGAACTGATGGCCTCCCTGTTCGAGGCCTTCGTCATCCAGAACCTGCAGGTGCTCGCACGCGGCCACACGCTCCTGCCCCAGGTGATGCTGCTGGGGGGACCCAACGCCTTCATCCCGGGGATGCGGGAAGCGTGGGTGCATAACATCACCCTGATGTGGCGGGAGCGCGGGGTACGGATCCCCGAAGGCTCGCGGCCCGGGGACTTGATCCGGGCCCCGCAGGACGCCGAGTATTACGGGGCCCTGGGAGCCATCGAGTTCGGCAAGGACGAGGAGGCGGAAGTCGGGCATTACCTGGGGCCGGGGAAACTGCGGGGCCTCCACGCCGAACGCTCGCGCGGGGGAGGCAGAAGCGGAACCGGGATCCCGGCCCTGGCCCGGTCCGAGGAGGACGTGGCCTCCTTCCTCGCAGCCTACGCGCCCCCCCCCTTCGTGCCGCCGAAATTCTCCCCGGGGGATGTCGCCCGGGGCTTCATCGGAATCGACGGCGGATCGACATCCACCAAGGCCGTCCTCCTCTCGCCCGGGGGGGAGGTCCTGGCCCGGGCCTACCAGCTCTCGAAGGGAAACCCCATCCAGGACACGGTCGAGATCCTCGAGAAACTCCGCGGCCAGGTCGAGTCGCAGGGGGCCCGGATCGAGGTACTGGGCGCCGCGACCACAGGGTATGCCAAGGACACCCTGCGCGACGTCATCCGCGCCGATGTGGCCCTGGTGGAGACGGTGGCGCACACCAAGTCGGCGCTGCACTATTACGACGTCCCCGACGTCATCGTGGACGTGGGCGGGCAGGACATCAAGCTCATGGTCCTGAAGGACGGACGCGTCAAGGATTTCAAGCTCAACACCCAGTGCTCGGCCGGGAACGGCTACTTCCTGCAGGCGATCGCCGAAGGTTTCGGATACCGCGTGGAGCAGTTCGCCGAGGTCGCCTTCACCGCCCGGGAGATGCCCGTCTTCCCCTACGGCTGCGCCGTGTTCCTGCAGTCCGACATCGCCAGTTTCCAGGGGCAGGGGTGGAAGCCGAACGAGATCCTCGCCGGGCTGGCGGCCGTGCTCCCCAAGAACGTCTGGCTCTACATCGCCAAGGTCCCCAACCTGGCCGAACTGGGCACGCGCTTCATCCTGCAGGGGGGGACCCAGAACAACCTGGCCGCGGTCAAGGCGCAGATCGATTTCATCCAGCAGCGTTTCCGCGGGACCGGGAAAACGCCCGAAATCATCGTCCACAAGCACGCGGGGGAGGCGGGCGCCATCGGCACCGCCTTCGAGGCCATGACGCTGTGGCGCCAGGGGCGCACCACCACCTTCATCGGTCTGGACGCGGTGCGCAAGATCGAATACCGGACGACGGTAGGGGAGGAGACCCGCTGCCCCTTCTGCAAGAACCACTGCCTCCGGACCTTCATCGATATCGGGGGAAAAGGGGAAGCGCCCCGCCGCCTCATCATCGCGACCTGCGAGAAGGGGGCGGCGGAAGACCTGGGGGCCATGAAGGCGATCCAGGCGGAGCTCAACGCGGCGCGCGATGCCAACCCCAATCTCGTGGAATACGCAGGCCGGGAGGTGTGGAAGATACATGCGAGCGGGAAACCGAGGCCCGTCCCTGCCTGGAACATCCGCCGGAAATCGGTCATGGAGCGCCGGGGGCGCTTCCGCGTCGGAATGCCGCGCGTGCTCGGGATGTACGCCTACGCCCCGCTGTTCAGCGTCTATTTCGAGTCCCTGGGGATCGCGCCCGAAAACATCGTCTACTCCGATTTCACCAACGAGGAGATGTTCCGCGCGGGTTCCAAGCGGGGGTCGATCGACCCGTGCTACCCCTCGAAACTCGGCCTGGCCCACGTCCACAACCTCCTCTTCGATAAGCACCGGAAAAAGCCGCTCGACTGCATCTTCTTTCCCATGCTCGACATCCTGCGTACCCCTTTGCACATCCGCGCCGCCAACGCCTGTCCGACGACGGCCCTCACCCCCGAGGTCGTGAGGGCGGCCTTCACCAAGGAATCGGACCTCTTCGCCGAAAACGGCCTCCGCTACATCAACCCCCTGCTGGACATGGCCAAACCCCAGCTCCTGGCGCGCCAGCTCTACGCGGAACTGCGCCCCCTCCTCGGCCTCGCCAGAATGGAAAACCTGGAGGCCGTCTACGCGGGCTATGCGGCCCTGGAGGAGTATGAGGCGAAACTGCAGCGCCGGGCCCGGGAGATCATCGACCGCCTGGAAAAGGAGGGGCGGATCGGCATCGTCCTGCTGGGGAGGCCGTACCATCATGACCCGGGGATCCACCACGGCATCCCCGAAGAGCTGCAGAAACGGGGGTACCCGGTTCTTTCGCAGTCGACCCTCCCCATGGACGCGGATCTGCTCGATCGCCTGTTCGGCGACGACGTGGCCGCGGGCGTCATCGAGCACCCCCTGGACATCTCCGATGTCTGGAAACACTCCTACTCGGCCAACAGCGCCCACAAGGTCTGGGCGGCCAAGTTCACCGCCCGCCACCCCAACCTGATCGCGGTGGAGATGTCGAATTTCAAGTGCGGTCACGACGCCCCGATCTATGCTACCATCGAGCGTATAATCGAAACGTCGGGAACGCCCTATTTCGCGTTCAAGGATATCGATGAGAACAGGCCAACGGGGTCGATCCGGCTCCGGGTCGAAACCATCGATTATTTTCTCAAGCGCTACGGGAAGGAGCTCGAGGCGGAACCGTCCGCCGGGGAGATCGAACGGGAGGCCGTTCTCGAAATGCGGTGAACTCACAACCCTGGAGAGGCACATGTTCAAGGAATTTAAAGAATTCGCGATGAAGGGCAATGTGCTGGATATGGCGGTGGGCATCATCATCGGCGCCGCCTTCGGCAAGATCATCACCTCTTTCGTGTCCGATGTATTGATGCCGCCCATCGGCATGCTGATGGGAGGCATGGACTTCAGCAACCTGTTCCTCACCCTCTCCGGCGGGGAATTCGCAAGTCTCGCCGCGGCCAAGGAGGCGGGGGCCGCCACGCTGAACTACGGCCTGTTCCTGAACACCGTGATCGATTTCCTGATCGTGGCGTTCGCCATATTCCTGCTCGTCAAGCAGGTCAACCGGATGAAACGGAAAGAAGAGGCCGCGCCGGCGCCCGACACGAAGGAATGCCCCTTCTGCGCCTCCGCGATCGCGATCAAGGCCACGCGCTGCCCGAACTGCACCTCGCAGCTCGGCTAGAGCGCACCCGTCCGGGGATGGGAAAGGCTTCAGGGGCCGGCAGGAGCCGGCCCCTTTTTTTGGGGGAGATCCTTATTTCTTGAAGAGGTCGAGGAACGCTTGGCGGTGGCTGTTCTCCACCCGGGGCGGGGGCGCCCCGCTCCCCTGCTTCTCGATGAGGACCTTAGGCTCGAAAAGGGGGCAGGAGTTGTTGGCGCTCTTGTTCGACACCCTCGCCTCCACCGGCTTGATGCATTCGTTGCGCGCCGAGGGGTCGAAGTTCAGGCAGTTGCGGCAGGTGTGAAGATCGGTGCCGCAGCTCTTGCAGGTATCGGTCGGCTGGATCTTTTCCGCCACCTGGATTTCGGCCGCGCAGTTGTTGCACCGGGTTACCAGGTGGAACTTTGTCTCGATTCTGCCCCCGGCCCCCCTGGGCCCCTTGGGGTGCGGAGGCAGCTTGGGCCGCCTCTCCCGGTCCGAATCCATGTACCCGGATTGACGATATTTTCTGGACATTCATCTCCTCAACAGTCCGGCGGGAAGATTTCCGCCCGGCACAAACCGCATGATTTTCAGGTCCCGCTTTTGGGGGAGAACCGATCTCTGAATCTTGGGCCGCTCCAGGCAAGGGCTGGTGCGACAGGACTCATGGGCTCCAAAATAAGCCCCGCCTGAAGGCGGCCTCCGAATCCTCATTCGAAGTATTGCACTACGATTGGTTGGATAATCTTCCAAGGCCAGCGAACATACAGCATACCACACGCGGGGCCCGAGATCGACAATTTTCGATTCCCCGGGATCAGGCCCCGGAGGATTGCATGGCCTCCAGGTCGGCGTGCAGCCGCTCCCAATCCGACATCGAAATCGCCAGCGCTGCCTGCAGCTGGTTGTGCTCCTCCATGGTCGCGCGGAAGAGCTGGTGATCCCGGTAGAGTTCCTCCGAGGCCAGCATCCGGCCCAGGACCGCGATCCGGGTCTCGTCGAGCTCGATCTTCCCCTCCAGGGCCTTGATCTCCTCCCGGATCTTCCGGATCCTGATCGGGTTCACCTTCCTTTTCCGCCCCGCGACCACCGCCGCTTCATCGCGCGCCGGTGCGGCGGAAACGGCCGGCGGGGGAGGCGCTTCCGCCGCGCGGAGCTCCGCATCCTTCTTCCGCACGTAGTCTTCGTAGTTGCCCAGATAGGCCGCGGCCGTCCCGTTGCCGATCTCCAGGACCCTGTTGGCCAGCCCGTCGAGAAAGTAGCGGTCGTGGCTGACGAACACTATCGTCCCCCCGTAATCCCTGAGCGAGTCCATGAGGATGTCCTTCGAGCGGATATCCAGGTGGTTGGTCGGCTCGT
>JAFGSS010000056.1 GCA_016934555.1 Acidobacteriota bacterium | reverse complement strand
CGCGCCGTTTCCGGGAGGGCGCTGGAGTCAGGATCGATCACGATCGGCTTGCCGGTCAGATTGACGCTGATCGTGTGGATCCAGCGGTATTTCCCGTTCACCAGCCGGAAGAGGTGGGAATCGGGCATTCCCTCCTTGCTGTCGCCGAAGCGGCAGAAGACGTTGACGGTCCCCATCTCCTCGTCGACCACGTAGGTGCGGTTGACGACGAACATCTCCCCGAGCGGCGCGGGGATCTGGCAGGTGTCTCTCGGCTCATTCTTGGGGTTGGTGTAGGCCCCCCCCTCGAGCCGGGCGCACGGGGTCCCCCAGGGGGGACGGATCCCCTTGTCGAGGAAGACGAAATCGAAATACTGGTTCCCGGCGTCGATCAGTTCCTGACGGCTGATCCGGTCGTCGGGAGCCAGCACCGGCCAGTCTTCCGCCTTCGAATACTTCAGGTAATCCGGGGCGTTGAAGAGCCAGTCGTCCTGGTCGCTGACGAGGCTGTCGATCTCGGTGATCTTGCCGCTTTTGACCGCCAGGCGGGTGCCCAGCACGTAGGGGTGTCCCCCCTCGGTGACGATCACCTCGGTGAAGGTCTTGCAGCGCGGGACATCGTAGATGCTGATCGTGTGCGCGATCGGCAGCGCCGTGTTCCACAACCCCTTCTCTTTGGTCGTGGGGATCATGTTTTCCTGGAACTTCGCCTTGGCGTCCAGCGACATCCTGGAGATGTCGCCCGAGGTCTGGGCGGCGAGATAGCTCTCGACCGCCGCCTGGAGCATCGGCCGGGTGCATTCCTGCGCGTAGACCGCGGTGGAGCCGGCGAGCAGGATCGCCAGACTGATCAGTGTACGGATCATGGAACCTCCTCTGGATTTAGTTCGTAACATCAGGATCATTTTCAGGCAAGCTCACGCCTCCGGGAGAGCGCGTGACAGCGATCCACCTGTGAGCGTTACGGCAGCATTCTTGCGCAAGCGGATGCAAAATGCAATCTCCTCCATGCCGCCGGCGTTTCCCGCTTGTGCCGGGGCGGATTATTTCCTATAAGTCTTTTATTGAACGGGAGGTTCGTCATCGTGAAACCGAAACGGAGCGCAACCGGGACCTCGAGTCGAAGGGAATTTCTTGCCGGCACCGCCGCGGGGGCCGTCGCCTTGGGGGGGGTGCTGCGAGGCCGGCCGGCCCGGGCCGCCGCCCCCGGCGAAGCCGTCCTCTCCCCCGGGCGGGCGCTCGAGACCGACGTGCTCGTGGTCGGGGCGGGGACGGCGGGGCTTGCCGCGGCGGTCTCGGCGGCTGAGGCCGGAGCCCGGGTGGCCCTCATCGACAAGGGGACGACCTTCACCGCGCTCGGGGGGGACAACACCGCCATCGGCAGCCGGCTGCAGAAAAAGCTTGGCATCGAGATCGACATCGACGAGGTGGTCGGCGCCCTGATGCGCTGGGGGGGGAACAAGCCGGACGCGCGCCTGGTCCGGCTCTGGGCCGTCCACTGCGGCCGGGTCATGGACTGGATGCTCGACATGACCGACGCCGCCGGGCTGCGGTCCGGGCTCTGGATCCCCACCGAGCTGGACGCGACCGCCGCCCGCATCGACGCCTGGCCGCGCCCGACCGGGTTTCCGGCCGGGTGGGACTACCGGGCCGAGTCGACGGTGGAATACCCGACGGCCCACCGCTGGAACGAGGGGGCCCACCAGCGGCTGCTGCTCGAGGTGCTGGAGAAAAACGCCCGGCACCGCGGCGCCGGAATCTTCTACGAGACCCGCGCGGCCGAGCTGCTGGCCGGGGCCGGGGGGCGGATCACCGGGGTGCTGGCCGAAACGGCGGCGGGAGACTACGTCCAGATCCGGGCGCACAAGGCCGTCCTGCTCACCACCGGCGATTACGGGAGCAACCCGGAGATGATGCGGCAATACTGCCCGCAGGCGGCCGCGCTTGCGGCCTCCCGGGCCAACCTCAAGCGCGTGCTCGGGGTGGCGCACAACACCGGGGACGGGCACCGCATGGCGATGCGGATGGGGGCCGTCATGGAACTCGCGCCCCACGCCCCGATGGCCCACATGTTCCACGTCATGGGGACCGACGCCTTCCTGCGCGTCAACCGCCACGGCGAGCGGTACGAGAACGAGGAC
Source organism: Acidobacteriota bacterium (assembly GCA_016934555.1). Classification (GTDB taxonomy): domain Bacteria; phylum Acidobacteriota; class UBA6911; order UBA6911; family UBA6911; genus UBA6911. The sequence continues at coordinate 11,060 of JAFGSS010000056.1, read as the reverse complement.
GTGGACACCCAGAGCCTGGCCAACCAGTGCCTGCAGCAGGGGGGGTACTGGGTGGTGTTCGACGCCGGCTGGCCGGAGGACGTGCCGAAGATGGGCCTGGGCTTCCGCCGCGTCTGGCGGCCCGACGAGGGGACGCGGAAGAGGTTCCAGTCGCAGCTGAAATCGGGCCAGATCCTCCAGGCGGGGACGATCGGGGAACTGGCGGCGAAAATGAAGGTGCCGGAGGAGCGCTTCCGGGCGACCCTCGAGCGCTACAACACCCTCGCGCTCGAGGGGCGGGACCTCGATTTCGGCAAGCGCCCCGAACGGCTGACGCGCATCGACCGCCCCCCCTTTTACGCCGGGTGGAGCGACACCCCCGATTTCCTGGCCGTCATGGGAGGCCTGGTCGTCAACCCGCGCCTGCAGCCGCTGGACGATCAGGGCCGCGCGATCGCGGGCCTCTACCTGGCCGGCAACACGGTGGGCCGGCGCTTCGCCAACGACTACCCCGTTATCCTCCCCGGCCTCAGCCACAGCATGGCTTGGACTCACGGCTACCTCGCCGGCCGATGGGCCGCCGGGGAGAAGGGCTAGCCGGCGCGGACTGCCGGTCGTTCGGCCCTGCAGGAGCGGAGGGGGTTTGTGCCATAATGCAGGCATGAACGGCGAACGACGGGCCCAGGTCCAGGTTGGAATGACGGTGCGGGTGGTGGAAAAGCAGAACCAGCGGAGCGGGAGGCTCACGGAGGGGATCGTGCAGAGAATCCTCACCCGGTCGCCCACCCACCCCCACGGGATCAAGGTGATGCTCGACGGCGGCGTCGTCGGGAGGGTCAAGGAGATCGTCCAGTCCTGAGACGGGAGAAGCGATATGGCGGGCGCGGCTGGAATCGTGGTCGAACGGGACGTGGTCTACGCCGAGGTCGGGCGGCCGCTCCGCTGGAACGTCTTCCGGCCCGCCGCGGCGCCGGCCGGCGCGCCGGGCGTCCTCCTCCTTCACGGGGGAGGGTGGCGTGCGGGGGACCGTGCAAATATGACCGCGGCCTGCGGGGCTTTTGCCCGCCGGGGCTGGGTGGCGATCGCGCCCGAATACCGGCTGCTCGGAGAGTCCCCCTGGCCGGCGCCGCTCGATGACGCGCGCACGGCGGTGCGCGCCGCGCGGGAAAGAGCGGGCGCGCTCGGGATCGCGGCCGACCGCATCTTCCTGGCCGGCTATTCGGCGGGGGCGCACCTGGCGCTCGTGGCGGCCAGCGGGAGTGCGGGCCCGGCCCGTGAGGGGGAGCCTTACGCCGATCAGCCCGAAACGGTCGCCGGGGTCGCCGCCTTTTTCACCCCCGCCGTTATCTCCGAGCGGCAGGGGGCCGCGCTCGGCATCACGGGCCCCGCCGCCGCCGCGGCGCTCGACCTGCGGAGCCACGCCGGCCGCCTCCCCCCCGTCATCCTCTTCTGCGGCGACCGCGACCCCATGACGCCGCCGGAGCTTTCCCTCGACCTCTACCAGGCCATCCGCCGGGCGGGGGGCACCGCCGACCTGCGCCTGTACGCGGACCTGATCCACGAGTTCGTCTCGCTCCCCGGGATGATGGAGGCCACCGTCGAGGACGCGGTCGCCTTCTTCGCCCGCACCGTCCTCCACAAGGCGGAGCTGGACGCCGGGCTCGAGCGGTTGCGACGGTGGTGGGAGGGCGTTGCGGCGCCGTAAGGGGGGCGCCGGCCAATGCGGAGAAACATGGCGGCCGACCGGGGACAACAGCCGGCCGGGGTCGGGATAACGACGGGGGAGGCAAGGATGCGCGGGAAAATCTGTCTGGGGTTTCTGATCGGATTGGTCTGCGTCGGCGCTTTCGCCGGGACCGGGGATTTGCCGGAGTACGAGCCCGACCCCAACGCGGAGCGCGCCGCGGTGCCGGACCGGTACAAGTGGGACCTCGCGCCCCTCTTCCCTTCCGTGGAGGCGTGGGAGGCGGCGCGGCTCGAGATCCTGCGGGAGGTGCCCGCGCTCGCCCGGTTCGAGGGGAAGCTGTCCGATCCGGTGCAGCTCGGCGACTGCCTGCGCCTCTACTTCCGGCTGCACCGCGAGGCGAGCCATGTGGCGATGTACGCGAACCTCCGCCAGAACGTCGCGCGGGGGGACGACACGGCCTCCGGCCGGGTGCAGCAGGCGCTCGGGGCGATGGACGAGCTGATGCGGCGCGCAGCCTTCATCCGCCGCGAGACGGCGGCGCTGCCGGCGGGCGCGCTCGAGAAGGCTTTCGCCTCGGAACCGGGTCTCGCCGAATACCGGAACTATCTCGGTAACCTCGGGCGGCGGGCGGGCCGCATCCTGTCTCCCGACGCGGAGCGCGCGCTCTCCCTGCTCGGGGACAACCTCTGGGCCGAAATCGACCTCAACGAGATCCCCTCCCCGTTCGAGGACGCCTATAACGGCCTGCTGGCCGACATGACGTGGCCCGTGGTCAGGGACGGGCAGGGCAGGGAGGCGCGCCTCTCGATGGCCGGGCTGTCGGCCCTGCGCCGGGCGCCGGAACGCCGGGTGCGCCGGGAAGCGTACGAGGCCTACTTCGGCATGCTGCGGCGCTACCAGCACGTGCTGGGGGCGACCCTGGGAGGGCAGGTGCGTCTCGACTCGGCCTACGCGCGCGCCCGCGGGTACGCCTCCTCGCTCGAGGCCTACCTCGACCGGGACAACGTGCCGGTGGCCGTTTACGAGAACCTCGTCGACACGGTAAACCTCAACCTGGGGCTCCTGCACCGGTACGTGGAACTGCGCCGGAAGGTGCTCGGCCTGCCCGAGGTGCGCGTCTCGGATCTCTACGTGCCGCTGGCGGCGGAGGTCGAGGAAAGCATCCCGTTTGCCGGGGCACGCTCGACCCTGCTCGCGGCCCTCGAGCCGCTCGGGCCGGAGTACGGCGCGGTGCTGGCGGAGGGGCTCGACCCGGCGAGCGGCTGGCTCGACCTCTATCCCCACCACGGGAAGCAGAGCGGCGCCTTCACCTTCAGCGTGTACGGCCCGCACCCGTACGTGCTGATGAACTACATGAACTCGCTCGACGACCTGTCCACCCTGGCCCACGAGTACGGGCACGCGCTGCACAGCCATTTCGCGATGAAGAGCCGCGCTTACCCCGACTTCCGCTACGTCAGCATGATCGCCGAGATCGCCTCGACCTGCAACGAATCGCTCCTGGCCGATCACCTCCTCGGCGGGGCCGATTCCGCCTCCCGGAGGGCGTACCTGCTGGCGGAGCGGCTGGAGACCATCCGGACGACGATCTTCCGGCAGACCCTGTTCGCGGAGTTCGAGCGCGACATCCACCGGATGTGGGAGGCGGGCACCCCCCTCACCCCGGCGCTCCTTGATGAGACCTACCGGGGGCTCCTCCGTCGGTATTACGGCCCCGGGTTCACCCTGGGCGAACATGACGGGATGGAGTGGGCGGGCGTGCCCCATTTTTATTACAAGTATTACGTCTGGTCCTATGCGACGGGCCTCTCCTCCGGCATCGCCATCGCTGACCGGATCCGCGCCGGGGGCAGGCGGGCGGCCGACGCCTACCTGGAAATGCTGCGCGGGGGAGGATCCGCCCCCCCGCTCGAACTGTTGAAAAAGGCAGGGGTCGACCTGACCCGCCCGGATGCGATCGAGGCCGCCATGCGCACCTTCGAGCGCACCCTGGACGAGGCGGAGAAACTGCTGGTCCGATAGTGCGCCGGAGAAGGTGGATAATGGATCGCCGGCGGAACCTTCGGACCCGGGCGTTCGTAAGGTAGAGGTAGGATTCATTCGGGCGGAGCCCGGCCGGACGGGGTATCGGGGACACCGCATCGCAAAGGGGGAGGCCATGAACATTGAATTTTTCGCGCCGCTCGGGCGCGCGTTCGACCGCATGAAGCGGGCTCTTTTCCAGCCCTTCGACTTGCGCAAGTGGTTCATCGTGGGGTTTGCGGCGTTCCTGGCGGGGCTGACTGATGCGCGTTCGGGCGGCGGATTCTGGGGAAACCCGGCGGGGAAGCGCAAGGGGGGGGACCCGGGGGATGTTTTCCGGATGCCCTACGAGGTCTGGGACTGGATCGTCGCGCACCCCGGGTGGATGATCGCGATCGCGGTCCTGCTCCTCGTCGTCATCGCGATCGGGATCGCGCTCGCCTGGGTCTCCGCCCGGGCGAAGTTCGTCTTCCTCGACAACGTGGTCCGCGACCACGCCCTCATCGCGCGGCCCTGGCGGGAGTACGTCAGGGAAGGGAATTCGTTCTTCCTCTGGAACCTGGTCCTGGGCGTCGTCTGTGCCCTGGTCTCCCTCCCCTACCTGGTCTTCTGTTTCCTCAGCCTGAAGGCGCTTTACGAGAGCACCTCGAGCGGCGCGGTGCTGATCGTGCCCGGGATCCTCTACGGGCTGGGGATGATGGTGATCTTCTTCCTCTTCGGGTTCGTTTCCCTGATGCTGAAGGATTTCGTCCTCCCCATCATGTACCGGGACCGCACCGGCACCCTTCCCGCGGTCAGGAAATTCATGACGATCCTGGGACCGAGGCTGCTCCACTTCATCGGCTACGCGCTCCTGCTCTTCTTCCTGCTCCTGGGGATCGGCGCGGTGGTGCTCCTGGCGGGGTGCGTCACCTGCTGCCTCGGGTTCGTGATCCTGATGATTCCCTACATCGGCGCCGTGGTGCTCCTGCCGGTGTCCTATACGCTGCGGGCGTATAGCGTCGAGTTTCTGCAGCAGTTCGGCAATGACTTCCACGTCATCCCGGTGCTGGGGAACGTGCCGCCCGAGACTCCGCCTGTCCTGGCGTGAAGGCGGGGATGCGTTCGGCCGGGATTCCCCGGGGGGTCCGTGTCCTGAAGGGGGTGCTGGCCGGCGGGCTCCTGCTGGCGCTGGGGACGCTGGCGGTCGTGCCGCCGGGAAAGCTGCCCCTGCCGCCCTGCGCCTTTTACGAATGGACGGGTCATGGGTGCCTGACCTGCGGGATGACGCGCTCGCTCGGGGCCCTGGCGCGGGGGGAATGGATCGCCGCGATCCAATATCACCTGATGGGGCCGCTGGTCCTGATCGGAATGGTCCTGGCCCTGGCGGCGCTTTCGTTCGAGGCGATCGGGGGACGGGCCTTTCGCTGGCCCGTCAGCCGCCGGGCGGGAAAACGCCTCTTATGGGCGATCGCCGCCGTCTGGCTCCTCTACTGGGTCGCCCGCCTGACGGGGACAGTCACCACCGTCCCCTGAAACGGTGGTGACGGCGCTCAGCTACACCGAACGGGCGGCGATCCAGGCAACGGCGACATAGGTCCCGATCACGCTCCCCAGGTTGGCCAGCGCCACCACCAGCAGGATGCGGGTGACCGGGTTGAGCCAGAAGCCGCGTAGGCTGGTGATCGCTTCGGGCAGGGCCTCCAGATCGCCCACCTTTGGTTTTTTCAGCAGCACCTGGACGATGCCGGCCACCCAGCCGGCGGCCAGCATCGGGTTGAGGCTGGTCAGGGGCGCGGCCACGAAGGCGGTCAGGATGGTCAGCGGGTGGGCCAGGGCCAGGGCGGCGCCGAGCGCGGAAAGGGCGCCGTTGACGGCAAACCAGATCGCGAGGTTCTCGACCCCGTGCTGGCTCCCCCTGCTGAAGCTTCCGGCCAACAGCGCCAAGACGGCGATCGGCACCCCCCACTTGAAGAGGGTGGGCCAGATCGATTTCGGGGGGAGTTCCGACAGCGGGGCAAGGTCGTGCGGTGCATGCACCTGCCGCGTGATCCCCGGCACGTGGCCGGCCCCCACCACGGCGACGATGTTGACGCCGGGCGCCGTGCGGATCTTTTCCGCGAGGTAGGTGTCGCGCTCCTCGATCAGCCTCCGCTTGATCTCGGGGAAACTGACGGCGAATTCGGCCATGACGGCTTCGAACTGGTCCTTCTTCTTGAGGGATTCGATCATCTCGCCGTCGATTTCCTCCCCTCCCAGCACCCCCATGGTCATCTGGGAGAAGAGCTTGATCTTGTTCCAGAATCCGAGGTATCCCCAGACGCGCTTGAGGGTGATCTCGATCTCCCGGTCGGCCAGGACCAGCTCGGCCCCCGTTTCCCGGGCCAGCTCGATCCCCTTGAGCATCTCCGCCCCCGGCTGGAGCCCGAGTTTCTTGCCCAGCCGCCGGTAGAAGCTGGTCAGGATCAGCTGCGCCAGGAGGAAGGCGGCCTTCTTCTGCCGCACAACCTTGAAAATGTCCATCTTGGCCCAGTTGTCGGCCTGGGTCATGGCTTGGTAGCGCCCCGCGCAGAGTTCGACGCAGATGGCGTCCGGCCGGATCCGTTCGACGGTGGCGGCGACATCCTCGACGCTCTCCTTCGAAAGATGGGCCGTGCCGACGAGGTAGATATTCTTTTCGCCCACCCGCACATGGGTGACGGTTTCCGGCAGCTCGATGGTTTCGGTCATGGTTGTCTGGTCGTATGGGGACAGTCACCAGTGTCCCCTTTTGCCTTGCCCCTCTTTTTCTAATCTACCTTGTTTCCAAACGGGGACACTGGTGACTGTCCCCGTTTGCCCTGAAATATAATGGGCGGGGGGCCTTCTGTCACCCTCAAAATCCCGGGGCCGGATTCCGTTGTTCCTCATCCCCCACTGCATCGCCATGGGGCAGGCGGCCGGGACGGCGGCCGCGCTGGCCGTGCAGGGAGGGACCGAACCCCGCGAGATGGATGTCGTCGTGCTGCAGAAACAGCTGCTCGACCAGGGGGTCCTCCTCCGCGGCAGGATCAGGAGCCTGCGGCAGCCCGACAGGTTCTGACCGGCTAACGCCAGGCGTCGATCGAGACCCCTCTCCCCCCCATGAAATCGGTGAGGAACCAGACGCTCGCCGTCTCCCCCCCCGCCACCACCGTGCGGATGCTGCGCGCGTTGGGGAGGTGCTTGATCAGCGTCTCCCCCGGGACTTTCAGCCAGGTGGCGTAGGGTTCGAGCCCCTGCCTCCCCAGGGGGGCCGTCATGCCGGAGGTGATCGAGTTGGCCCAGTAGGTGGCCGCGGGCACTTCCGCGTTCTTCGCCAGCCACTCCCCCAGCGCCCCCTTGCTCGCGAACCCCTGGGTGTCCCTGAGCTGCCGGGCGACCGAGGGGTCCATGATGAGGGTGGCCGAGCCGGTGGCCGCCAGCACGCGGGTGAAATCGCGCATCAGCAGCTGCGGGGCGTAGTGCTCCACGACCGAGCCGGAGCAGTTGACGAAGTTCCAGCCCGAGAAGATCGTCAGCACGCTGGCCTCGGGCGGGTGCCCGTTCTCGACGTGGACCGGCTTCCACCCTTCGGGAAGCGCCTCCTCGTTTTCGGCCAGGGTCACGTTGTTGTAGCGCAGCGGGTTGCCGAGCGAGGAGAATCCGGTCTCCCCCTCCTTGTACCCCTGGAGGATGCTGTGGATCAGGTTCATGCTGCGGCCGATAACGCTGTTGGCTTCGGCCGTCGGGCTGAGGACCCCGATCCCGGAGTTCATCCCGATCTCCCTGCGGATGGGGCCGCTCACGACGACCATGTTGGCGTTGGAGGTGGTGGAGTCCATGTAGGGCACCTGGCTCGCCAGGGCCAGGATGACGGGGAGGTATTCTGGTTTCGCCCCCGCCATGACGGCGATGACGGCCACTTTTTCCACGGTGAAGGGACGGGAGGTCCCGAAGGTGCCGGCCTCCTTTTTCACCAGTTCGTCCGGCCGGTGGCTAGTTCCCTTGAGCATGGCCCGCACCCTCTTCTCCGTCGGGAGGATGACGGGGTTGAAATCGGTCCACCCGCGGTCCTTGAAGAGGCGCTGCAGGTTGTCCTCCGTGTCGGGGGGGAGAAGCCTGGGCTCCCCGGCCGCCTCGGGCGGCGTCCCCGATTTCTGTTCCTCGGCGGTCAGCGGCCGGGTCAGCGCGTCGACGATGGCGGGCATGAGGCTCTTGCCGCTGACGCGGTCCTTACCCTGCAGCCACTCCGCCAGCCTGTCCGCAGCGAGGCCGGTGAAGGGGTAGGGGACTCCCACGAAGCGCAGGGGCATCCCGGTGCTGTACTCCTGGTGGGGGCCGGTGCCGAAGGAGACGATGTTTTCGTTCGAAAGCGAAACGGTGGGGATTCCGTACTCTTTTTCCAGGGTCATGCCGAAGCGGCTCACGGCCGCCAGACACCCCCATCAACCGGCCACGCCGAGGATCACCCCCCCGGCCCGGCTGGCTTCGATCTCTTTCCACAGGGCCGGGTCGTCGGAGACGTAGCTTCCGCTCTTGAGGCGGCGGACGGTCCTGACGCCGGGCATGTTCGCGCCGAACCAGCGCTCCATTTCCTCGAGTACCGGGGTGCGCCCGAGCCCCTCGTAGTTCATGTCCACCAGGTAGACGGTCTTGCCTTCCAGGGTGCCGGCGCGCGGCGCCAGCGGCACCCGCGGGGCGCGTTTTTCGGTGACGGCGGGGTTCAGGACCGTGATGCGCCGCTCCCCGGAGTCTTCGGCCCGCGCCGCGCCGGCCAGGACCGTCCCCGCCAGCAGCATCAGGGTAACCAGGCTTTTCGGTGCCATTCTCTCCTCCCGTAAGATGTGGGGTGCAGGGGCTCGATTCTAGCATGGCGCGGGCGGATCCCCGCCGAAGAAAGAGGGGCGGGGGGCGCCGTTTTATGAGACAATCGCACCTGTCGGCCGCCCGAGGCCGGGCAGACGCGGAGGGAGCGATGGCACAGGAGAGACCGAAAAGAAAATGGCCGGTGCGGCTTGCGCTGTGGGCCGTCCTGCTCGTCGCCGCGGCCGCGGCCGGGATCTATGTCGCCGACCGGCTGCTGGTGGCCCCACGGCGTGCGCTCGAGCGGCGGATCGAGGACCAGCAGCGCGAGATCGCGCGGCTGGAGGAAAAAAACCAGCGCCTCGAAACCTACCTCAGGCTCCTGCGCTTCACCGAGCGGCGGGCGCGCATCGAGGTCCTGGGGCAGCGGCTCGACAACGCCGGGGTGCCGGTCACCGCGATCCGGTTCACCGAGATCGACGGGGCCGGGAATCCCGTCACGGTGGCCCGGGAGTTCACGCTCGCCGGGCGGGAGGTCTACATCGATACCCTGACCATCCGGTTCGAGGACCATTTCGTCGAGCAGGGGGACCCGCTCAAGGGGCGGGCCCTGATGCTGTTCCGGAGGATTTTCACCAGCGGGATGCGGCCGGAAGAGGGGCACGCGCTGGACCGGGAGGGGCTGCCGCCCGAGGTCTACGCCGAGCGCAACGCGGCCACCGGTTTCGAGAAAAAACTGTGGGCGAGGTTCTGGGAACTGGCCGGCGACGAGGAACTGGCGGCCGAGTCCGGGGTGCGCGCCATTCACGGGGACGCCCCCTACACCCGGATGGAGCCGGGCAGGGTCTATCACGTGACGCTGCGCTCCACGGGGGAGGTCAGCATCACTCCGGGTTCGAGGCTCCTCCGGTAGCCGGCCGGCTCATGGTGCCCGGGACGCGTACGCCCACGACCCTGCCGCGGACGCACTCCACCCCATCGGCCAGGATCCGGGCGGAGACCACCGCCTTCCTCTCCCCCAGTTCCTCGATTTTTCCGCGGATCTCCAGTTCGACGCCGAGCGGGGTCGGGTGCACATAGGTGACCTCGAGCGCAGCCGTGACGAAGCGCTCGATCCCCCGCTCTGGCCGGGCCCGGAGCGCGGCGTCCGTGGCGACGGCCATGCCGTGGCAGTCGACGAGCGAGGCCAGCAGCCCGCCGTAGACGAAGCCGGGCATGGAGGTGTGGCCCGGCTTCGGCCGGAAGCGGGCCACCATCTCTTCCCCGTCCCGGCGGCTTTTCAGCTGCAGCCCGTCCGGGTTGAGGCGCCCGCAGCCGTAGCAGTGGCTCATGTCGTCGGGGTAGTCCTCCTGGATCGCACGAGGGTTCATGCCGTGACCCTTCTCCGGAAGAGCTTTCGTCGGAAGACGACCGCCAGGGTGACGACGCCGGCGAGGAAAAAGGCCGCGACGATCACAGGAATGACAAACGAGAGAAAGGACGATCCGAACGCGGCCGCGTGTTCCCCGGTGGCCACGACGGGGTTGCCTATTCCCGCGGTCTTCGCCGTGGAAGCCAGGCGGGTGAGCACGGTGCCGCTCTGGACCGTGGCCGCCATCCCGCCGCCGACGATGAGGCCCGTCGTCCATTTGAGCAGGTTGTGGTCGATCGGCAGGACCGACGTCAGCAGCAGCGTTCCGGCCCCAATGGCCATGGGGGTGGTGATCGTGTCGAGCAGGTTGTCGATCACCGGCACGTAGTAGGCGATGATCTCCAGCACGGTGGCGGTCCCGAGGCAGATCATGGCGGGCCACCCGGCCAGCCACTCGAAACCCTCGTGGACGGGGAGGAACCCGAGGTGGGCGCCGATGCTGGCCGCCAGCATCGGCACAAACACCCTGAAGCCGGCGCTGGCGGCCAGGCCGATTCCCAGGGCGACAGCCGTAATCGTTTCGGTGTTCATGCCGATCATATTACGCCTCCCGGCTCCAATTAAAAAGACAACGGCCGTCCCGGCCGCCGCTCCGGAAATCCGTGGGCGAAAAAAAAGGGAGGGCCGCGGCTGCGGCCCTCCCCGTCCTGCAAGTCAGCCGGGACAGGCTACTTCTTTTCGTAGTATTCCGTCTGGGCGTTGAAGGTGGCCTCGATCCGGCGGTTCTGGGCGCGCCCTTCGGCCGTGTCGTTCGAGGCTACCGGCTTCTCCTCGCCGTAGCCCTTCGTCGCCAGGCGGTCGGGGCTGATGCCGAAGTTCTCGACCAGGTAGTTCTTGACGCTGTCGGCCCGTCTCTGCGACAGGCCCACGTTGTACCTGGCCGCGCCGACGCTGTCCGTATGGCCTTCGATCACGGTCGACGTCTGCGGGTACTTGTTCATGAAATCGGCCACTTCCTTCAGCCGTTCCCGGTACTCCGGTTTGATGTCCGACTTGTCGGTGTCGAACTGGACGTCCAGGGTCTTGGTGACCTTTCTCTGGATCAGGATCGGGCACCCATCGGGAGTGACCTTAAGGTCCCTCGCCGTGTCGGGGCACTTGTCGAGGTAGTCGTAGACGCCGTCGCCGTCGGTGTCGAAGGGGCAGCCGTCGCTGTTGACCTTCACCCCCGCCGGGGTG
>JAFGSS010000225.1 GCA_016934555.1 Acidobacteriota bacterium | reverse complement strand
GCCGCCGTCGGGCACGGGGGCGGGCGATGCCCGCTCTTTCCGGGCCCGCGTCGACAAGCTCGGGTACGCGCCGGTCCCGATCGACGACCCGGCCGGCGCGGCGGCCGGACCGATCGACCGCGCCGAACAGCTCGCGGCCGCCGGGCTCGAGCCGCTCGCCCTCGAGGAGCTCCGGCACGCGATCCGCAGCCAGCCTGAAAACCGGCGCCTCCTCGAGTACCTGATGGCCCGGGTCTGCGCCCGGGATCAGGACTACCACGGGGCCATTTCGAACCTGTACAGCGTGTATCCCGATTACGCCGGCCGCCCGATGGCCGATCTCCCCGCCGAAGCCCGGGACCTCCTCTACCCCGCGCTCCACCGGGACACGGTCGCCTCGGCGGCGGCCCGAACGGGGCTGGACCCCGCCCTGGTCCTGGGCCTCATCCGGCAGGAATCGGCCTTCAACCCAAAGGCCCGCTCCCGCGCCGGCGCCCGCGGCCTGATGCAGATCCTCCCCTCGACCGGCAGGAGCCTGGCGCGCAAGGCCGGGATCCGCAGCTACAGTGCCGCCCGGCTCTACGACCCCGCCGTCAACATCGCCCTCGGGACCCGCTACCTGGCCGACCAGCTCGAGCGGTACGGGAGGGAAGACCTGGCGCTGGCGGCCTACAACGCCGGGGGCTCCCGGGTGAAGCTCTGGCTCGAGAAGTTCGGCGAGCCCGACATGGACGAATTCGTCGAAAGGATCCCCTTCCGCGAAACCCGCAATTACGTCCGCCGCGTCCTGGACAACCGCTCCCGCTACAGGGTATTACTATCGGGCGCACCCGTTGCGGCGCAGGAAAAGAGCGAATGAACCGTCCCCCGCTGTCGCAGAAAGCCGAACGCTTCACCGAATCGGTCATCCGCGAGATGACGCGCCTGGCCCGGCTCCACGGCGCCGTCAACCTGGCCCAGGGGATGCCCGATTTCCCCGCCCCGGCCGAAATCAAGGAAGCGGCCTGCCGCGCGATCATGGAGGACGTCAACCAGTACGCCATCACCTGGGGCGCCCCGAGGCTGCGCGCCGCCATCGCCGCGAAGACCGGGGCCGAGTGGACGCGCGAGATCGACCCGGAGCGCGAAATCACCGTCACCTGCGGGTCGACCGAGGCGATGATCGCGAGCCTCCTGGCCGTCGTCGATCCCGGGGACGAGGTGGTGATCTTCGAACCCTTTTATGAAAATTACGGCCCCGACACCGTCCTTTCCGGGGCGGTCCCCCGTTTCGTTCCCCTGCGCCCCCCCGACTGGAGCTTCGACCCCGAAGAGCTGGCCCGGGCGTTCAACAGCCGCACCCGCGCCGTCATCCTCAACACCCCCAACAACCCCACCGGGAAGGTCTTCAGCCCGCGGGAGCTGGGGGTGATCGCCGACCTGTGCCTCCGCTGGGACGCCTATGCGATCACCGACGAGATCTACGAACACATCGTCTACGACGGTCTGGAGCACCGCTCCATCGCCACGGTCGAGGGGATGCGGGACCGGACCATCACCATCAACGGGATGAGCAAGACCTACAGCGTGACCGGGTGGCGCGTCGGGTGGGCCATCGCCCCCCCGCACCTGACCCGGGGCATCCGCAAGGTGCACGACTTCCTCACCGTGGGGGCGCCCGCGCCGCTGCAGGAGGCCGCCGTCGCCGCGCTCGGGCTGCCGCGCGCGTACTACACCCGCCTGGCCGCCGCCTACGAAAAGAGGCGCGACCTCCTCGTCGGGGCCCTCGGCGAGGCCGGTTTCACCGCGGAGCCCCCCCAGGGGGCCTACTACATCATGGCCGATTACGGCCGGCTCAGCGCCGAGAGCGACACCGCCTTCACCCGCCGCCTGGTTGAAGAGATCGGCGTCGCCGTCGTCCCCGGCAGCAGCTTCTTTCACCATCCGGACCGCGGCGGCAGCATCGTCCGCTTCTGCTTCTGCAAGCGGGAGGAGACCCTCGTCGAGGCAAAAGAGCGGCTGCTCCGCATATCCTCTGGCTCCCCAAAGCCCTGATACGCTAAGATCCCTGCGTGTGGAAAGATACGGACTCGGATGAAGACCGCCTCCTGGTGACCCGGTGCCGCGAAGGGGACGCGGGCGCCTTCGAGACCCTGGTCCGCAAGTACCAGCAGCCGGTCCTCAACCTGGTCTATCACTACCTCGGCTCCCGCAACGACGCCGAGGACGTCTCCCAGAAGATCTTCACCAAGGTCTATTTTTCCCTCTCCAAGTTCGACAACCGCCGCCCCTTCTTCCCCTGGCTCTACCGCATCGCCGCCAACCAGTGCTACGACGAACTCCGCAAGCTCCGGCGCCATAAGGTGCACACCTTCAGCGAGCTGAGCCTGGAGGACTCCAACCGGCTGGAGACGCTGATCAGCCAGAACGAGCCCCCGCTGGAAACCGAGGAAGACCAGAAGCAGCTGGCGACGCTCCTGCACCGGATGCTGGACCAGCTCCCCGAGCAGCAGCGCACGGCCATCGTCCTGCGCGACCTGGAGGGGATCCCCTACCCGAAGATGGCCGAAATCATGCAGTGCACCGAGCAGGCGGCCCGGCTGAAGGTGTTCCGCGCCCGCACCCGGCTGCGCGAACTGCTGGAACGCGCCATGCGCAAATAGCCGCACTTCCGGGATACGCCCCTAGACCACCTCTTCGGTCTCGAACCGCGCGCGGGAGGCCCCGGGCCCGTCGTGGCTTTCGATCCAGCCCCGGACCCGCTCCTCGCCGTAGGCG
>JAFGSS010000224.1 GCA_016934555.1 Acidobacteriota bacterium | reverse complement strand
GGGGAGCCTGGTGGCGCCGATGGTGGCCCACGGCGCCTACGACACGGCCGCCCTCCTCCTGTACTGGTTCGCCGGCAGAAGCTGAGGGCCCGTCCTCCTAACCGTCCCGGTCCGGCCGGCCGATAAGGGTACCGGTAATGGCCGACAACGGAAAACTCACCCGGATCCTTCTCGACGTACACCGGAAGGGGCGCAGCGGAGTGCTGCGCTTCGAGCGGGGGAAGGAGAAGAAGCAGCTGGTGACGGTCCGGGGAGCCCTGGCCTTCGCCGAAAGCAGCCTCCCCGGCGAGCACCTGACCGCGATCATGGTCGCGCAGGGGACGCTCCCCCGGCCCGCCCTCAAGGACGTCGCCTCGCTCATGAAGGGGGGGCGCGGCCTCGAGGAGGCGTTGCTCTCGCTGGTGGGGGCGCCGGAGGTGGAAAAGGGGAGGCGCGAGCAGGCGCTCGCCGTCCTGGCCTCGCTCTGGGCATGGAAGGACCCCCTCCTCCACTTTTACGCGGGGGAAGGACTCCTCCCGGGCCGGGGGAACCTCTCCCTGTCCCTGCCCGAGGCCCTGGCGGCGTCGGCCCGCCGCGCCGTTTCCGGCCGCCTCGTCCCCTTCCCGGCCGGTTTTGCCGAGGGGGGATGGGTCCTGGCCGGGGAAGGGGCGGGGGAGCTGCCCCTGGACCGGGGGGAAGCGGCCGCGCTCGCGCTGCTGGCGCGGCCGCGCAGCACGGCCGACCTCCTGCGGCTCGTGAACGCCGGCGCCCGGAAGCCGGAAGAGGTGGTCCTCGGCCTGGCCCTGCTGGGGCTGGCGCGCTTTCGCCCCGCCGCCGAGCCCGCGCCGGAACCGCCCGTCCCGGTCCCGGTCCCGGAGAAGACGCCCTCCCCCGCCCGGGAGCTGGAGGAGGTAGAACGGCGCTCGGCCGGCGGCACCTTCTACGACGTCCTGGGGGTCCCGCCCGAGGCCGGCCTGGAAGTGATCAGGGAGGCCTATTACGCCCTCGCCCGGCGCTGCCACCCCGACCGCTTTCAGTCGGGGGAGCACGCCCCCGCCGTCCGCGCCGCGGCCCAGGAGGCGTTCGCCTCCATCAACGAGGCCTGGCTGACGCTGAAGGACCCCGACGCCCGCGCAGGCTACGACCGCACGCTCTCTTCCGGCGCGGGGGGGGAAAAGAAAGCGGGAAACGCGGAGGACGAAAAAACGGCGGAAACCCTCTTTTTGAGCGGGCGGGCCCTGATCGCCCGGGGGGAATTCGAGCAGGCGGCCGAGCGGCTGAAGGGGAGCGTCTGGCTGCGGCCCGACAAGGCGGTCTACCGGCTCAACCTGGGGGTGGCGGAATCGCACCTGCCGCGCCGGCGCAAGAGCGCCGAAGAGCATCTGCTGAAGGCGGTGGAGCTGGACCCGTTCCTGATGGAAAGCCGCCTGGAACTGGCCCGGCTCTACCTCGAGGCGGGGCTCTCGCGGAAGGCGGAGGCGCAGATCGGGGAGGTGTTGCGCTGGGACCCGGAAAACCGGCAGGCCCACCGCCTCCGGGACGGGCTCCGCGCCCTCCCCCGCTAGGACGAAGGGTCGGGCAGCCGCTCCAGCGCCAGGCGCGCGGCCGACTGCTGCGCCTCCTTCTTGGTCTTCCCGGAAGATTCGGCGACCACCCTGCCGTCGACCTCGACCTCCACGACGAAGGTCTTCCGGTGGTCGGGACCCAGTTCGTCGACCACGCGGTAGACGGGCTCCGGGCGCCCCAGGTCGTGCAGCCGCTCCTGCAGCGCGGATTTGAAGTCCCCGTAAGTCAGCTGCCGCAGGTCGATATCCTCGAGGAAGGGGCCAATCTGGCGCCCGACGAAATCGCCGGCGGCCTCGACGCCGCCATCGAGGTAGATGGCGCCGATGATGGCCTCGAAGGCGTCCACGAGGATGGCGCGCTTGGCCCGCCCCCCGGTCTTCTCCTCCCCCCTGCTGAGGCGGATGAAGTCCCCCAGGCGGATCGCCTCGGCCAGTTTCACCAGGGAGGCGGCGCTGACGAGATAGGCCTTGATCTTGGACAGGTCCCCCTCGGTCATTCCCGGGCAGGCCTGGAAGATCCGGGAACTGACCAGGAACCCGAGCACCGCGTCCCCCAGAAACTCGAGCGCCTCGTTGTGGCCGGGCCCCGGTTCCCCGCTCTCGTTGACCCAGGAGCGGTGGGTCAGCGCCTGCCCGAGGAGCGCCCGGTTCCGGAAGGCGTACCCGAGCCGCCGTTCCAGCTCCTCCGCGCCGCCGTTCGGTTCACTCATGACACCCTCGTTGAAGCTCCTGGAAAAATGAAGCGCACCCCGTAGGATACGGCATGCCCGCCCCCCCTTTCCATCCCAAATTCTCCCGTGAAGCGGCTATTCGCGCCAGTCGACGCAGGGCAGGTCGAAGAAGCGGAAATCGTCGGGGTTCATCGTGACCAGCGCCAGGCCGTGAGAGCGGGCGACGGCAGCGATCATGCCATCGGAGAAGGAAGGGGTCTTGCCCAGGGCCGCAAGCCGGGCGCGTTCTCCGGCGTGCCAATCGGCCGCCCGATGGTCGTAGGGGAAAATAGGGATGCAGGGCGCCACCACCCGGGTCAGGTACGCCTCGATGGCGCTGCGGCGGGCCGAATCCGGCAGGCGACGGGGATCTCACATTCATGGCGCCTTAGATGCCCAAGGACGCGGGGATCCGGGCGCGGCAAGACGCTGTTCTTCAAGCTGTACCGGTAGCCCCATCCCGTCCCAGGTCCGTGGCGGGAGGACTCCCGCCACGGACCCTGGTTTCTTCCGGATCCTTTTACCGGAGCGCCAGCACCGGGGGCTCGCCGCTCCCCGCGATCCGGGCGCGGAGTTCGCGCTCCCCGTCCGGCATCGGGACTTCGGCCCGGAAGCCCTGGATGGAGACGCCCGACAGGAAGTAGGTGTCCCCGTACTTGTGGAACAGGAGACGGCCGGAGGCCGCGTCCGTTCCCGGCCGCGCGCCCAGGGTGCACACCGCCGCCCCCTCCCGCGTGATGACCGTCACCATCGACCCGGTCGCCGTGGCGCCCGACGTCATCTCGAAGGTGTACTCCCCCGCCGGCAGCAGCCGGCTCCCGGCGTAGAAATCGAACGGTACCGTGACCCGCATCGTGGCGCCCGAGAGCGCGAACCCGAAGCCCGCCGTCAGGACCAGCACGGCCGCCAGCATCCAAAACCGCAGATTCCGTTTCATAACCCCTCCACCTGGTTTCGGGCGGGGCCCGGTCGCCCCGACGGCTCCCGGTCTTCCCGCCCCTTACTACCAAGGAGTACGGCCGCCGGCCGCAGGGGTCTGTGAGGGTTGCGTGAGGATTGCGCGGGGGAAAATCAGCAGTGGAGCCCCCTGACGAGCTTCCGGTAGCGGGGGGAGCGGCGGAGCGGGGCCAGGTTGCTGTCGTGCTCCAGCCACCCCTTCTGGTGCAGGCCGCTCCGGACGGCCCTTTCGAGGGAATCGAGCGCGTCGTCGCACCTCCCGGCCAGCGCCTGGACGCAGGCGACGTTGTAGAGCACCATCGGTTCGTCGGGGTCGATGGCCAGGGCCTGGCGCGCCCACTCGAGCCCCCGCTCGCGCTCGCCCAGGGCGGCCCACGCGTTGGCCCCCATGTAGAGCGCCCGGCTGTCGTCCGGGTTCAGCCTCAGCCTCGACTCGGCCACCCGGACCCCCCGCTCCCGCGCCTCCCGCGCCCTGTCCGCGTCCCCGAGGTCCTCGTAGACCTGCGCCGCCAGGAGCGGCGCCTGGTAGTCGTGCGGGTTGACCTCCATGGCCTTTTCGTACATCCGGACCGTCTTCGCCAGGTCCCCCCTGGCGAAGGAGACCCGCGCGTAGAAATACCACGCCTCGAACAGCCCCGGGTCGAGCTCGGTCGCCGTCTCCAGCTCCTCCTCCGCCTCGGCGTAGTCCTCCCCGAGCGCGCACGCGACCCCGCGCGACGCGTGCGCTTGGGCCGAATCGGGGTCGAGCTCGAGAGCGCGCCGGCTCATGGCCTCCGCCTGCCGCCGGTGGCGCTCGTGGTTCCCCGCGTACATGTAGAGAAAGGAGGCGCAGTCGGCCATCCCGGCCCAGGCCCGGACGAAGGCGCCGTCGATCTCCACCGCGCGGGTGAACATCGTCAGCGCGAACTCGATCCCCCTGCGCCGGTACTGGTAGTAGAACTGCCGGCCGCGCAGGTAGAAGTCGTACGCTTCGGGGTCGGTGGTGGGCGCGCGGCCGATGGCCAGGCTCTCGCGCGGCGAGAGGGCGATCTCGAGCGCCGCGGCCACGCTCCGGGCGATTTCGTCCTGAACGGCGAAGATGTCCTCGAACCTGCGGTCGAACCGTTCCGACCAGAGGGTCGTGCCGTCCTCCGACCGGATCAGCTGCACGGCGATGCGCACCCGGTCCCCCTCCCGGCGCACGCTCCCGTCGAGGACGTGGTCGACCCCCAGGTCCCGGCCGATCGCGCGCGCGTCCTCCGAGCGGCCCTTGAAGGCGAAGGAGGAGGTGCGGGGGGCGACCCGCAGCCGCCGGATGCGCACGAGGTTCCCGATGATCTCCTCCGCGATCCCGTCGCAGAAATACTCCTGGTCCCGGGCGGCGCTCATGTCGGAAAAGGCCAGGACCGCGATCGACCCGCCCGGGGATGGGCCGCCGCCGGAGACCCCGGCGATCAGGCGGTAGCCGCGCCGGGGGATCGTCTCGATGACGCGGGGGTTGCGGGCGTCGTCCCCGAACGCCTTCCGCAGCTCCGAGATCGAGTAGCGCAGCACCTCCCCCCCGACATGCACGCCGGGCCAGACCGCGCCGAGGATCCGCTCCCGGCCGAGCACCTCCCCGGGGTGGCGGGCCAGGAAGGCCAGCACCTCCGCCACCTTCGGTTCCATCGAAACGGTCCGGCGGCCGCACTTCATGCGGTTCAGGTCGGGCTCGACCCGCCAACGGCCCACCCGGAATGTGCGCTCCATCCCTTCGTCCTCCAGGATTTCGGAACCTCCGGACTCCCCGCCGCGCCTCCCCGTCAGCGGCGCCTCAGGGGGCCGGGGCGGGCGTCGCCGCGCGGACCGGCCGCCCGGCCGGCTCCGGCGCCTGCGGGAGGAAAATCCACCCCGCCAGGTAGAGGAGACAGGCGGGGACGAGCGGGACGGGGAGAATGACGGCCAGCACCCAGACCAGGCGCACGACCGTCGGGTCGAGGTCGAAGTACTCGGCCACCCCCCCGCAGACCCCCGCGATCCTGCGGTCGGCGCGGGAGCGCATCAGGCGCCGGCCGGCCCGGTCCGGCCGCCCGCCCGCCGCGGGGTCCGCGATCCCGCAGAAAAGACAGAACCT
>JAFGSS010000055.1 GCA_016934555.1 Acidobacteriota bacterium | reverse complement strand
TGCGCTACCGCACCGGCGATCTCTCCGCTTGGATCCCGGGGCCCTGCCCCTGCGGTGCCCGGAGCCTCGTCCGGTTCGACGCGGTCCGGAAACGCCGGGAATCGATCGTGACCATCGGCGCGGGGGAAGAGATCTACCCGACGCTGTTCGACGACATCCTCTACGCCCTCCCCGGGGTGCTCGACTACCAGGTGGAGGTGACGCGGGACGGGGAGCGGCTGCGCCTCGATTTCCGGATCGACCTGCTTCCGGGACCGGAGGATGCGGCGCACGCCATCGCCGCAAGGCTCCACCGCCACCCCCTCATCGAACGGAATGTCCGCCGGGGGGGCATGGAGCCCCCGCACGTGGACATCCTGCCGCCGGGAGCGCTGAAAACGGCGGACCGGGCCAAAAAACTGGTCACGGATCGGCGCCCCTGAGGCGGGTCACGGCCCGGGCTTGACGGCCGTGATCGAGGCACTGGCCCATTTCCGGTCCACGTGGGGGATCATGAGCCCGATGTCCCACCCCTTCTCTTCCAGAAACCCGAGGACCTCCCGGGCCCGGTAGCGGTGCGTCGTCTCGATGTGGATTCCCCCGAAACCCGCTCTCTCGAGCCTGCGGGCGTACTCACGCTCCTCGAGCGCCCCGCCGAGGCACCCCACCCAGAGACTCACGCCGGCGCGGATCCCGGCGGGGATGTCACCGCGGGTGACGATATCGCAGACCGCCAGCCGCCCGCCGGGGGCCAGGACGCGGAATGCCTCGGCCAGCACCCGGCCCTTGTCGGCGGAGAGGTTGATGACGCAATTGGAAATGACGACATCGACCGAGCCGTCCAGAAGGGGGAGGCGCTCGATTTCGCCCCTGACGAGCTCGACGTTGCCGGCGCCCGCGCCCTTCAGGTTGCGGGCGGCCAGGACCATCATCTCCTCCGTCATGTCCAGGCCGTAGACCCGCCCCCCCGGCGCCACCTGCCGGGCCGCCAGCAGGCAGTCGCGCCCCGCGCCGCTGCCGAGGTCCAGCACCACCTCTCCGGGCCGGAGCCCGGCCAGAGCCATGGGATCGCCGCATCCGAGCGGCACGGGCACGGCCGCCCCCCCTTCCCGTTCGCTCCTCTGGAGCGCCCGGGCGGCGATCGCCCCGTATTTTCGCCGCACGTTCCCGCCGAGGTCCATACCCCCCTCCGTCCGGGGCCGCATCCGGACCGGATGCAGCCCGCTTTCGACGAAACGTTACCACCATGGCGGACGTAAATTAAAGAGATTGGATTGAATGGTTGACAACCCGTCCCCGTTTGTTTCAGAGTGGTAGCCGCCCACCCGCACGCGGATGCCAAGGCAACGGTTGTTCATGGGGCTGCCCCGAAAACGACCTTCATTCTTTAATATCGAGCGAAGGAGTAACGCTATGTCCGATGGCAAGAAAGCTGAAAGCACGGAAGCTGCTGCCAAAAAGAAATTTACAAGACGCGATTTTCTGGTCACCGGCGGCACCGTGGTCGCCGTGGATGCCCTCTTGTCCACCACCCCCGCCGGTGCCGTCACCGCCGCGTCGGCACCGCCGCCTGAAAAGGTCCAGGCCTACCCGGCGTCCAAGGGGTACCTTGTCTATGACAGCAAGAAATGTACCGGGTGCACAACCTGCATGCTCGCCTGTTCCCTCACCCACTACGGGGAGCAGAACCTGTCGCTGGCCCGCATCCAGATCACGCAGGATTCCTTCGGCAAATTCCCCTACGACCTCGATATCGCCGTCTGCCGCCAGTGCAAGTACCCCCCCTGCGTGCAGAGCTGCCCCGTGCAGGCCTGTTTCGTCGACGAGGCCAACGGCAACGTCCGCAGGATCGACACCGACAAGTGCATCGGCTGCAAGACCTGCCTCAAAATGTGCCCGCAGCAGCCGCACCGGACCGTATGGAACCACAAGATCAACAAATCGACCAAGTGCGACCTCTGCCTGGACACCCCCTACTGGAACGAGAAGGGGGGGATCGGCGGCAAGCAGGCGTGCGTGGAATCGTGTCCCATGAAGGCCATCAGATTCGTGACCGAAATGCCCAACCAGCAGGAAACCGAGGGATACAACGTCAACCTGCGCAACGAGCACTGGCTCAAGCTGGGGCTGGTGGAAGACAGCAGGATTCAACCGCCTGGAACGGGCGGCTTCGGCGGTGGCGCACCGAAAGCCAAGATGCAGGCGCCCAAGGCCAACACGCAGGCGCCCAAAGCGAAAGGATAAGGAGGAGACATCATGCCAGGCGGATATACCGGTAAGATTTTAAGAGTCAATCTGACGAACAAACAGATCAGCACCCTCCCCACGGAGAAATACCTGGAATTCGGAGGCGGCCACGGCATCGGCTCGGCCGTCTTCTTCGACCTGGTCGGCGACCAGCTCCCGTTCGAGGCCTTTGATCCCCGCAACCTCATCATCATGATGGCCTCCCCCTTCTCGGGCACCTTCATGCCCGGGAGCGGGCGGTGCGAGGTCCAGGGCCTGGGCCCCATGCTCTACCCGATCGAATGGTTCGGCCACAGCAACTTCGGCGGCCGCTTCACCGCGCAGATGAAGTTTGCCGGCTGGGACGGCATCGTCGTGGAAGGCGCCTCGGAAAATCCGGTCTACATCGATGTCGTCAACGACAAGGTGAAGATCGAAGACGCCACCAACGGAGTCTGGGGGATGGACACCTGGGACGCGCAGCAGGAGATCTCCCGCCGCGCCGTCCCCGGGCTGCGCCGGGGCGAATGGGCCGAACTGGCCCAGAGCTGCTACACCACCCAGATCCCGGCCGTCGTGACCTGCGGCCCGGCGGGCGAACGCAAGAGCCGCCTGGCCGCCCTGCTTCACGGGCCGGGCTCCCAGGCCGCCCTCTGCGGCTTCGGCGGCGTCTTCGGGTCCAAGAACCTGAAGGCCATCAGCTTCCTCGGCACGGGGAGCGTCCCGATCGCCGACCCGAAGGCGTTCATGGACGCCCGCCTCTGGTTCCGCCAGTTCCAGTGGGACGTGGATAACCCGCGCGACGCCGAAATCTTCGAAGGAAGCGGTTATTCCCTGATCAACGGCGCCCCGAGCGGCGGCAACGTCACCAACGGCGGGCCGAACCGGGTGCCCGCGCGCGCGGCCGCCTGCGCTTCCTGCCCCAGGGGGTGCAAGATGCGCCTGGCCAGCGCCGACAGCAACGAGGCGGTGTGCGCCGGGACCATGGTGGCCAACGTCGGCGGCGGCGGCATGTTCGGCGGCTTCGGCCGCAAGCCGGACCCGAACGCCATGCCCTCGGCACTGAGCCAGAAGCTGACGCGCCAGGCCAACGACCTCATGCACCGCTACGGCCTCGGCCACTGGCAGGTGATGGCCACCCGCGGCTACATCGAGGCCCTGGTCCGCGAAGGCGTCATCGGGAAGGGGAAGCAGATCGATTTCGAGCTGCCCCCCTCGGGAAGCTACGCCTATCACGAGACCATGTTCCGGACCATCGCCCTGCGCGAGGGTCCGCTCGGCGCGCTGGCGGCCGAGGGGGCGGCCCGCATGGCGGAGAAGCTCGGGCGCTACCAGAAAGACGTCTCGAGCGGCCTCGTGAAGCTGACCTACTACGGGACCCAGGAGCATTACGATTCCGCCACCCAGGTGGAATGGGGCTACGGCTCCATCCTGGGGGAGCGCGACCTGATGCTGCACCAGATGTCCAACTACCCGCTGCATTGGATGGCGCAGTCGGGCAACCCCTACCTCGACGCCGAGCAGGCCTCCAAGCTTTACGCCGAGGCAATGGTCCCCTACCAGGACGACCGTTACCTGGTCGATTACGGCGAGGGGCCGACGGGGATCTATTCGGATTCCAAGGTCAAGCAGGTAGCCTGGGTCAAGCACTACGAAAAGTTCTGGATCGGCGCGGGCGGCTTCTGCGGCTGGCGCTGGCCGCAGTGCATCACCAACAACTCCGCCGACCGGCGGGGGGCCACCCCGAACGCGGAGCCGAAGTTCTGGAACGCGGTGACGGGCCAGAACAAGACCTTCGCCGATTACATGGAGCTGGGGCACAAGATCTTTACCCTGGACCGGGCCATCTGGGCGCTGCAGGGCCGGACGCGGGACATGGAGGTTTTCCCCGACTACATCTATGACCAGCCCACCCGGGGCAGCATCCAGCCGATGGTGGTCGACGGCAAGTGGACCTACGCCACCGGCGCCGGCCGCAAGCTGGACCGCGCCAAGGTCGAGGACTGGAAGACCCGCTTCTACAAGTTCGAGGGGTACAGCCCCGCGACCGGGATCGCCACGCGGGAGACCCTCGAAAAGATGGGGCTGAAAAAGGTGGCGGACGCCCTCCAGAAACAGGGCAAGCTGAGCTGACGGCCTCTCAATCCTGAGGCCTCGGGCCGCGGGTCGCGCAGGCGATCCGCGGCCTTTTTTTTAGTGCGATTCGATCATCCCGACCGCGTCGGGGCGCGGCGCGTTGCGCGCGTTGTCCCAGTAGGGGGAGAGGGTGCGCAGGTTGGCGACGATGCCGGGAAACACCTCGAGCACCCGGTCGATCTCGGCTTCGGTGGTGTAGCGGCTCAGGCTGAAGCGGACGGAGCCGTGGACGGCCGTGAACGGCACCTTCATCGCCCGGAGCACGTGCGAGGGCTCGAGCGACCCGGACGTGCAGGCCGACCCGCTCGAGGCGCAGATCCCGTACTCGCTGAGCTGAAACAGCATCCCCTCCCCCTCGATGTAGTGGAAGGAAATGTTCAGGGTATTCGGCAACCGCACCCCCCCGCCCCCGTTGACCTCGACCGACGGGATCCTTTCCACCAGGCCCCGCTCCAGCCGGTCCCGCAACCGCCCGATCCTGGCCTCGTCTTCGTGCGCGGTTTCTGTCGCCAGGCCGAGGGCCCTGCCGAGTCCCACGATGTAGGGGACGTTCTCGGTCCCCCCCCGCCTGCCCGATTCCTGGTGCCCCCCGAGCAGAAAGGGGCGGCAGCGCGTGCCGCGGCGGAGGTAAAGGGCCCCGATCCCCTTGGGCGCATGCAGCTTGTGCCCGGAAAACGACAGGAGATCCACGTAGGGGAGCCCCCGTACCATGTCGATGGGCAGTTTCCCTACCGTCTGGGTCGCATCGGTATGAAAGAGGATGCCCGGGTCGGTCTCCTTGACGATGCGCGACAGCCGCTCGATGGGGAACACCAAGCCGGTCTCGTTGTTGGCGTGCATGATCGATACCAGCAGGGTTTCGGGCGTCAGTGCGCGGATGAACCCCGGCAGGTCGATTTGCCCGTCCCGGTCCACCCCCACGTAGGCGACCGGGTGCCCGCTCCGTTCCATCTCCCGGCAGACCTCCAGCACGGCCGGGTGTTCGACCGTGGTGGTGATGATGTGCCTGCGGTTAGGGTTCGCGCGCGCGGCCCCCCGGATCGCGGTGTTGTTGCTCTCGGTCGCGCACCCGGTGAAGAGGATCTCGCCGGGAGCCGTCCCGCCCAGGCAGTCCGCGATCGTCCGCCGTGCGGCCTCCACCGCCTGACCCGTCCTCCGGGCGGGCTCGTACATGGAACTGGGGTTGAAATAGTCGTCGGTGAAAAACGGGATCATCGCCTCGTACACTTCGGGGGCGATCCGCGTCGTCGCGTTGTTGTCGAGATAGATGATGTCCATGTCCCGTCAGACCTCGATCACCCGGATCCGCTCATCCACCTGTTCCTTCAGGATCCGCTCCACCATCATCTTCAGCGTCTGGGCCGCCCCCGCGCAGTTGGCGCAGGCGCCCTTGAGCCGGCAGTAGACCATGGTTCCCTTGATGTCCACGATCTCGACATCGCCCCCGTCCATTTTCAGGGAGGGCCGGATATACTCGTCCACCACCTTTTCCACCTTCTTGGAGAACTGGTAGGGGGAAAAATCGGCCGGCGCCGGCGCATCGATGGAGACCAGCGGCAGGGGCGACCCGGCCGCGCTCCCCGCCGCAGCCGGGAGCTTCCCCTGCCAGACCCGGTCGAGCAGGTCCTGCAGCCCCCCGGGGACATGGTGGCAGCTGCCGCACGCGCCGCCCGCCTTGATGGCGCTCGTTATCTGGGGGATGGTGCGAAGGTTGAGTTCCTTGATCTTGCGCAGGATGTAGGGCTCCGTCAGGGAGAAGCACTTGCACACCACCCGTCCCTCTTCGGTCTCCTGGTCATGAAGATCGATGCCCAGTGCTTTCAGGTCCACGCCGCGCCGCTGGGCCCAGTTGAAGACCGCCGCCTCCAGCGCTTCGGCCCCCATGACGGAGCAGTGGATCTTCTGTTCGGGGAGCCCCTCGAGGTAGGTCACGATGTCGCTGTTCTGGATCTGGAGCGCGGAGATCGGGGTGTACTCCCCCTTCTCGATGATGTCGCAGAGCGCCTCGGAAGCGGCGATGGCGGAGGTGCACCCGAACGTCAGGTATCTCGCTTCGGTGATGACGTCCAGGGTCGGGTCGCTGGGGTGGCGCCGGACGCGGAAGGTGAACCGCATCGCGTCCCCGCAGGCGATCGATCCGTGCTCCCCCAGACCGTCCGGATTTTCGATCTCGCCCAGGTGGGTGCCGGGCTTGCCGTGCACCGCGTCCATGAAAAGCTGCTTGGTCTTTTCGCTGTATTCCCAACCCATCGTCTGACTCCGTGTGATTGCCGGTGGTCCCGGTCCGGGCCGCGCCCGGCGCAGCCCCCCGCCGCCCTCCGGCCGGGTGACTGTATACTATAGCGCTTCAGGAGGCTTCAGGCAAACGGGGAGACGGCCTGCGGGACCTGGCAGAGGGGGACGGGCGGGAGTGCTCAGCCGGCCTCGGCCGCGCGCGGGAAGGCCCGGACGGCGCCGGTTTCGAACAGCACCATCCAGGGGAGGGGGCCCGCCAGCAGGGCGTCCACATCCCGGGGCGCCATCGCCTTGGAGAAGTAGTATCCCTGGCCGAAATGGCAGTGCAGCGACTGGAGCATCCGCAGCTGCATGACGTTCTCGATCCCCTCGGCGATCAGTTCCATGTCCAGGTTCCGCCCCAGGTTCACGATCGCCTGCACGATCTTCCAGGTTTCCTCGCACAGCCCCAGGTTCCCGACGAAGGAACGGTCGATCTTGAGGCTGTCAATCGGAAAGCGGTTCAGGTAGCTGAGCGAGGAGTACCCCGTGCCGAAGTCGTCCATGTGGAGCCGGATGTTCATGGCCTTGATGTCCGAGAGGGTCCGGAAGACCGCTTCCGAGTTTTCCATGAGGGCGCTTTCGGTGATCTCCAGGCTCAGGCGGCGCGGGTTCAGTCCCGTCGCGCGCAGCACGTCGTCCAGTTCCCGGATGAGGTTGGGATCGGTGTAATGCCCGGGGCAGAGGTTGACGTTGATGGTCAGCTCCTCCCCGCCGGGGAGTCTCCAGCGGGCCATCTGCCGGCACGATTCCCGGAGCACCCAGCTCTCCAGCGGCAGCAGGATGTCGGTCGACTCGGCGATGGCGAGGAAATCCTTGGGAAACATCATCTCCTCGCTCCGCTGCCAGCGGACCAGCGCCTCGAAACCGACCAGCCGCCCCGTCTTCAGTTCGGTGATCGGCTGGTAGTGGACCCGGAACTGTCCGCTTTCCAGGGCCCGGCGCAGGTCGGATTCCATTTTCAGGCGGGCGACGGCCGAAGACCTCATTTTCGCGTCAAAGATCTCGAACCGTCCCTTCCCCCCCCCCTTCGCCCGCTGCATGGCGACGTAGGCGTCCCGGATCATTTCGTCCGGATGGAGGTGGTCCCGGGTGCAGACGGTGATGCCGATATGGGTGGTGGCGTAGATCGATTGGCCGTCGACCAGGAAGGCCCGGGAGAGCTCCCGGTGCAGCCGGGAGGCGGCCAGGGCCGCCTGCTTGCCGTCCGACGCCTCCTCGATCAGGAGCACGAAGTCGTCATTGCCGAAATGGGCTACCGTGTCCTCAGCCGAAACACACTCCTGGATCCTGCGCGCCGCCTGCACGATCAATCCGTCGGCGACCACGTGCCCGAGGCTGCCGGCGACCGTCTTGACCTCGCCGATCTCCACCACGGCGATGCCGAAGGAACGGGCGTTGTCACGCGTCCGCCGCAGCGCATGCTCCACCCGGTCCAGGAACAGGAGCCGGTTGGGAAGCCCGGTAAGGGGGTTGTAGACCTTGCGGTCGGTGATGTCCGTCTGCGACCCGGCGATCCGGTGGGCCTTGCCGTCGCCGTCCCGGCTCGCCAGCCCCCGGCAGAGGACCCAGCGGTAGGCCCCCTTAGCGTCCAGGATGCGGTACTCGCTCTCGAAATGGCCGGTTTCCCCCTGCAGATGCCGGGCGACGTTCTTTTCCACCTGCTCCCTGTCGGCCGGGTGGATCCTGCCGAACCAGTCCAGGGGGGAGACTCCGATCTCAAGGTCCCGGTAGCCCAGCATCGATTTCCAGCGCGGGGAGAAATAGATCTCCTTCGACCGCAGGTTCCAGTCCCAGAGTCCGTCGTTGGCCCCCTGGGTGGCGAGCGAATAGCGCTCCTCGCTCTCCCGCAGTTTCTTCTCCATGCGATGGCGATAGAGGGCGATCTCGATATGGCTGTGCAGTTCCCGCTCCTCGAACGGCTTGATCATGTAGCCGAAGGGTTCCGTCACCTTGGCCCGCTCGAGCGTCTTTTCATCGGCACACGCGGTCAGAAAAATCACCGGTATGCCCAGCCGGGCGTGAATGGTCCGGGCGGCCTCGACGCCGTCCATCTCCCCCTTCAGGATGATGTCCATCAGCACGAGATCGGGCATCGTCCGGTCCGCCTTGCCGATCGCTTCCGGGCCCGAGGTCGCGGCCCCGACCACCTCGTACCCGAGCAGCCTGAGGCTGTTCTGGATGTCCATGGACACGATCGTTTCATCCTCGACGACCAGGATCCGTCTGGGCTTCGCAGGCGCTGTATCCGTCATCGTTCCAATCCTTGGTATGCGGCGCCCCGGCGTTCCCGCCCGGCGCCCGAAGAATTATGTCCTGGCATGGGGGATCGCGATCGCGCAGGCGAACCCGCTGCGGCTCCGGAATTCGATCGTCCCCCCCAGCTGTTCGGTCAGGCTCCGGACCAGCTTCAGCCCGAGGGAGTCGCACCGGTCGGGGTTCCAGTCCGGGGCGCATCCGACGCCGTCGTCCCGGACCGCGAGATTCAGCCCCCCGTCGTTCCCGGCGTAGAAACGGACGTCGATGCACCCGTTTTTCCCCTCCGGGAAGGCATACTTGAACGCGTTCGACACCAGTTCGTTGATGACGAGGCCGCAGGGGATGGCGACATCAAGACTCATCGGCACCGATTCCACCTCGAGGTTCAGGCGGATGGCCGACGCGTTGACCCGGTAGGACCGGACCAGGTGCCCCGTGAGGCTGCGCACGTAGCCGGAGAAATCGATCTTGGCCAGGTCGCTGGACTGGTACAGCCGCTCGTGGATCAGCGCCATGGCCTTCACCCGGTCCTGGCTCTCCTTGAACTTCTGGTTCGCCTTGGGGTCCTCGATCTCGGCGCTCTGCAGGTTCAGGAGGCTCGAGATGATCTGGAGGTTGTTCTTGACGCGGTGGTGGATCTCCTTGAGCAGGACCTCCTTCTCCTTGAGCGACGCCTTGATCTGCTCCTCCGCCCGGCGGCTGGCGGTGACATCCTGGTACTGCCACAGGTGATAGCGGTTGCCGGCGTCGATCGAAAGCGGCACGTAATTGCGCAGGAAGGCGCGCTCCTGCCAGACGATCTCCTCCCCGAGCACCGGCTCCGCCTCCCGGATAACGGATTCGATCCTCCCGGCGAACTCGGCCGTCTGGGCGAAAAGGAGGCGGCTGTCGATCCCGAGCAGCGAGCCGCGCGCGACGGGGACCCGGAACATGTCGGTGAAGGACTGGTTGACGTGGGTGATCCTGCGCTCCTCGTCCTCGACCACGACGCCCGAATGGAGGTGGTCGATCAGGCTCGAAAGGAGCACGGTGGCCGCGCGCAGGCTCTCCTCGGTCTTCTTCTGCCGGGTGACATCCTCGGCAATGCCGACCACGCGCTCCACCTTCCCCGCCTGGTCGCGGACCGGGAACGCCCGGTCGTGGATCCAGCGGATCGACCCGTCGGGACGCTCCACGCGGTATTCCTCGTCGTACTCGTTCCACCCCTGCCGGATGAGGGCCTCCGATATCCTGCCCCGGTCCTCGGGATGGATCGCCTGGATCCAGGAGGAGGGGTTGCGCTGCAGGCTCGCGCACGTCCGCCCCCACACCTCCTCGTAACCCGGGCTCACGTACTGCTTGGCCCGGCCGTCCGGGGCCGATATCCAGAACACCGCCTGGATGTTGCCCGTCAGCTGCCGGAACTGCTGCTCCACCCGGACACTGGCGATGATGGTGCCCAGAATCTGTCCCGCCATCCTCAGCCCGTCGATTTCCGAAAGGGGCCATTCCCGGTCGACGAAACACTGCTCCAGCCCGATGCAGCCCCACAGCTGCCCGTCGACGAACATCGGGACGATGACGCCCGAACGGATCCCCATCGCCTCGAGGATCTCCCTCTTCTTCCTCTCGACGTCCCGCGCGTGGAATACGACCGGGTGCCCGCCGTAAAACCGATCGGACATTTCGTCGATCATCTGGCTCCGGATCAGGTCCAGGACCTTGCGGTCCCCCTCCTCGGCCGCGCGCGTCGAACTCTCCCACTCGTAGCGGCAGGCGTCCCCCACCTGCCCCCCCAGGTCGGGAGTCCGGTTGTCCATCAGGTAGACGCGCGTCACCGCGGTCGCCTCCCCGAGCCTCCGGATCACGTCGCGGGCCCCGGTCTCCCACCCCGTGTTCCCGAGGAACTGGCGGGCCGCATGGCTCACCGCGTCCAGAATGGCGTTCCGCCGCTCCATCTCCCCCTCGATCGAACGCGTGCGCGTGATCCCGACCGCGATCGCGTGGGCGTTCGCCGAAGCCACGCACAGGATCGCGAGCAGGCCCCAGCCGGCGGCCGGCGCCGTGTCCCCCGTCGCCAGCAACACCAGGAAGGCGGCACCGATGAGGGGGACTGCAAGGCTCGTCCCCTCCATCCCCCGTCGGACCGCGACCCACACCAGGGGGGCCGATACGAGGATGAAGGCATACAGCCTGTCGGGCGCCGGGCGGGCAAAGACGAACCAGAGGGCGGCGCCCGCGAGGCAGAGGAAGGCCAGGATGAAGAGGGTGCCGCGCCGGTCCATGCGCAGCGGCCGGATGAAGCCGGCCCGTTCCTCCCTGACCCCGAACAGCGCCGTCTGCAGCCGGGGACCGAGATGGATCAGCAGCAGGGGGGGCAGCAGGAGCAGCCCGCAGGCGTAACCCACCAGCGGCGGCGCGAACTCCACCCGCAGGCGGCTCCATTCGCCCGGGGCGGCGAGGGCCCCCGGCAGGATGGTGGCCGCGGCGCACGCTACCGCCCCGCCCGCCGAGACCGCCAGGAAAATGCCGAGGTCCCTCCCCCGGTGCAGCGTCGCGCGGTGCCCAGACAGAAACCGCCCCAGGAGGGCGGCCGCCCCGATTTCCACCAGGAAGACCGCGGCGCCGCAACCGAGGGCCCAGGCGCCGGAAAAGGCGGGGTCGTGGAACCAGAAGGAATGCACGAAGGTGGCGGCGGCCACCACCGGGGCGTACCACAGGCCGCAGAACAGGAGAACCCCCACGTTCAAGCCGGCATGGAGGCCGAATTCCCCCGTGAACGCGGACACTCCCAGAGCCCCCGCCCCCCAGAGCAGGGCCGCGTAGAGGCAGAGGTAGAGGGCCGCGGGCACGATCAGGCGCATGTTGTAGCCGAACCTGGGAGCCAATTTGAAATCGGACTCGAGGAGCGCGGTTTCCAGTTTGAAGGCATTTTGCATTTTTCGGCATTCCTATAGATACAACGGCTTATCGTCGCCCGGGGGCCGCAACTATAGACAAGATTTGAATTGATCCTGGCCGGGGGCCGGAGGGAATCGGGAAGCAGCGGGAGTGTGGTAGAATGGCCGGCAACGGGCGGCCATCATGAAACCGAGCGAATTCGAGGAAATCGTCGCGAAAGCCCTGCGAGGGGTGCCCCGGCGCTTCAGGGACATCCTGGAGCGGGAAGGGATCCCGGTTCTGGCGCGCAGCCGGGTCCCCCGGCCGCTGCGGGAGAAGGACCGGTTGCTGTTCGGGCTCTTTGTCGGGGTGCCCTACACGGAACGCTCCACCTTCGACCTCGAAATGGAGCCCACGCGCATCGAGCTGTACAGGGAGAGCTTCGAGGAGGCCTTCCCGGACCGCACGGAAATGGAGGCCGAAATCGTGAAGACCGTCATCCACGAAATCGGCCACTATTTCGGCTTTTCCGAACAGGAGCTCGAGCGCCACGACCTCTGACCGGCCACGGACGCCCCCCCGGCTAAGGGTGCTGGGGCGCCATGTCCAGCCCCATCGTCTCCGGCAGCCCGAACATCGCGTTCATGTTCTGCAGCGCCGAACCCGCCTGCCCCTTGACCAGGTTGTCGATGTGGCTGATGACGCGGAAAACGCCCGTACGCTCGTCGGTGGCCACGGTGACGATGACGCGGTTGGAGCCGCGCACGTCGCTCGTCCCCGCCGCCTCGCCGAAGTCGCGCACCTGGAGAAAGGGCTCCCCGGCGAAGGTATCCCGGTAAACCTCCAGGACCTTCCGGTGCGTCACCCCCTCGGGAAGCCGTCCGTAGAGGGTGGAAAGAATGCCGCGCACCATCGGCACCACCTGCGGCGTGAAGGTGACGCGCACCTCCGCACCGGCAAGGAGACCGAGTTCGCGCTCGACCTCCATCACGTGCTGGTGTCCGGTCAGCCGGTAGGCGTTCGCGTTCTCGTAGCGCTCCGGGAAATGAAAGCCGGCCGCCGGCTTCTTCCCCGCGCCCGAGACGCCCGTCTTGCAGTCGCAGCAGATGCCTTCCGTTTCCACCACCCCGTGCTTGACCGCGGGCCACAGCCCGCAGATGCAGCTCATGGCAAAGCACCCGGGGTTCCCCACGACGCGCGCCTTCTGCACCCCGTCCCGGTGGAGCTCGGTCAGCCCGTAGACGCTCTCCCCGAGAAGATCGGGCGCCTTGTGCACCGGGTCGCGCGAGATCCGGGTGGCGTATTCACGATACAGTTCCTCGGAGTCGAACCGGAAGTCGCCGGAGTAGTCGATCACCCTCCGTCCGGCGGCCACCTCGGCGGGGGCCGCCGCCTGCCCCACCCCGTCCGGCGTCGCGAAGAATACGACATCGGCCCCGGTCTCCCGCGCCTCGGCGGAATCGGGCGCGACGATGACCTGGTCGCAGTATCCCCTCAGGTAGGGCCACATGTCGCTCAGCCTGCCGCCCACCCCCTGCACGTCGACCAGCGCCGCCAGGGAGGCCCCGGGATGCCGCATCAGCAACTCCACCAGTCCGATCCCCCCGTAACCGCCCGCTCCCACAAGCTTCACTCGCACCATCGCCCCATCCTCCATCGTATCGCCACGGCCCGGCCGTGCCACCCTTTTGTCTATAACACGGCCGGGCGCCGACATCGAGCCCAAATCGACGCGCCCTTGATCGATCCCGCTCCAGGTCCTATTGTTAAAGTATCCCCCCCGCTTCATCGTCCGCACAAGGAGGCGGCCATGAAAGAATACGAAGACATCATCCGCGAGAAGGGGCTGCCCGAAGTCGGCCAGTGCGTGCGCAGCCGAAAACATGGCACGCTCTGGCGCGTCATGGAAAAACGGGAGATCTGGCAGAACATCGAATCCGACCCCAAATCGGGGGAGTCCCGGATGGTGCCCGCCATCTACCTGGTATACTGGCGGAGCCGGGACGGAGTTCCCCCGGGGGTGGGCCCGATGCTGGGTTACCTCTACACCCTTTACGACAACACCTTCGAGACCAACTGGGAAGTCGCGCCCTGACGGGGGAGGACGGCACGCGGGAAACCATGGGGAGGGGATCCCCGGGGGCGACGACGCGGCGGCGCTGCTTTCAGGCGATCTTCACGCCGGCGTCCGCCCCCGGGGCCACGGAAAAGATCTCCCCGACCTTGATGACGATGGCACCCTTCGACTTGAGGGGCAGACCGAGCTTCTTCCCTTCCTCTTCGGTCCAGGCAGCCGTTTCCGCGAACACCGGGCCCTCGGTCACCACCTCGGCGGCCCCCTTGAACTGGAAACCCGCGAATCCTTCCCAGATCGAAATGGCGCACACCGGGTTTTCCTTGAGGTTGGCAAACGTCTTGGTCATGAAGACGGCGGAGGCCAGGATGGTCTCGTCATCCACTATTTTCATGAAATTGATCGGCACGACATTGGGAACGCCGTCCTTCGAGGCCGTCGCCAGCTGCTTGCATCCCACCCGGTTGAACATTTCCTGCATTTCCTTCGTCATTTTCGCCATGGTTCTCTCCTTTTCCAAACAAGGCTCGTATTCACCCGATTATGAATATGCGGTCATGATCCCTGTAATGACGGCGCTTTGTCAAATCCTACTTCCAAGGGGCCCCGCCGGGGGGCGTCATGGATGGAGCAGTTCGCGCGCGGAGAGGAGGATTTCGATTCTCCCCTTTTCCCGGAGCCTTCCGACCAGGGCCTCGAGCTCCTCCCCGACCTTGTGTTTCCGCAGGCGCTCCTCCAGCTGCGGCCGCACGTCGTCGAAGGTGAACCGCCCCTCCGGTCTCCGCTCCGTCACCTCCAGGATATGGTAGCCCTGGCGGCTGCGGACCATGCCCGCCTCCCCCACGGGAAGGGAGAAAGCCGCCTCCGCGTATTCCGGGGGCAGGCTCCCGCGGACGCCGAATCCCATCTCCCCCCCCAGGGTGCGGGAGGCGTCCGTGGAGTGTTCCGCCGCCAGCCCGGCGAAATCCTCCCCCCGGCGCACCCTGTCGAGCAGGCTCTGGGCAAGCCGCCGCGCCTCGTCCTCCCCCTCGTCCCCTTCGACCCGGATGAGGATCTGGCGGGTCCGGACGATCTCGGGGTGCTCCAGTTCCTCCGGGTGGGCGGGAAAATGCTCCCGCATCTCCTCCTCGGAAACGACGATCTTCCGGTGAACCGTCTCCTCGAGGTATCTGGCCGTGATCAGGTTCTCGCGCAGTTTCTTTTCCCAGGAGGCGCGGTCGAGGTTCTGTGCGGCCAGGGCCGCGTCGAGCGCCGCGTCATCCCTGAACGACTTCCGCGATTTTTCCACTTCCGCCGCCACTTCCTCCTCCGACACCCGGATCCCGGCGGCGGCCGCCGCCTGCAGGACCAGTTCGGCGTTGACCAGCGCCGTGATCTTGCCCAGGGCCAGTTCCCCCCGGTACTCGGGGCGCAGGTCCTTCCATTCCGGATCGCCGATGGCGCCCAGTTCCCGGCGCACCTCCAGTTCCAGGTCCCGGCCGGGAATCTCCGTTCCGTTCACCCGGGCCACCACTGCAGGGAACATTCCCCCCAGGCGGCCATCCCCTTCTCCGGCGAGGCCCGGCAAGGCCAGGAGCGCGACCAGCAAAGCCGCCAGCGTCCGCTCAGACAATTTCATGCACCCCCTCCCCGACCGATTTCATGCGTCTAAGCTAGCACAACGGACTCCGGTTTTCATGTTATAATCCAGCCCCTGCGGCCTGCGGCCGCAGGGTACCGGCACGGAATCCACAAGGGTGAAAGGGACGGAAAAGAAGGACCATGCTCCACGAAAAACAGAACCCCACGAAGCGGCACTGCATTACACTGTCCAGAAGAGGCATCCTCGCGGCGCTGGCGCTCCTCGCGGCGCTGGCGGCCATGCAGGGGGTCCCCCCTGCGAAAGCGGAGACCCCGGTGGTGCGGGCGGTCCTGTTCACCTCTCCCACCTGCGGCCACTGCGCCAGGGTCCGCCAGGAGGTGCTCCCCCCCCTGGCCGCCCGCTACGGCCCCCAGCTCCAGGTAGCCATCGTCAGCACAGCCAGCCCGAACGGGCAGGAACTGTTTCTCGCAGCCTGCATGAAGCACGGGCTCCTGCAGCTGTCGGTCCCGATGCTGGTCGTGGGCAACAAGGCCCTGGTGGGAAGCCTCGACATCCCGAACGAGTTTCCGGGACTCATCGAAACCCACCTGGCATCCGGGGGCGTGGACTGGCCCGCGATCCCGGGACTGCGGACGATGCTGGCTTCGGCAGGGGCGCCCCCGGCGCCGGCGGCGGACTCCACCCGGGCGGCGCGGCCCGCTCCGGAGCCGCCCGCACCGAAGCCGGCCGCGCCGAAGCCGGCCGCGCCTCTACCGGAACCGGTCGCGGCTGCTTCGGCGCCCCCCGCGGTCCCCAGGCCGTCGTCTCCGGCCGCATCGACGGCGACAGCGGCGCCGCTGTCACCCCCGGGGATCGCGCCGTCCCGGATCCCGCAACCGGATCCCGCTCCCGCAATCCCGCCCCCGAACGCGGAGCCGCAACCCGGGACACCGGTCGCCGAAGCCCGGAGCACCGAACCGCCACCCCCCGCTTCGGGCATCATCGACCTGACCGGCGGGGAACGGAAACCCGGAGTCCTCGAAAAGATCCTCCGGGATCCTTACGGCAACGGCCTGTCGATCCTGGTGCTCCTCGTCATGATCGCGGTGGTGCTGGCTTCCCCGAAAATTGCGGGACGCGCCCGGGCGCCGCATGGGGAGATCCGACGGCCGCGCCTGGACGCGCTGATCCCGCTCCTCGTGCTGGCGGGGTTCGTGGTCGCCGGGTACCTGTCGATCGTGGAAGTACGGGAGGTCGAGGCCGTCTGCGGTCCCGTGGGGGACTGCAACACCGTGCAGCAGAGCGCCTACGCCAAGCTTTTCGGCGTCCTCCCCATCGGCCTGCTGGGGCTCGGCGGTTTTCTGGCCATCCTGGCCGCCTGGGTGCTGCGACGCTGGGGGCCCGCCCCGGTTTCCGTTCGGGCCGCCGTGGCGCTCCTGGTGATGACGGCCTTCGGGGTGCTCTTTTCGATCTACCTGACGTTTCTGGAGCCCTTCGTCATCGGCGCCACCTGCCTCTGGTGCCTCAGTTCGGCCACCATCATGACGCTGCTGTTTCTGCTCACGCTCGGGCCCGGGACCGCGGCCTGGACGCAGATCAGGAAGGGCCCCGGGGCCTAGGACCCAGGGGGCGCGCTCACTCGCCGGTCGCGTCCCCGACCGCGCCGAAGACGACGACGCTCTTTTCAGCAACCGCCGCGGCCGCGTACCGCGGCCAGTCCAGGTCGATCGTCCCCTCCGGCAGCGGGCGGACCCGCAGCGCGACGACGGCCTTGACGCAGTAATCGGAGTTTTTCTCGTAATCCCGGTTGTAGCGGTGGCGCTCCGGGACCCGTGCCGCGCAGGCTTCGGTGGCCCGGCTGGAGATGTCGGGGATCCCCGGGTTTCTCATCTGCGGCGCGACCACGCGCAGCGGCCCGCTCCCCACCAGCCTTCCTGCGGCGGAGATGGAAGCGGCCGCGTAAGGCTCCCCGTTGACCGCAAAGGAAAGCAGGATGTCGGCTTCGGGCAGCGGCACCCCCGGGGCGAGCCCCCGGGCGCCGTAGCGGACCCAGCCGCACTCCCCGAGAGTCGCCTCGTCCAGTCCCATGACCGGGGCCGCCTGGGGGTATTTCCTCCGCAGCTGATCGATGGAAAAGGTCGTGGTGTACCCGTCCAGGCTGATGACGTCGACGCTCGTCGCCCCCTTCCGCAGCCCGGCGGCCTCGAGGACGTCGATCAGGCGGAAACCGCCGAGGTCCGAATAGCTGTCGCCGTCCCTGGACTTGCTCACATTGACGAACAGGGCCTGCTCGAGCACCGGGAGATTACGCCTTTTCAGCTCGTCCAGCGAGAGGATCACGTGCGGCGCCGGGGGAAAGTCGGGCCGGCTCAGAGCGTCCCCGGGATGAGTCCCCGCCCGGATCTCGTCGGCGTTGGAAAACCCGTCCCGGTCGGAATCGAGGGGGGCGATCGCCGCGAACGCCCCGGCGGCGCGCCCCGCTTCGAGGTAGTCCCGCCCGAAGGGATTCAGGGTGTCCCCTTTCCCGCGGCCGTAATCGGTCACCCGGTGGCAGGAATCACAGCTGCTGAGCACCACGGCGCCCTCCTTCGCCCCGGGGGGCGGGGCCGAAATCCGGCCGTGGCAGGCGTCGCAGCTGTCCATCCGGGTCCCGGCCAAGTGGGGGTAAGCCCGGACAAAGGCTTCGGAATCGCTCTCCTGGTGCGTCCGATAGGCGGCGATCCCCACCCCCGCCGCCGCCACGAGGGCCGCGGCCAGAAGGGCTGCTCCCGGTCTGGTATTTCGCATGATGTGCCTCCTGCCGCCTTCCGGCAACGGCCCTGCGGCCGGTTCCTTTTCGCGCCCCGTGCGCCCGTAGATATTACCCTCGACTACCTTTTCTTACAATACAGGAGGTTATCCGACAAAAGGGTGCGCATCGCGCGTTCCCGGAGGAAGAGACCGTCGGAGGCGAAAAAGAGGTGGCCCGGACAGCCGCAGTCGCTCGAACCGAAGCCGGCCACGAGCTCCGCCCGCCGCCCGAGGATACGGGCCAGGGGGCATTCGAGCCGCTCCGTGCCGGGCAGGATCCAGGCCCCGACGACCGTCGCCTCTGCGAGAACATAGTCGATGTGCCAGTGAAGCTTCCGGCCGGGCGCCGCGTAGCGGCCGAGCCGCTGCCGCAGCCCCCCCAGGGCGGACCCGGCGTAGGCGTAGCATCCGGCGGAGAAGATCCGGGCCGGCCGCTTCCCGGCGCGGATCTCGGCCGGGCGCCCGAGGCGCACCACCAGCACGTAGCTGCCGGGCAGGCGGGGCCCGACCCGCCCGAAGCGGTCGGCGCGGACCCATTGTGCAGGCGCCGTCATCTTTCCCCCGTCGCCGCCTATTTGACCAGGATCACGGCCTGCCCGGCGGCAACCGGAAGGATGGGGACCTGGCCGATCTTCACCATGTCGGCCACCGACTGCGGTAGCCTCCGGTAGTTGAGAGCGCCCGTGATCGTGAGCCCCCCATGGGCGACGCCTTCCGGTATCTCCCAGCGGTAGCGCTCCACGACCGCCTCGAGCGGCTTCAGGCGGTTGTCGAAAACTCCGGTATCGGCCGCATACCACTGCGCAACGGTCTCCTCCCCCAGCGGGTTGAGAAACACCTTCCGGAACAGCCGGTCCCCTTCGGGAAGCGCATCCCGCGGGACCCCCTTGAAGTCCGCGATCCCCATCATCCGGCCGAGATCCTGCCACGCGGGCCGGTTCGTGGTCACGCTGTAGCTCTTTTCGGCCGGATCTCCCGCGGCCGGGGCCGCCGGGATATGGTAGGTCTTCCCCGCCGCATCGCGCGCTTCCAGCCGGAGCCAGAGTTGCCGCTCCTCCGTCGATCCCGTGGGGATCCGGTGGCCGGCGCGATGGTTGCTGATCACGACCGAAATATCGAGCGTCCGGCCCGCCGCCGTCTCCTCCGTCGCCGGGTAGATATGCAGCGTCGCCGCCCCGCGGAGCATGGCGGGGGAGTAGGCGCCCTGGAACAGGTGCTGCGCCACGTCGGGCCGTTCCTTCCCCATGACGGCCGCCTTCCCCGCCGCCGCCGGAACGTGGCAGCGGAGGCACGTGATCCCCGCCTCACGGTAAGGACCGAGACTCCACTCCCGGTAGGTCTCCTTGACCGGGGCCCCGTAGGGACTGCTTTCGTCGTGGCAGGTTCCGCACAGCTCGGCCCCCTTGAAGAGTGGGGAGTACGCGGCTTCGTGCCCCATGGGGGCGGCGTCCTTGCGCGAACCGTGCTTGACCTTGCCCGGGCTGACGACGTAGTTCCCGTTAACCGGGGCCTCGCCGTCAAAACCGGTCATGGCGTGACACATGTCGCAGGAAACCCCGTCGGCCTTCCGATCGGCTTTCGGCGCCTCGGGCGGCGGAACGTCCCCCGCCAGGAAGGCCTGGGGCGCGTGGCACTGAATGCATCCGGCTTCCACCGCAGCCACCCTGGGCTCGATCCGGGTGTGGGGGAGCGCCAGTTTGAAATACTCCGCCTGGTCCCAGGGGAGCGCCTGCGATTGCGCCATGGCCGATTTTTCGTACTGGAGAGCGATCTCCTTGTGACAAACAGCGCAGCGCTCGGACGGCTCGAAGGCGTCGTAGGGGTGGTCCCCCATTTTCGCCCCTGCGCCCGGTTCCCCGGCGCCCCCGCGCGCATAGAGCGCGAGCAGCAGCGCCGCGGCCACCGACAACAGCAGCCCCCTTCTCCCCGCCGGTTTCCCCATGGTCCGCACCCCCCCCCGTACCCCGGCCGCCCCGCCGGATCCTGTCGGACCGGCCGGGGCGGCCGCAACTGCACAAACAGGCTGCCTAGTGATCCGTAAACGGATCCCAGACTTTCCATACGTTGCCGACCAGCTCCGGCGCCGGCTTGAGCGTCTTCTTCCCCGGCTCCCAGCCCGCGGGGCACGCTTCGGTCCCCTTGGCGGCACGTACGTACTGGTAGGCCTGGATCTGGCGGACGGTCTCGTTGAATTTGCGTCCGACCGGCGGGGTCAACACTTCCATCGCCTGAATAACGCCGTCGGGATCGATGATGAAGCGGCCGCGGTAATCCACGCCGTCCTCCGGATCGTAAACGCCGTAGAGCGATCCGATATTCCCTCCCCCGTCCGAAGCCATGTAGAAAGGGATGTCCTTCTTGGCCATCTTGGACAGTTCCTGGTCGTTCCAGACCTTGTGCACGAACTGGCTGTCCACGCTCATGGAGATGACTTCAACACCCAGCTTTGCAAGCTCGTCGAATTTGGCAGCGACCGCTGACACTTCGGTCGCTCAAACGAAGGTGAAATCCCCGGGATAAAAACAGAGCATCACCCACTTGCCCTGGAAATCGGATAATTTCACCGTGGTAAATCCGCCCTTGTAATAGGCCGGCGCCTCGAACTCCGGCGCTTTGGCTCCTACTTTTGCAGATGACATGACGTCGTTCTCCTCTCGATCAGGTTCGTGTCCGTTCCATCACTTTCACTGGCCCCATAGTACCCCATCCGCGCATCCCGTTGCCAGTCATTGCGGCCGCACCCCTGTCGCCCCCCTCCCCCTTTGGGTTATAATGGAAACACTATCGAAACCAACAGGACCGTGCAAAGGAGGGGGCATGTCCGGAGAACGGCCCGCAAGCTGCACCTTCGACAGCGACAGACTCCTGGTCCGGATGGATCTCACGATTTCCGGGGGGGTGGAGGCCATCGCCCCCGTCGTCGACAGGATCATGACCATCGTCAAGGGAATGGGATGCGCCAGGGACCGGGAGTTCGAAGTGGAACTGGCCCTGGGCGAAGCCCTCTCCAACGCGATCCGGCACGGCATCGCCCATGTCCCCGGGGGGAAGGTCCAGTGCTCGGTCGCCTGCGACCACGAGCGCGGCATGCTCATCGTCGTCCGGGATCCTGGCCCCGGCTTCGATCCCGCCTCCATCCCGAGTCCCGTAACGGGGCAGAACCTCTTCTCGACCGGGGGGCGCGGCGTCTTCCTCATCAACCAGCTGATGGACGAGGTCCGCTTCGAAAAGGGGGGGACCGAAATCCGGATGAGGGTGGCCCCTCCCCGCTGATGCGGTGGGCCCCCGCCCCCTGCGGCGACGACCGACAAATCCTGTTGCGGTCGCGGCCCGGCTGTGCGATGGTGTGGCCTGCGGCGCCGGGCCCGGACTCCGGCGGCGCCTCCGACTCGGGAACCGGCCATGGAATGGACGACGCTTCGGGATTTCGGGATCGCGCTTCTGATCGGCGCCCTGGTGGGCGCCGAGCGCGAGAGCCACAAGCGCGCGGAAGACCCTTCCGGCAACAGCGGCCTGAGAACCTTCATCCTGCTCGCCATGGCGGGGGCGGTTTCCGCCTGGATCGGCGCCCGCACGGGCACCCCGTGGATCTTTGTCGCCACTCTGGCCGTGGCGGGCGCGGGTCAGATCGCCAGCTACGTGACCCACGGGGGGCAGAGGCCGAAATCCAGCGGCCTGACCACCGAGGCGGCGGCACTCTGCGTCTGCCTGCTCGGCGGGATGACGATGCTGGGATACCCCGAACTGGCCGTCGGGCTGGGCATCGTCACCACGGCCATCCTCGCCTACAAGGACCCGATGCACGGCTGGGTCACCCGGCTGGGGCGGGACGACATCTACGCCGGGCTGAGGCTCCTCTTCGCCTCGTTCATCGTGCTCCCGCTGCTCCCCGACCGGACCGTGGACCCCTGGAACGCCCTCAACCCCTACAAGCTCTGGCTCCTGGTCATCCTCATCTCCGCACTCTCCCTGGTCGGCTATGTCGCCGTCCGCTGGCTGGGGCCGGGACGGGGAACCGCGCTGACCGGGCTGACGGGGGGAGTGGTGTCCTCCACCGCCGTCACCCTCTCCTTCG
This sequence comes from Acidobacteriota bacterium, assembly GCA_016934555.1. Taxonomy (GTDB): domain Bacteria; phylum Acidobacteriota; class UBA6911; order UBA6911; family UBA6911; genus UBA6911. The sequence continues at coordinate 11,384 of JAFGSS010000055.1, read as the reverse complement.
CCCGCGGCGACCGGGATTCGGGGCGAGCCGACTCGGGGGACCTTTTCGCCCTGGGCATCCTGATCGCCTGGGGGGTGATGTTTCCGCGGGTGATGGTGGAAGTGGCGGTGGTGCACCCCCCGCTCCTTTCCGGGCTGGCGCCCCCCTTCATAGCCATGGGTCTGGCTGCGTTCGGGGCGGCCGCCTTCTTCCACCGCCGCAGCCTCCGCAGCCGGACCGCGGGGGGGGCGACCTCCCGGGGAGTCCCGCTGAAAAACCCCTTCAGCCTCACCCGGGCCGTCAGTTTCGGCCTGGTTTTCGCCCTGGTGCTCGTGACCGTCAGCATCGTCCGGGAACGCTTCAGCGCGGGCGGGCTCTACCTGGTCTCGTTTCTGGCCGGCCTGACCGACGTGGACGCCATCACCCTCTCCATGGCCGACTTCGCCCGGACCGGGGGGGGTCGGGAAACGGCGGTGGCCGCCATCACCCTGGCTGCCCTGGCCAACACCTTCGTCAAATGCGCCTTCGTCCTCCTCTTCAGCGGCAGGGGCCTGAAAAGGAGGGTGCTGCCGGCGACGCTCGTCATCGCGGCGGCGGGCGGCGCCGCGCTCTGCTTCGCCTGAGGGCCCCACGGCGCCGGCGGCCTACCAGTGCGGCTGGTTGCCCATCCTGCGCCCCATGACCTCCTGTGTATCCATCACCACCACGAAGGCTTTCGGGTCGACGCCGGTGATCACCTTCTTGATCTGGGGAAGGTCCCTGAAGGAGATGACGGTATAGAGGACGTGCTGCGCCTCGCCGCTGTAGGCCCCCTTCCCTTCGAGGATGGTCACGCCGCGCCGGTCCTTTTTCAGGATCTCCCGCGAGATCTCGGGCCAGTGCTCGGAAACGATCAGCATAGTCTTTCTCTTGCTGAGCCCCATGACGACGAGATTCATCATCTGCGCGCTCACGTAGATGAACAGGAGCGTGTACAGCGCCATGTCCAGGGAGAAGATCAGCGCGGCGCCGAGGAGCAGGCCGGCGTTGAAGAGAAGCGAGGTGGTCCCGACCTTGACCGAAAATCTCTTGTTGAGGATGACGGCCAGGATGTCCACGCCCCCGGCGGACCCGATCGACCGGAGGATGAGGCCGCTCCCGCACCCGTTGATGATGCCCGCGAGCATGCCGGCCAGGATCGGGTCCGTGACCGGGATCCGCACATGCACTGTATGGAGGGCGGCGGACAGGATCGTCATCCCCAGGATGCTGTAGGTGAAGAAGCGCCGGCCGACGAACTTCCACCCGACGAGGAAGAGCGGAACGTTGAGGAGAAAATAGATGAGCCCCAGGGGGAGGGAGTCGCTCACGAGGTGGATGACGAGCGTGACCCCGGTGAACCCGGCGCTGAGGAACCCCTGCGGGATCAGGATGCCGTTCACCGCCGCCGCGCACAGAGCGCTCCCCACGATGATCAGAACGATATTCCAGGCCAGGGTCTTCACCGCCCCTCCAATTCCCGGCCCCCGGAGGGCCTATTCGCTCTTGAGCGACCGTTCCATAAGTTCGCCGATAGCCTCCCTCGGGCCGATCGCGCCGCAAAGGATGCGCCCGACCATCGTCGCTATCGGCATGTCCACCCCGAGGCGCCGGGAGAGCTCGAGCACGGCTTCGGTGGTCTTCACCCCTTCGGCCACCTCGCGCATCGGTCCCAGGATGTCGCCGAGGGTGCGCCCCTTCCCCAGGGCGACCCCCACCCCGCGGTTCCGGCTCTGCGCCCCGGTGCAGGTGAGCACGAGATCCCCCATCCCGGCCAGTCCGGCCAGGGTCTCCTGCCTCCCCCCGCAGGCCGCGGCCAGGCGGGAGATCTCGGCCAGCCCCCGGGTGACGAGGGCGGCCATGGGGTTATGCCCCAGCCCCAGCCCCTCGACGACGCCCGCGGCGATGGCGATGACGTTCTTGACCGCGCCCCCCAGTTCGACCCCCACCACATCCCCGGAGACGTACAGGCGCAGCGTCCGGGAGGAAAACTCCCGCTGGATCCGCTCCGCGACCTCCGGGGAGCCGGAAGCCACCACGAGCGCCGTAGGCTCCCCCCGCGCCACTTCGCGCGCGAAACTCGGCCCCGAAAGGACCGCGATCCGGGGGGGGAAGCGGGCGCGGACCACCTCCTCGATGACCTCGCTCATGCGCCTCAGCGTCGCCTGTTCCAGCCCCTTGGTGGCGCTCACAAGCACCTGGCCCGGCCCGAGGACCGGAAGCATGCGTTCGTACAGAGCGCGGCAGACGTGCGACGGCATCACCGTCAACACGATCCCCGCCGGCCCGATCGCCTCCTCGAGATTCGAAGTGGCCCGGACGGCATCGGGAAGAGCCACCTCGGGCAGAAAGAGCCGGTTCCGCCGCTCCTCCCTTATGGAGGCGACCACCTCCTCCTCGTGCGCCCAGAGCCGGACGCCATGGCCCATGCCCGCCAGCGCTCCCGCGAGCGCCGTCCCCCAGCCCCCCGCCCCGATGACGGCGACCTCTGCCATAGCCCCTCCTCCCGAGGTCAAAATATCACACCGGCGCGAAGGCTTGGGGAAGAAGTCCCATAATTTTGAGCCCGGCGGGCGATTGTGAATTCCCAAACCCGCCGCTTGCCGTCATAATGTCCCCATGCTGAAACGACAGAAAACAGGGTCCGTGCTTTGCCCCTCGTGCGGCAAACTGGTCGGGGTGACGGACGAGGTCTGCTACAACTGCGGACGGCGCAACCCGGGGATGTGGGGCTTCGCCGGGGTATTGCGCCGGATGGGGGGCAGCCTCGGGTTCGCCCCCGTCGTCATCTACGGGTGCGCCCTGCTCTACGCGGCCACCCTCATCATGGACCCGCAGGGGATCCGGATGTCGGGGCTCTCCATCCTCTCCCCGAGCACGCGGAGCCTGGCCGCCTTCGGCGCCAGTGGCGCCCTCCCCGTGTTCGGCTACGACCGCTGGTGGACCGTCCTGTCCGCCGCGTGGCTTCACGGCGGGCTGCTGCACATCGCGTTCAACCTGCTCTGGATCCGCCAGCTGGCCCCGGCGGCGGCAGAGCTGTACGGGGCCTCCCGCGCGGCCATCATTTACACGGTCGCCTCCGTTACCGGCTTCCTGCTGAGCACTCTCTGGGGCATCCCGCTGACGGTGGGGGCCTCCGCCCCCATCTTCGGGCTGCTGGGGGCGCTGGTGGCCTACGGCCGGCGCACCGGGAGCCGCCAGATCGGCAGCCAGGCGCTGACCTACGCCGCGGTCCTTTTCGTTTTCGGGTTCCTGATGCCCAACGTCGACAACTTCGCCCACCTGGGGGGGTTCGCGGGGGGGTTCGTCGCGGGGCGGGTGCTCCATCCCCTGCTCCCCGAGCGGGTGGGACACACGATCGGGGCCCTCGTCTGCCTGGGGCTGACGGCCCTGTCCATCGTCGCGTCGGTGGCGACCTCGGGCGTCTTTTTCGCAGGCTGACCCGGCCGCGGGCCCGGCGCCGGCCCTAGCCGCCGATGCGGATCATCTCGATCTTCCGGTGCGACCCGGGCTCGTAATCCCCCGCGTTCATCGCCTCCAGGCGCTCCTCGGAGTAACGGTCGGTCCTCGCTTCCCAGGCGGACCGGATGGTGTCCAGGATTTCCCTGTCACCGGCGCCCCCGCGCAGAAGCCGCTTGAGATCGAGACTCCGGTCGGAAAAGAGGCAGAGGACGAGCTTGCCGTCGGCCGTCAGGCGCGCGCGCGTGCAGCCGGCACAGAAGGGCTCGGTCACCGAGGCGATGACGCCGATGTTGCCCTTCCGGTCGGCATACCGGTAATTGACCGCGGGCGCGCTCGGGTCGGTTCTCCCGGCCTCCTCGAGGGGATACCGTGCGTGGATGAGATCCAGGATCTCCCCCTTGGGCATCATCCTTTCCGATACCCAGTGGTTGGAGTTCCCCACATCCATGAACTCGATGAACCGGAGCCAGAACCCGTTCTGCCTCGAGAATTCGACCAGGGGGAGGATGTCGTCGTCGTTGACGCCGCGCTGGATCACGGAATTGATCTTGATCGGATCGAAGCCCAGGAGCCGTGCGGTCAGCAGCCCCTCCAGGACGCCGGCCAGATCGTCGCGCCGGGTCAGGGCACGGAATTTCGCGGGACTGAGCGTGTCGAGGCTCGCGTTGACCCGGCCGATGCCCGCGCGCATCAGCCCCGCCGCGTGCTCCTTCAGGTGCGAGGCGTTGGTCGTCAGGGAAAGGTCCTTGAGCCCCCCGAGTCCGGCCAGGGCGGAAACCAGGGTATCCAGCCCATGCCGCAGCAGGGGTTCCCCCCCGGTGAGCCGGATCTCCTCGACCCCCGACTGCAAAAACAGCCCGGCCAGGCGCGTGATCTCCTCGAAGGTGAGGATCTCCCTCCGGTCGATCCACTCGTACTGCTCGAGCGGCATGCAGTAAACGCAACGGAAGTTGCACCGGTCGGTGACCGAAATCCTCAGGTCCCTCAGTTCACGCCCGAGAGTGTCCTTGATGCTGACCCGATCGACATCCATTTCTTACAGCTCCGAAGCGATTCCGGCCGCTCCCTGCCCCCTCCCATGATAGCACGGGCGGTCCTTCAGTATCGCACCTCCCCGGGCACCGGGCAATAGTCTCGTGCCCATGGCCTCCCGGCTGCAGCCGCCCGGACGAAAAACCGGCGGGAGCCTTTTCCATCCCGGTTTTCCGCGCCGATGGGGTATGATGCCGCCCCATGAAGAGGTCCCGGGGTTATCTCGCCGAGACGCGCCGGCCGGTCTATTCGGCCGCGCTGGTCTTTCCCTTTCTCTGCGTCTACCACGCGGGGACGATCCTCGTCGGCGGCACGCACATCAACGGCGCCGACGCCCTGATCATACGCATCCTCGGCGCGCTCGGGGTCTTCTCGGTCTACGCCAGCGCCCTGGTCCTGGCCGCGGCGCTGGCGGCGTGGCAATGGCGCACCCGCGCACCCGGAAGGATCCGCCCCCGCCTGCTGGCGCTCAGCCTCCTCGAAAGCACCTGTTTCGCCCTCGTGCTCCTGGCCGCCTTCGGCTGGCTCGGCCCGCGCCTCCCCCTGGCCCTGTCCGACCCGGCGCCCGGCCTGCGGGACTTCATTCTCTACTGCGGCGCCGGGGTCTACGAGGAGTTCCTCTTCCGCTGGATCCTCCTCGGGGCCCTGATCTGGCTTTTCCGCAGGATCCTCCCCGGCGGCAATACCGCGGCAACGGCGGCGGCGGCGCTCTCCGCGGCGTTGATCTTCGCCGCCTTCCATTACGTCGGCCCCGGCGGGATCCCCCTGACGCCCGGAAGTTTTGCCCTGCGGGCGGTCGGCGGGTTATATTTCGGCCTGATATTCATCATGCGGGGGTTCGGACTGGCGGCGGCGTCCCACGCCATCTACGACATCGTTCTCGGGATCGTGGCGCAGTGAGCCCCCGGCCCATGGAAGGGATTTCATGATTCAGCGGATCCGACACGTCATTTTCGACAACGACGGGCTCCTGCTCGACACGGAGCCTTTTTACACCCGGGCCCACGGGGCCGTCGCCGCCCGTTTCGGCAAGGTGTTCGACTGGACGGTGAAATCCCGGATGATGGGGCTGCGGGCCGAAGATTCGGCCCGGGTGGTGATCGAGGGCCTCGGGCTTCCCCTCTCGGTCCCCGAATACCTCGAGGCGCGGCAGGCTATGCTCGACGAGCTCTTCCCGCAGACCGATCCGATGCCCGGGGCCGTGCGCCTCAGCCGCCACCTCCACCGGCACGGGATCCCCATGGCGGTGGCCACAAGCTCCGACCGCCGCCATTTCGAGCTGAAGATCACCCGACACCGGGAGTGGTTCCGCATCTTCTCCTCGGTCGTCACCGGGGACGACCCGGCCGTCGGCCGGGGCAAGCCCGCGCCCGACATTTTTCTCCTGGCGGCCCGGACCCTCGCCGCCGAGCCGCAGCACTGCCTGGTATTCGAGGATTCCCCCGCGGGGGTCGCCGCCGCGCTGGCCGCGGGGATGTACGTCGTCGCGGTCCCCGACCCTCACATGGACGAGGCCGCCTACGGCGGGGCGCACCAGGTCCTCCGCAGCCTGGAGGGGGTGGATCTCCCCGCCTGGGGGCTCCCCCCGTTTCCCGAGGAGAAAGAATGAAAAGCCACCGCAAAGTGCTCGAGGTCCTCATCCCGGGCCGCATGGAGTTCCGCAACATCACCGCCGAGGTGCAGGCCGCCCTCCGGGAGAGCGGCATCCGCGAGGGCCTCGTCCTCGTCAACGCGATGCACATCACCGCGAGCGTCTTCATCAACGACGACGAGCCCGGCCTGCACGAGGACTACGCCCGCTGGCTGGAGCGGTTGGCCCCCTTCGACGCGGGGACCGAACGGTACCGCCACAACCTCACCGGCGAGATCAACGGCGACGCCCATCACAAGCGGCAGGTCATGGGGCGCGAGGTGGTCGTGGCCGTGACCGGCGGGGCGCTCGATTTCGGGCCCTGGGAGCAGATCTTCTACGGCGAGTTCGACGGCGGGCGCAGGAAGCGGATCCTGATCAAGATCATCGGGGAATGAAACGCCGTCAGAGGAACCGCGCGATGCGGGCCGCGGCGATATCCTCCCCGCCCCCCGTCAGCCGCTCCCCCGGTTCCGGGCTCCACTCGAGCCGATCGAGGAAAGGGCGCAGGTTCCCGCGGTAGAGTTCCCCTGCGGGAATGTGGACGCTTCGGAGGTAGCGGCCGACGGCCGCTTCGAGGACGGGGTATTCCCGGAAATCGCTCCGCTCGGCGTACAGCAGCGGCTTGCGGTTGACGACGCAATCGGACAGGATCCCGAAGCCGGGCTTGGAGACCACCGCATCGACGGAGGCGACCACGTCGGAAAAAGGGACGCGCTCCCGGTCCAGGGAATGGAGGTTCGGGAGCTCCCACCGGAGCGGAAGGACGGTGAAGAAGGTGCACTCTTCGATTTCCCCGACGCGCGAGAGCGCTTCGGCGTCCCACTCGAGCGTCGTGAAGGAGAGGAGGACCCATTTCCGGTCCGGGTCGCACCCCGTGATCCGCGCGATCTCTCCCCGCCGGGAGCGGCCTGCAGCGGCGACCAGGGGGATGTCCTCCCTGCGGGGGAAGGAGTCCATGGCGGGGGAAAACGGGAGGCGCAGGAGCAGGTCGGTCCGGGCGTACCCGGCGGCGAAGGCGTCGACCACCACCCGCCACCGGGGGCTGCGGTCGAGGAAGCCGGCGTAGATCCAGTCCCAGGAAAAATTCCCCACGGCCACGCTGGGGATGCCCAGGCCGGCCGCCGCCTCGATGGGAATCGCCGGGATGTCGGCCACCACGACGCCGATGCGGTGCCTGCGGAGAAACTCGCGCTCCGCGTCGACGCTCTCCCGGCGCCGGGCGCACACTCCCTCGGCCCGCAGCAGGGTGGCCTCGACGTCCACCCGGATCGAGTCGAGCTGGACCATCCCGACGTCGAAGGATCCCGCGCGCAGGGTGTACGGGCCGGGACCGAGCTGGCTCCGCAAAAACGGCCCCTCGAGCCCGCTCACCACGTGCACCCCGGCGTCCGGCCGGATCCGGCGGAAGGCCCGGATGATGTCGCACGACCGGCGCCCGTGCCCGTAGCCGTGGGCCGTGATATAGAAGGCGACCCCCGGTTTCATTACGCCGGGTGCGTCCCCAGCCACCGCTCGGCCCGCAGCGCCGCCATGCACCCGAAGCCGGCGGCGGTGACGGCCTGCCGGTAGTCGGGGTCGTGTACGTCGCCGGCCGCGAACACCCCGTCCACGCTGGTTTCCACGTCGTTGCGGGTGACGATGTATCCCTGCGGGTTCAGTTCCAGCGCGCCCCCGAGAAATCCGGTGGCCGGCTGGTGCCCGATCCCCATGAACACGCCCGAGACCGGCACCGTGCGCTCCACGCCGGTCTTGACGTCCCTGACGGTGACGGCCTCCAGGACCTCCGCCCCTTGGTACGCGGTCAGCACGCTGTTCCAGAGAAAAGTGATCTTCGGTTCCCTCTCCGCCCGATCCTGCATGATCCGGCTGGCGCGCAGTTCGTCCCGGCGGTGCACCACCGTCACCTTCGAGGCATGGTGCGCCAGCGTCAACGCCTCCTCCAGGGCCGTGTCCCCGCCCCCGACCACCAGGACCTCCTGGTTGCGGAAAAACATCCCGTCGCATACGGCGCAGGCCGAAAGCCCGCGGCTGCGGAACCGGGCCTCGTCGGGCAGATCGAGCCACCTGGCGTTGGCCCCGGTGGCGACGATCACCGTGCGCGCCTCCTCCCATCCCGAACGGGAGCGGACGCGGAAGGGGCCGCCGGAGCGGACCCTGGAGGGTCCGCCGAAATCGACCTCCTCGGCGTCCTCCTCGCGTATCTCCACCCCGAAACGGAGCACCTGCTTTTTCATCCCTTCCATGAGGTCGGGGCCCTGTATCCCCTCGGGGAAACCGGGAAAGTTCTCCACCTCGCTCGTGAACATGAGCTGGCCGCCCGGCATCTGCAGCCCCCGGGGTTCGGAGGCGAGCAGGAGCGGGTCCAGCCCGGACCGCGCCGCGTAGATGGCCGCGGTGTATCCCGCGGGACCGGAACCGATGATGATGACGTGTCTCATAAAACACCCTTGATTGTCGTGGTTGAACAGCGATCGATTATAACAGACCGGCGGAGGAAGCCAAATCAGGTCACCACCGAGGGGCTTGTGCGGCCGAACCGCTCCTCGATCCGGAACAGGCCCCGCGCGGCTTCGACCAGGGGCGCGAGGGTCTCCTCCAGCGGGAGCCCCCCCTCGGGCCGGACTCTTTCGAAATAGAGCCGCAGCGTCGCCCCCTCGGTTCCCGTCCCCGACAGCCGCCCCACGATGCGGGAACCATCGTCGAGCAGGATCCGGATCCCCTGGTTGCGGCTGACGCTGCCGTCGACCGGGTCGGTATAGCTGAAGTCATCGGCGTCCCGCACGGCCGCGTCCGCCAGCCGGGTCCCGGCGAGCGAGGGGACGTGGCCCCTCAGCTCGTCCATCATCCTCGCGGCCTGCGCCGCGTCCAGCCCCGCGTAGTCGTGGCGCTGGAAGTAGCTGCGCCCGAAGCGGCGCCAGTGGCCGAGGAGCGTCTCCCCGACCGAAGCGCGATCGCCGGCGAGGATCGAGAGCCAGCAGAGGACGGCCCAGATCCCGTCCTTTTCGCGCACGTGATCCGACCCCGTACCGAAGCTCTCCTCCCCGCAGAGGGTGCAGCGCCCCGAATCCATCAGGTTGCCGAAGAATTTCCACCCGGTCGGGGTTTCGTAGCAGGGGACCCCCAGGGCCCGGGCCACGCGGTCCACCGCGGTGCTCGTGGGCATCGAGCGCGCCACCCCCCGCAGCCCGGAGCCGTATCCCGGGATGCACCCGGCCGCGTGCTGGGCGATGACGGCGAGCGAATCCCCCGGGCTCACGAAAATCCCCCGGCCCAGGATCATGTTGCGGTCGCCGTCCCCGTCGCAGGCGGCGCCCATGTCCGGGGCGTCGGGCAGCGACATCCTCCGAAAGAGTTCCCCGGCGTGCCTCCGGTCGGGGTCGGGGTGTCCCCCGCCGAAGTCCTCGAGCGGCGTCCCGCGGATGACGGTGCCCTCGGGCGCTTCCAGCATCCCTTCCAGGATGGCGCGCCCATAGGGCCCGGTGACCCCGTTCATGGCATCGAAAACGAGCCGGAACCCGTCCCGGAAGAGCCCCCGGAGGGCATCGAAGTCAAAAATCCCCCCGAGGACCGCGACGTAATCGGAGATCGGGTCGATGACGGCCACCTCCGCGTCCCCCAGCCGCACCGTACCCTCCCGGTCGAGGTCCACCCCGGGAGCCTCGAGCGTGAGAAAGCGTTCGATGACGCGCGTGTGGGCGTAGATTCGCTCGGTGACCCCCTCGGGCGCCGGGCCGCCGTTGCGGATGTTGTACTTGATCCCGAAATCGGCCCCGGCCCCCCCGGGGTTGTGGCTCGCCGTCAGCAGGATCCCCCCGAGCGCCCCCCGGCGGCGGATGACGGCCGACATCGCCGGCGTCGACAGCAGCCCGCCGCGGCCGACCAGGATGCGCCCGAACCCATTAGCGGCGGCGATTTTCAGGATGCTCTGGATCGCCTCCCGGTTGTGGTAGCGGCCGTCGCCGCCCACGACCAGGGTCTCCCCGGAAAAGTCGGGCGCTCCCTCCTCGCGCACCGAATCGAAGATCGACTGCACGAAGTTCTCGACGTAGTGCGGCTGCATGAAGCGCCGCGTCTTCCTGCGCAGCCCCGAGGTGCCGGGGCGCTGGTCTTCATAGGGGGTGGTCGGGACGATCAGGCCTTGGCATTCCATGACCCCATGATAACCGATTTCGCGCGGAGCCCCGCGAGTTTTTGCACCCGTAACGGCTGCCGGATGCGCCGCCTCTGTGGTACTCTGGTCAGGCCACGATCCACATTCCACGAGGAGGGGGTGCCATGAAAAAAGACGACTTTTACCAGTACGCGGTGGACGGCTACCGTCCGGTCGAAAACATGATGAAGATGGTCCCGGCAGACAAACTGGACTGGAAGCCGGGCGAAAGTTTCATGAGCCTCGGGCAGCTCATCCGCCACCTCGCCGACGGCATCGGCACCGAGCTCGAGATGCTGGTCCGCAACAGCTGGCCGCAGCAGGTCGAAGGACAGGGGATGCCCTCCTGCGACGTCGCCGACGCCCTCTCCCGGCTGGAGCGGGACAAGGCCACCCTCCGCTCCCTGCTCGACAGCGTATCGGAAGAGGAATTCGCCGAGAAGGTGGTCTCCACCCCGTGGGGGGCCTCGGGCAAGCTGGAGAGAATGGCCTTCTTCTTCCAGGAGCACTTCACCAACCACAAGATGCAGCTGTTCACCTATCTCAAACTGCTCGGGTTCCCCGTCAACACCCAGACCCTGTACATGGGATAGGCTGAAACAGCCCCCTCGCCGAGCGAACGAAAATGGACCGATTGCCCAAACCCGCGAAACTGTTTTTCCCCCGGACGGTCGTCGCCATCCTCGCCGTCTGGCTTCTGGCCACCGCCTTCCAGCGCAACCCGGACGAAGCCTGGGCCGAAAGGACCCTCAAGCGACTCACCCTTAGAGACAAGATCGCCCAGCTGGTGCAGGTCCGGGTTCCGGGAACATTCACCAACCGCCGGAGCCCCGAATTCCGGAGGATCGCATCGGACATCCGCGAGCACCACGTAGGCGGGCTGGTCCTGTTCGCGGGCGACATCTACGAATCGGCCGTCCTGCTCAACGAACTGCAGGGGCTTTCGCGCCTGCCGCTGCTGGTCGCCTCCGATTTCGAGCGCGGGGCGGCGTTCAGGATTACGGACACGACCCCCTTCCCCTGGGCGATGGCGCTCGGCGCGACGGGGGACGAGCGGCTGGCCCGGGAGCAGGGCCGGGTCACGGCCCGCGAGTCCCGGGCCCTGGGGGT
>JAFGSS010000223.1 GCA_016934555.1 Acidobacteriota bacterium | reverse complement strand
GAGCCGGTCGAGGATCCAGCCGAGGTCTTCCCCCTCCTCGACCAGTTCGATGATGTCGTCACTTTCGAAGCCGGCGATGGCCGACCGTTCGATGAACCCATCCAGCCTGGCTTTCAGCGCCCCCAGATCCATGTTGCCCTCACCCTGTCCCTGTTCGGACATCATCGGCATTCCTTCCTGAAGTGGGGGGGGAAAGCGCTCCGTCCCCCGCATCGTTTCCCCCCGGCCGGAGGTCCCTCTCCCTCTCCCGCCGCCTCGCCAGCGGCTACCGGGCGTTGATTCCGCCCGGAACCCGGATCCATTCTACTTCATCGGGCCGCCAAGGCATACGCCCTCCTGTGGTGGCGTTCCCATATTACGATGCCGGGGTCCGCTTCGGGGGCGAAAATCGATGGGGCGCTTTCTGCAGGTTTCCGGGGACGGGGGTGGGAAGGAGAGGGAAACCCTGCTGGGTTGTCCGGCAGGGTTTCCCGGAACCAGGGTCAGATCCTTTGCCGGAGCAGAGTGCGCCGCTGCCGCATATCCCTTCTCAGTTCTCTTCGATCGCGGCGGATTTCCCGCCGATCCCTCCGGATTTCGCCAGCCGACGCGCCCTGGATGAGGTCGCGTCGCAACTCCCGTCGATCCCGCCGCAACTCTCTTCTATCCTGGCGGATTTCGCGCGTTTCCTGTCGTATTTCCCTCCGAAGGTTTCCCGCGGTCTCGGTCGCCTGCGCTCCTGTCAACATCAGCGAACCCAGGAACAGCCCCGAAATCAAGTGGCTCATTTTCATCGTATTCCTCCCTTTTTTGCATACAAACACCCGAAGGCGTGCAAAGTTGCGTCCGGATGAGCTCAAAATTTCGTTCGCCGGCCGGAACTTCCCCCCCCGGCCGGTGTTTAAGATTCCGTAGAGGCAACAGTGCTATGATTGAGGCGTGAAATGGAATGGGCCCTCGACTGGGACGATGATTTCCTCATGACGGAAGAAACGCCGGCGGGAGACCGTGATACCGAACTGATGCTCCTGTTCCAGGCGGGGGACGAGGGGGCGTTCGAGGCCCTGTTTGCGCGCCATTCGAAGCCCCTGATCCGTTTCGCCTCCCGCTTCGTCCATAACCGGGAAAGGGCGGAGGACCTGGCGCAGGAGATCCTGCTGAAGGTGTACCAGGGGGCGGGCGGGTACCGGCCGACGGCGAAGTTCACCACCTGGCTCTACCGGATCGCCACCAACGTGTGCCTGAACGAGATCCGGAGACCCTGGTTCCGCGCCGCCCGCCGGTCGATCGACGCTTCGCCCGATGCGGCCGCGGCCTTACACCGGGAGTTGCGGAGCGATCCCGATCCGGTCCGGGACCTCGAGCGGCAGGCGATCGCCCGCGCGCTCGCCGAGGCCCTGTCCCTGATCCCCGACAGGCAGCGTGCGGCCTTCATCCTGAACAAGTATCAGCAGCTGTCGTACGCCGAGGTGGGCGAAGTGATGAAGATGAGCGAGAAGGCGGTGAAATCGATGATCCACCGGGCGAGGGAGGCCCTGGCTGCGCGGCTGGCCCCGATGCTGCCGGAGTACAAAAAACAATGAACTGCAAACTGGCCGTGGACAACCTGAAGGCCCTCATGGAAGGGGAACTCCCCGCCGACGAGGCGCGGGAGACCCGCAGGCATCTCCTGTCCTGCCCCTCCTGCTCGGCCGGGCTTTCTCCCGAAGAGTGGGTGGAAATCCTGCCCGGGATGGAGGAGGAGGTCGAGCCCTCCTCGGACTTCGCCCGGGAGTTTTACCGGAAACTGGACCGCCGGCGGGAGGCCGGGCGGACCCGCCGGTGGAGCATCCCATGGGGGAGGCCCATGCGCCTGGCCGGCGCCGGCGCCCTCGTCCTGGCCGTCCTCATGGGCGTGATGCTCGTCCGGCTTCCCTGGGACGGAAGGACGGTTTCCGGTCCTGCCGTCGAGCCGGGGATGGAGGAGACCGTCGCTATCCTGAAGGATATGGGGGTACTCCACCACCTGGATCTGCTGGAGGACTTCGAGACGATAGCCGATCTCGGAGCCCTCGCGCAGGATGAAGGCTTCCATTAGGCGGGCGTTTATGGGCAAGAGCGGGCTTTGGGTTCTTCTGCTGGTTCTCGGCGCGGAGGTTGCGCTGGCGGGGGAGGGGGAAAATCCCGGCAAGCCGCCCCCGCTCACGGCGGAACAGAGGGAGATCCTGCGCAACCGCGCGATCCTCGAGGACCTCGAGTTGCTGGAGAACCTGGACAAGTGCCGGCTTTTGGACCTGTTTCTGGAGGATCCCGAGACCCCGGCCGCGCAGACCGGGAAAGACGAGGGGAAGAAGAAATGAAAAACCATTCGATGATGTGGGTTCTGGGCGTTTTGCTGGCGCTGGGCGCCGCGCCCCTGCTTCGGGGCCAGGAGCCGTTCCCGGCTCCGCAGACCCAGGCGGGTGAGGAAGCCGAATGGAACCGCCTGACCCCGGAACAGAAGGCGGAACTCACCGAGCGCTACCGCCGGTTCAGCGCCATGACGGCGGAAGAGAAGGAGCGGCTCGCGGAGCTCCAGAAACAGGTCCGGGACATGGACCCGCAGGAGCGGAAGCTCATCCTCGAGAACTATGAACGCTTCCGGCGCCTCGACCCGCAGGAACGCGAGCGGCTCGAAAAAAATTACCAGCGCTTCAGGAACCTGCCCCCCGAACGGCAGCAGGAATTGCGCAAGACCTACCGCGAGTTCCAGAAGATGGCGCCCGAAGAGCGTACCCGGGTGCTCCGGAATCTCGACAAGTGGCGGGGGATGACGAACGAGCAACGCAGCAGAATGCGGCGGGAATCGATCCAGCGCCGCAACGAGCGAAACCGTCGATAGCGGGGCCCGACCCGTTGGAAGGAGCATCATGAACCGGATCTTACTGCATGCGGCCGGCGCCCTGGCGCTGGCCCTGGCTTTTTCCGCGAACGCGCCCGGGCAGGAGCGCGGGCCGCTCCTGAATCTGGGGTTTTCGGGCAGCAGCATGGACCCGGCGTGGGTCTTCCGGCTCGACCCCTCGGCCGGCTACCGCTTCAATTCCCACTTCGAGGTCGAGGCCGGCCTGCCCGTCTATTTCGTGCATGCCCCGTCGGACGACCTCGAGCTTACGGGCGCCGGCGGCGGGGTCGGCAACGCCTGGGTCGGAGTGCGCGGGATGGTGCGCCGGTCGGGCGTCTATTTCAGCAGCGGCATCCGGGCCGCGGCGCCGACGGGGGACGTCGACCGGGGCCTCAGCACCGGCCGCGTGACGGTCGACTGGAGCAATTACGTGGATGTCGCCCTCGGCGACTGGAACCCGTTCGGCCGGGCCGGGATCGCCAACACCGTCTCCGATACCCATTTCTTCACCCGCCCCTTTTCCTCCCTCGGCCTGGTGGGCCACTTTGAAGGGGGGCTCGGCTGGCACCCGGTCTCCTGGGCCGGCGTCGGCGCGTCCGGCTACGCTGTGGTTCCGAGCGGGGAGCAGAAGATCTACAGCCGCCTGGTGGAGCGGCCGGGGACAGGGTCCGGGTCCGGACCCGGAGCGGTGACCGGGATGGTCTCGCTCATGGCCGTCGGCGGCTCCGGCGGCTCCGATGCCGGCAACGGCACCACGGCGGGGGACGGAGGAGCGGGCGGGGGTTCCACGGCCGGCGCGGGGGCGAGCCGGCCCTTCGAGACCGAAAGCGTCATCATCGGGGAAAGCGACCTGGCCCGGGACCACGGTTTTTCCGGCTGGGTCGATTTCTACCCGGGCAGCAACGTGATGCTCGAGATCGGCTACAGCCGCAGCGTCTCCTACGACTCCAACTCCCTCTTCTTTTCCGTGAACCTGGACCTGATGGGCATGATGCGGAAATCGAGGCCCTGACAGCGCGGCTGTCCTACCCCAGCTTTCCCAGCCGCCGGGCGATCTCCTCGATTTCGTCCATGACGCGGCCGAGGCGCGCCATCAT
>JAFGSS010000222.1 GCA_016934555.1 Acidobacteriota bacterium | reverse complement strand
TACAACCTGAGCTACCGTTACGTCGGCCGCCGCGAGGAGGCGGAGGACCTGACGCAGGAGATCATGGTGCGGGTCTATCAGAACCTCGGGAGTTACCGGCCCGACGCGGGGAGCTTCCAGAACTGGGTCCTGCGGGTCGGCCGGAACCTCATCATCGATCACTACCGGCGCAACCGCCGCTTCGCGGGGGCGGGGGGGAGCGAGGAGCTGGAAACCATGAACCTGGGCGACACCCGGACCCCGTCCCCCCAGCAGGCGGCCGAACAGGCCGAGACCGCGCGTTTCGTGCGGGCCGGGCTCGAGTCGCTCTCCCCCGAACTGAGGGAGGCCGTCATCCTGAGGGACCTCGAGGGGATGGAATACCGGGAGATCGCCCTCCTGCTCCGCGTCCCCGAGGGGACGGTCAAGAGCCGCATCAACCGCGGCCGGATCGAACTGGCGCGCCTGCTCGGGAAGCGGCGCGCCGCGGGCGGGGGCGGGGTTCAGGAAGGTTAGGGTCCGCCGCGCGGACCGGAGGCGTGTCATGGACTGCATCCATGCGGAAGAGAGGATGAGCGCATACCTGGAGTCCGGCCTCCCGCCCGGGGAGGCGCGGCAGCTGGAGGAGCACCTCGACGGGTGCGAAGCCTGCGCCGCGCTGCTCGGGCAGATGCGGGCCGTCGTCGACGCCTGCGGCCGGTTCCCGGTCCTGGAGCCGGACCCCGCCCTGCTCGACCGGATCCTCGTCGCCACCTCGGGCCGCCCGCGCTCGCGCTCCTTCTCCGAGTGGGTCCGGACGCTGTGGCGCCCCCTGATGACGCCCCGGCTGGCCATGGGCTCGGGCCTGGCCCTGCTCTGCCTGGCCCTGGCCCTCGAGTTCTGGATGCCGCGCCTGGCCGGCTCCTGGTCCTCGGTGTCGGCGCTGGGGGTGCTGGGGGTCGTCGACCGCGGGGTGCAGAGCGTGTACAGCCGGAGCCTCCGGGTGAACGACCGGGCCGGAGCCTGGCTGGCGGAATTCCGCTTCTTCCGCGACAACGCCTTCAACCGGATCCGATTCCTGAGGGAACAGCTGGACGCGCCCTCGCAAAGCAGCGGGGAGCAAAGAAGCGGGGAGCAAAGCAGCGGGGAGCCGGGCGGGCAGCAGGAGCGGGAAGGGCCGGCCGGGGAGAAGGTGGAGGGGCGGCGGGTGAGACAGCTGGCCTAGTCGGGTTTATGGAACGGAACGGGAGGAATGGCTTATGAAATGCTCCTATCACGCAGACAGGGAACATACGGAATTATGCAGCGCCTGCGGCAAGCCGCTGTGCGCCGAGTGCGTCCAGCGGGTCCAACTCAAGCCGTACTGCCAGGAGTGCCTCGCGGGGGCGGCCGACTGGATGGCGGCCCGGGGCCGCCCGGGCGGGGACGCGCCCCGGCGCGCCGCCTGGTTCTCCCTCATCCCGGGGATGGGGGCGATCTACAACAGCGAGTACCTGAAGGCCGCCACCTGGTTCGCCGTGTTCGCCGCCCTGGTCATGCTGGGGAGCCGGGTGCACGGGGTGTTCGGCTTCGGGGCGACGGTGTTTCTGGTCTTCACCATGTTCGACTCCTACCGCACGGCCGAGACGCGCGCCCTCCGGGGGGCGGAGCCCCCGCGGGAGGACGGGGAGGACCGGGCCATCCTGGCCTGGGGCATGGTGCTGGTGGTGCTGGGGCTGCTGTTCCTGCTCCAGAACCTCATCCCCTTCCACTTTCTGAACCGCCTCTGGCCGCTGGTCTTCATCGGGCTGGGGGGGTACCTCGTCTACCGCGCGCTCGGGGAAAGAAAGCGTTCCGGGCGCGGCTCCCTGCCACGGGCGGGCGACAGGAAGGAGGACTGACATGTCCAGCCGCGTGATGCGGGGGGGGCTCGCCGCCGGGGTGGTCCTGATCCTCTTCGGCGCCCTCTTCCTGGTTCACAATCTCTACGCGCCCTTTTCGGTCTGGCGCCTCCTGGCCCGCTACTGGCCGCTGCTGCTCGTCGGCTTCGGGCTCTGGCGCCTCTGGGGCCACTTCACCTGGCGGCCGGGAGCGCCCGAGGCGGAAGCCGCCGGCGCGCCCGCCGCGCGGCCGAAGGCCCCGCGCCCCCCGTCGCTCCTCGGCGCCCTCCTCTGGACCAGCCTCGGGCTCCTCTTTTTCGCCCACAATCTCGGGGCCGGGCCCGACGTCTGGCAGCTGGCCTCCCGCTGGTGGCCCCTGCTCCTGATCCTGCTGGGGATCGGGAAGCTCGTGGATTACGCCCTGCACCGGGAAGGGGTGGCCGTTCGCGCCGGGGAACTCGTCGGCATCCTGGCCCTGGTCCTCGCCGGCTCGGCCGTCTCCCGGCTCGAGAAGAGCCCGATCAGGGAGATCATGCGGGACGCCCGGATCGAGATCGGGGAGGCGCGGGTGCGGCCGGGGGAGTGGCTCGGCACCTCCCACGCCTACAGCGAGGATCGGTCCTACCCGCAGGAGCGCGTGCGCCCCGTCCGGATCGAGAATTCCTACGGGTCGGTCTCGGTCCTCCCCGGTCCCGACGGTGAAATCTCCGTCCGGCTCGGCAAGGTGATCTTCGCGCCGGAGGCGGAGGCGGCCGGGATCGCCGGGGAGATCCGGCTCGAGACCGCGGAGGGCGCCCCCGGCGGGGACGCCTTCGTGATCCGGACCAACCGCGACCTCCTCGCCGACCGGAAGCTGCGCTTCCACACCAACCTGGAGGTGCGGGTCCCCGGAAAGACGCGGGTCGAGGTCCGCAACGCCTTCGGCGAGATCCGCGTCTCGGACATCCACGGGGGGCTCGACCTGGCCACCACCCACCGCGGGATCGAGGTGGCCGACTCGACGGGGCCCTTCACCCTCTCCACCCGCTACGCCGAGACCCGCCTCACCAACCTCGAGGGGGACGTGCAGCTTGACAGCCGGGGGAAGGTCTACGCCGAAAACATCCGGGGGAACATGACGGTGAAGGACGAGTACTCCCCGGTGGAGCTTGTCCATATCGAGGGGGCGCTCACCCTCTCCGGCGTCGACGGCAGCATCCGGGTGGAAAACGTCTCCGGCCCCGCCGTCATCGAGGCGCGCGGGGCCCAGGTGACCGCGCGGGCGCTCAAGGGGGGGCTGCGCCTTGCGGCCAGTCACGCCAGGGCGGACCTCGCCGGCATCGGCGCCGGGCTCTTTGTGGAGAGCCGCTACGGCACCCTCACCCTCAAGGAGATCCGCGGGGGGGTGGAGCTCGCCTCGCTCTCCGACCGGATCAGCGCCGAAGGGATCGAAGGGGATTTCCGGATGAGGGGGCGCTCGAGCAGCCTCCGCCTTGACGGGATCCGGGGGAACGCCGACGTCGAGACGAGCCTCGGCGACCTCGTCGTCCGCGACCTCCAGGGGGCGGCCTCCCTCGTCAACAGCCACGGCGCCATCCACCTCACGGCCAGGGCCCCGCTCGGGGCGCTCGACATCAGAAACCAGGGGGGGCCCATAGCGCTCACCCTCCCCGCCGGCGCCCGCTTCTCGCTGGCCGCGCGCGCCCGGAACGGGAGCATCCGCGCGCCCTACCCGGGCCTCCCGGCCCCCGTCGCGGAAGGGGGAGGGACGCGGCTCGAGACCGAGGTCCAGGGGGGAGGTCCCGCCGTGGCCCTCGAAACCGTAAACGGAGACATCGTCATCGACGGGAACCAGGGCGCGCCGCCCCGGACCCGCGGGGGGGACGTGCTATGAAAACGGCATCGTGGATCGCGGGAGTCGGGATTCTGGGGTTCACCCTCGCCGGGTGCGGTCCCGGGGGAAACCCCGTCCCCGCCGACATCGCCAACTTCATCCAGGAGCGCCCCGTCGGGGACGAAACCGGGCTCGAGGCCGACATCCGCTTCGACCTCGGGACGGTCGAGATCACCCGGGAGGCGGAAGTCCTCTACTCCCTCGACCTGGAATACGACCGGAACCGGCACGACCCCCGGGTGGAGTACGTCCCCGGGGCGAAGGGGCGCCTCTCCTGCCGGCTCGAAAGCCGGCAGGAGGTGGGGATCCGGCGGGAGCACCGAAACCGCCTGCGGCTCGGTTTCGCCGACTCCGTCCCCCTCGACCTGCGCCTGACCTCGGGGGTGGGGGATACGCGCCTCTCCCTCTCCGGCATCCGCCTCAAAAGCCTCGACATGGAATCGGGGGTAGGGGCGGTGAAGATATCGGCCTACGAACCGAACCCGATCCGGTGCGACGAGGTCCGGTTCCGCAGCGGGGTGGGGAGCCTCGAGGCGGTCGGGCTGGGGAACCTCCATTTCAGCGTGCTCCGGTTCGAGGGGGGGGTAGGGGGGGCCACCCTCGATTTTTCTGGCGAATGGCGCCAGGATGCCGATATTCATATTGAGGTGGGGGTGGGAGGCGTCGACCTGCGCTTCCCCCGGGAAACGGGGGTGAGGGTGGACGCGGCCAGTAATTTCCTGAGCGGGGTCCAGCTCGAGAGCTTCAGCCTCCGGGAGGGCGCCTGGTACAGCGAAAACTACGACCGGGCCGCCGTCAAGGTCAACGTCAAGGCCGCCACCGGGGTCGGAGGACTCAAAGTCGGCTGGATCTAACTGTTCCCTGGAGTGTGTGATGCGTTACGGTCTCGTGCTGATGCTGGTCGGATTCCTTCCCTCTCTGTACGCCGAGGAAGCGTCGGGGGAGAGCCCCGCCCCTTACGTGGAGCGGCAGGAGAAGGAGTTCAAATTCTACCCGGGGGGGAAGGTGGGCATCAACCTCGGCGTCCCGGGGTCGATCCGGGTCGTCGGCTGGAAGCAGGGGACCGTCCGGCTGGAGGCCGAAAAGATCGTCTTCTACGCCACCGGGGAGAAGGCCAGGGAGTTCCTCGCCGAGCCTCCCGTCCGGATCCGCCACAACGACACCAGCGTCACCATCGGGGTGTCGGGCGCGCCCGTACCCCCGGCCATCCTCGAAGTCAACCTCACCCTCTACGTCCCCGGCGACCGGACCGACATCCTCATCCAGATGCAGCAGGGGGACCTCTCGCTCGAGGGGGTCAACGGCTGGATCGAGGCCACCCTGGGGGAGGGGAGCCTGGACGTCCGGTCGGTGTCGGGCTACTTCTCGGCCAGCACCCTCAAGGGGGACATCAACGTGGAGATGTCGGATCTCCGCTGGCGCGGGCAGGAATTCGCGGCCCTGACCCGGGAGGGGGCCGTCGAGCTGCGGCTCCCGGTGGGGTACTCGGCCGCGCTCCAGCTCGAGACCCGCAACGGCAACATTGCGGTCGATTATCCCCCCCAGGAGGTGGACGGGGAGCTCCTCCCCCCGGAGATCGTCATCAAGGATGCGACCCAGCTGCTGCGCGCCTCGGTCGGGGACGGGGGCGCCCCGGTGAAGCTCTCCACCCAGTCGGGCGACGTGCGCCTCGAGCGCGCCGTGCCGTAAGGGTTATTCCGCGACCCGGATGTGGAGCTCGCGCAGGTGGCGCGGTTCCAGTTCCGAGGGGGCGTCGAACATGACGTCGGCGGCGCTGGCGGTCTTGGGGAAGGCGATCACCTCGCGGATGTTCGGCTCGTCGGCCAGCAGCATCACCAGCCGGTCCACCCCCGGCGCCATCCCCCCGTGCGGCGGGGCGCCGTACTCGAAGGCGTCGAGCATGTGGCCGAACCGCTCCCGGACCTCCTCCTCCCCGTACCCCAGGCACTTGAAGATGCGTTCCTGCACGTCCCGGCGGTGGATACGGATGCTGCCGCTCGACAGCTCGTACCCGTTGCATACCAGGTCGTAGGCCTCGCTCATCACCTTCCCCGGATCGCTCTCGAGCAGGTCGAGGTGCTCCGCCTTGGGGCTGGTGAAGGGGTGGTGCATGAAGTTCCAGCGCCCCTCCGCCTCGTCCCACTCGAACATGGGAAAGTCGACCACCCAGCCGAAGGCCAGCAGGTCGGGGGGGGCCAGGCGGAGCCGGTCGCGCAGTTCGAGCCTCAGGGCGCCGAGCGCCCGGCAGGCGGCCGCGGCCTTGTCCGCCACGACGCAGGCGAGGTCCCCTTCCCCGGCGCCGCACAGGCGCGCGATCTCCTGCGCCTCCTCGGGCCGGAGCTGCCGGGCGAGGCTCCCCTTGAGCCCCCCGGCCGTCCACCCCAGGGTGCCGAGGTTTTTCGCCCCCGCGGCCCGGGCCAGTTCGACCAGGTTGTCGAGCTCCCGGCGCGACCAGGAGGCGCAGCCGGGGGCCACGATGCACTTGACCGAGCCGCCGGAGGCGAGCGCGTCGGCGACCAGGCCCAGGTCGGAACCCTTCACCGCCGCGGAGACGTCGACGATCTCCATCCCGAAGCGGAGGTCGGGCTTGTCGGTCCCGTAGCGCGCCATCGCCTCGGCGTAGCTCATGACCGGGAAGGGGCTAAAGAGGCGCTTGTGCGGCACCACCGCCGGGACCAGCTCCGTGACCAGCCCCTCGACCACCTCGAGGATGTCGTCGCGGCCGGCGAACGACATCTCCAGGTCGAGCTGGGTGAATTCCGGCTGGCGGTCGCCGCGCAGGTCCTCGTCCCGCATGCAGCGGGCGATCTGGAAATATTTTTCGAACCCCGCCACCATCAGCAGCTGCTTCAGCTGCTGCGGGCTCTGCGGCAGGGCGTAGAACTTCCCGTGCTGCAACCGGCTGGGGACGACGTAGTCGCGCGCCCCCTCCGGCGTCGACTTGATCAGCATCGGGGTTTCGATCTCCAGAAACCCCCGCCGGTCGAGGTAGTCGCGCATGAACTTGATCGTCCGGTGGCGCAGGATCACGTTGCGCTGCAGCCGCTCCCGGCGCAGGTCGAGGTAGCGGTATTTCAGCCGGGTGATCTCGTCGGTCTTGTAGCCGTCGTCGTCGAGCGGGATCGGCGGGGTCCGGGAAGCGTTGAGAAGGACGATCGACTCGGCCAGGACTTCGATCTCCCCGCTCTCGAGGTTGGGGTTGACCATCCCCTCGGGCCGCGGGCGCACCCTCCCCGTGACCTGGAGCACGTACTCGCTGCGGGCCCTCTCGGCGGCCGCGTAGGAGTCGGCGAAGGTCGGGTCGGCCGTCACCTGCACCAGCCCCGACCGGTCGCGCAGGTCGATGAAGATCAGGCCCCCGTGGTCCCTGCGCCGGGCCAGCCAGCCGGCCAAAGTCACCGTCCTGCCGGCGTCCGTCAATCGCAACTCACCACAATTCCGCGTTTTCAGCATATTCGGCTACTTCCGTTTCCTGTCTGGTTTCGGGGCAAAGGAGAAGAATACATCATACCGGGCGCGTCAGGAAACGGCCGAGTACTTCCCGGCGACATATTTTTCCAGGATCGCGAGGAAGTCCCCGACGATGGCGTCCCCCGCGAGCGTGGCCGCGTGGACCCCGTCGATGTAGACGGGCGCCTTCGGGTCCTCGCCGTTTCCGGGGAGGGAGATGCCGATGTCGGCGTGGCGCGATTCCCCGGGGCCGTTGACCACGCACCCCATCACGGCCACCGTCAGGTTCTCCACCCCGGGGTGGAGCCGCCGCCACTCGGGCATCCGGCTCCGGATGTGGGCCTGGACGCGGTCGGCCATCTCCGAGAAAAAGGCGGAGGAGGTCCGGCCGCAGCCGGGGCAGGCCGAGACCTGCGGCGCGAAGCGGCGGATCTCGAGCGACTGCAGGATCTGCTGGGCCACCAGCACCTCCTCGCACCGGTCCCCCCCGGGCGCGGGCGTCAGCGAGACCCGGATGGTGTCGCCGATCCCCTCGGCCAGCAGCACCGCGAGCGCGGCGGTCGAGGCCACGGTCCCCTTCATCCCCATCCCCGCCTCGGTCAGCCCGAGGTGAAGGGCGTAATCGCACCGGGCGGCCAGGGCGCGGCAGGCGTCGACGAGGTCGGGGACCCCCGACATCTTGGCGCTCACGATGATGCGGTCGTGCCCGAGGCCGTACTCCTCGGCCATCCGGGCCGAGTCGAGGGCGCTCTGGATCATCGCCTCGATCATCACCTCCCGGACCGGCCGGGGGCTCGCGTTCCGGTTGTTTTCGTCCATCAGCCGCGCCAGCGGCGCCGGGTCGAGCGACCCCCAGTTCACCCCGATCCGCACCGGCTTGCCGCATCGGACGGCGACGTCGATGATGCGCCGGAAATGTTCGTCGTGGCGGCTCCCGGCCCCCACGTTGCCGGGGTTGATCCGGTACTTGGCCAGCGCGCGCGCGCACTCCGGGTGCTGCTCGAGCAGGAGGTGGCCGTTGTAGTGGAAATCGCCGATCACGGGGACCGGCCCGCACCGCTCGGTCACCCGGCGCACGATTTCGGGCACCGCCGCGGCCGCCCGGGGGGTGTTGACCGTGATGCGCACCAGTTCCGACCCCGCCTCCGCCAGGGCCGCGACCTGCCCCGCCGTGGCCTCGACGTCCCCGGTGTCGGTGTTCGTCATCGACTGCACCACCACGGGGGCCCCGCCCCCCACCTGCACGCCGCCGACATCGACGGCGGTCGATGGTCTTCTTTCCCGATTCATGCCGCGCACCCCCTTGCCAGGAAGGAAAAAGTATAGCAACAAAGCGGGCGGGATGTGCGAAGGAGTGTTTTGAATAATTATCTTTTTAACATACAATGATTTAACCAGGTCCGTCCCCGATACCAAGCAAGGAGGGAGTATGGAACGATCCGCTTTGTCCGACCGTGCGCCCGGGCCCGTTCTTCTGTCCCGCAGCGATATCCAGAAGCGTGTGCTCGAAATGGGCCGGGAGATCACGCGCGATTACGAGGGGCGCGCCCCTCACCTGATCGGGGTGCTGAAGGGGGCGAGCGTCTTTCACGCCGATCTCGTGCGCGCCATCGAACTGGAGGCGTCGTTCGATTTCATCGCCGTGGGGAGCTACGGGCTGACCACCCGCACGAGCGGCGAAGTCCGCCTGCTGAAGGACCTGGACGAGAGTCCCGAGGGGCGCGACGTGCTCATCGTCGAGGACATCGTCGACACCGGGCTGACGCTCGACTACCTGGTCCAGTGCCTGCAGATGCGGGAACCCGCGAGCCTCAGGACCGCGGCGCTGCTCGACAAGCCCTCGCGCCGCCAGCGCGAAGTGCCGATCGACTACGTCGGGTTCGAGATCGAGGACAGGTTCGTGGTGGGGTACGGACTGGACTACGGTCAGCACTACCGGAACCTGCCCGACATTCATCTTCTGGGGAACTAGGAGGGGCCGGGACGGCTGCGCGGAGCCGTCCCGGCAAAGGCGTCAGGTGCGCACGCTGCGCATCTTCTTCCGCAGGCGCTTGCGCGCCAGGGCCTGCTTGATTCTCTTCTTTTCGCCCGGCTTCAGGTAGAAGGAGTGCTTCTTGACATCCTTGATGATGTCTTCCTGCTGAACCTTGCGTTTGAAGCGCCTGAGGGCGCTTTCGAGGGATTCCCCCTCGTTCAGGATTACTTCCGCCAAACCATTCACCTCCTTCGGCGACAAGGGGGTACGTTACCCCCTGCGGCGTCGAGTGTCAAGACCCAATATTTCAACCAGTTAGGACTCCTGCGACGCCTGCCGTGCCTGTACGAAAAGCTCGATGATGTCCGCGACCCTTTCCGGCGGGAGGACGCCCGTGTCGAGGCAGAGGTGGTACCGGGTGCTCAGGGTCCAGTCGTGGTGCGCCAGGCGCGCGAGATACGCCTGCCGCGCCCGGTCCGACTCGCGGATCATCGAGAGCGCCTTTTCCCGCGTCGGCGCCCCGTAGGCCTCCATGGCCCGTTCCACCCGGAAGGCGTCGGGCGCGTGCAGGAACACGTGGACCGCCCCGGGGTGGTCGCCGAGCACGTGGACCCCCCCGCGCCCCACGATCACGCAGTCCTCCCGCGCGGCGAACTCCCGGATGATGCGGGCCTGAAGCTCGAACAGGCGCTGGTCCGTCACCGTCTGGAAAGGGGGCGCCGTGTAGGAGACGTCGGGGAGCCCGTAGGTGAAAAGGGACGTGATCTTTTCCCAGAACGACGCCAGGCGCTCGTCGCGCCCGGAGATCTCCTCGACCGGGAGGCCGAGCCTCTCGGCGGCCAGCTGCAGCACCTCGCGGTCGGCGTAGCGGTAGCCGAGGCGCGACGCCACCATGTGCCCGATCTTCGCCCCTCCGCAACAGAACTGCCGCGATATGGTGATCGCGGTTTTTTCACCCATGGCTCTCCCCCCGCGCGTCACTCCGGCGCGTCGCCCGGATCCTCCCCGGCGACGACCGTGACGCTCGCGACGTAGTCCCCTTCCTCGAGATCGATGCACTTGACCCCGACGGCCGCCCGGGCGTGCGTGTTGCGGATATCGTCCGCGTTGAGCTGGATCAGCTTCCCGTTGGCCGTGATCAGCATCACGGAGGTGTCTTCCTGGACGTGGCAGGTGTGGACCACCGTCCCGTTCTTCTGCCCCACCTTGACGTTGATGACGCCGCTCCCCCCCCGGTTCTGGCGGGGGTACTCCTCCACGTCGGTGCGCTTGCCGAAGCCCTTTTCGGTCACGGTGAGGAACTGGCCCGGACCCTTGAAGGCCGACATGGCCACCACCTTGTCGTCCCCGGAGAGCCGGATCCCGATGACGCCCCTCGCGGTGCGCCCCATCTCCCGGACCCCCGTTTCCGAGAACCGGACCGCCTTCCCCATGCGCGTGGCCAGCAGCACGTCGGTGTCCCCGTCGGTGAGCCGGCAGCCGATCAGTTCGTCGTCCTCAGGCACGGAAATCGCGATGATGCCCGAGCTGCGCGGGTTCGAGTACTCCCGGAGCGCCGTCTTCTTGACGATGCCGTTGCGGGTGGCCATCAGCACGTACCCGCCGCCGTCGAACCCCTTCACCGAGATGATGTCGGCGATCTTCTCGTCCTTGCCGAGGTTGACGAGGTTGACGATGGCCTTCCCCTTCCCCGCGGTGCCGACATCGGGGATCTCGTAAACCTTGAGCCAGTAGACCTGGCCGCGGTTGGTGAAGATCAGCAGGTAGCTGTGGGTGGAGGCGACGAAGACATGGTCGATGAAGTCCTCGTCGCGCGTGGTCATGCCGATCCGCCCCTTCCCCCCGCGGCCCTGGGAGTGGTAGAGGGAGGCGGCCGTGCGCTTGATGTAGCCGGAGTGCGTGACGGTGATGACCACGTCCTCCTCCGCGATGAGGTCCTCGAGCGTCATCTCGACTTCCTCGTCCACGATCTCGGTCCGCCGCCGGTCCCCGTAGGCGGCCTGGATCTCCCTCAGTTCGCCGACCACCACCCCTTCCAGGACCTTCTCGCTGGCCAGGATCTCCTTCAGGCGCGCGATCAGCTTCAGGATCTCCTCGTACTCGGCCACGATCTTGTCGCGCTCGAGCCCCGTCAGCCGCTGCAGCCTCATCTCCAGGATCGCCTGCGCCTGGGCGGCGCTGAACCCGAACTGCGACATGAGCCCTTCCCGGGCGACGGCCGGCTCCTTCGAGGCGCGGATCAGGGCGATGACCTCGTCGAGCATGTCCAGGGCGCGGCGGAGTCCTTCCAGGATGTGGGCCCTGGCCTCGGCCTTCGCGAGCTCGAAGATGGTCCGCCGGCGGACCACCTCCTTCCGGTGGCCGATGAAGCAGCGGATCGTGTC
This sequence comes from Acidobacteriota bacterium, assembly GCA_016934555.1. Taxonomy (GTDB): domain Bacteria; phylum Acidobacteriota; class UBA6911; order UBA6911; family UBA6911; genus UBA6911. Next base: position 3,369 of record JAFGSS010000222.1, on the reverse strand, counting down.
CCGCAGGTTGAGGACCCGGGGGCGGTTCTCGACGATGGCCAGCATGATGATGCCGAAGCTCGACTGCATGGCCGTCATCTTGTAGAGGTTGTTGAGGACGACCTGCGCCGGCTCGTCCTTCTTGATCTCGATGACGATGCGCATCCCCTCGCGGTCGGACTCGTCGCGCAGGTCGCTGATCCCCTCGATCTTCTTGTCGCGCACCAGCTCCGCGATCCGCTCGATCAGCCTGGCCTTGTTCACCTGGTAGGGGATTTCGGTCACGACGATGGCTTCGCGCTCGCGCGCCATCTTCTCGATCCCCGCCCGGGCGCGCAACGTGATGATGCCGCGGCCGGTCTCGTAGGCGGCGCGGATCCCGCTCCGCCCGTAGATGAAGCCCGCGGTCGGGAAATCGGGCCCGGGGACGCACTGCATGATCCGGTCGAGGGGGGCGTCCGGGTCCTCGATGAGGAGGATGGTCGCCTCGATGATTTCGGAGAGGTTGTGCGGCGGCACGTTGGTCGCCATCCCCACCGCGATGCCGCTCGACCCGTTGACCAGCAGGTTGGGGAAGCGCGCGGGGAGCACCAGCGGCTCCCGGAGGGAGTCGTCGTAGTTGGGGCCGAAATCGACCGTGTTCTTGTCGAGGTCCGCCAGCAGCTCGTCGGAGATTCGGGCCATCCGGACCTCGGTATAGCGCATCGCCGCCGCGCTGTCCCCGTCCACGGAACCGAAGTTCCCCTGCCCGTCCACCAGCGGGTAGCGGATGGAGAAATCCTGGGCCAGGCGCACGATGGTGTCGTAAACGGCGCTGTCCCCGTGCGGGTGGTACTTGCCGATGACGTCCCCCACGATGCGGGCCGACTTCTTGTAGGGCTTCGCGTGGGTGTTCCCCAGGTCCTGCATGGCGTAGAGCACGCGCCGGTGCACGGGCTTGAGCCCGTCGCGCACGTCGGGGAGGGCGCGGCCGATGATGACGCTCATGGCGTAGTCCAGGTAGGACTTGCTCATTTCGTCGATGATGTTCACGGGGATCTTGTCGAGAGCTTCAGTCATAACAGGCGCCTTCGGCTGCTAAATGTCGAGGTTTCTGACGTTCAGGGCGTTGTCCTCGATGAAACGCCGTCGCGGTTCCACCGTGTCCCCCATCAGGATGGTGAAGATGGCGTCGGTCTGGACGGCGTCGTCGATCGTCACCCTCAGCATCGTGCGCGTCTGGGGGTTCATGGTCGTTTCCCACAGCTGCCCGGGGTTCATCTCCCCCAGCCCCTTGTAGCGCTGGACCGTCAGGTCCTTCTTGCCCAGCGCGCGCAGGTACTGGAGCAGCTCCTCCCCCGAATGGACCGTCACGCAGTTCCCGTTTTCCCTGACCGTCAGGGGGGGCTTCCCCAGGGGGACCATGGCGGCGAAAAGCTCGAGCATGCGCTGCCACTCGGCCGAGGAGAGAAAATCCCAGTTCAGGGAGACCCTGTTTCCCCTGGTCCGGTTCTCGACCTCGAGCGAAAAGAGCCCGTGCTCCTCGTCCTCGAGAATGCGGCACTCGTACCCGATCTCCTCGAGGGCGGGGCAGAGCGAGGAGAGGAGGTCCTGCTGCTCGAACAGCTGCCGCAGGCTGAACCCCTGGTCGAAGACCCCCCCCTCCCCGGCGATCGCCTCGAGCAGCCGCTCGAGCAGCTCTCCGTGCTGCAGCCGCCGGTTCAGTTTTTCCTGGATGGCGGCGCGTTCGCCCATCATGCGCACCACCCGGATGAGGCCCTCCCCTGTGTACTGCGTTCCCGTTTTTTCCACCGTCACGGCGACGCCGTCGGTCGCCCGCTTCATCAGAAAGTCGTCCATCTCCTGCTCGTCTTTCAGGTACCGGACCGACTTGCCGTGCCGGACGCCGTACAGCGGGGGCTGGGCGATGTAGATGTGGCCCCGCTCGAGCAGTTCGGGCATCTGCCGGTAGAAGAAGGTCAGCAGGAGTGTCCGGATGTGGGCCCCGTCCACGTCCGCGTCCGTCATGATGATGATGCGGTGGTAGCGGAGCTTTTCGGTGGCGAAGTCCTCCTTCCCGATCCCGGTCCCGAAGGCGGAGATCATCGTGGCGACCTCGGCGTTCCCCAGCATCTTGTCGAAGCGCGCCTTCTCGACGTTGAGGATCTTGCCCCGGATCGGCAGAATCGCCTGGAACTTGCGGTCCCTCCCCTGCTTGGCCGAGCCGCCGGCGCTGTCCCCCTCGACGATGTAGATCTCGCACAGCGCCGGGTCCCGCTCCTGGCAGTCGGCCAGCTTGCCCGGCAGCAGCGCCGTATCGAGCGCCCCCTTGCGCCGCGTCAGGTCCCGGGCCTTGCGCGCCGCCTCGCGCGCCCGCGCCGCCTCGATCCCCTTGGCCAGGACCTTGCGCGCCACCGCGGGGTTCTGCTCCAGGAAGGCCCCCAGGCTCTCGTTGACCGCCGCCTCCACCAGCCCCCGGACCTCGCTGTTGCCCAGCTTGGTCTTGGTCTGCCCCTCGAACTGCGGGTTTTTCAGCTTGACGCTGATGACGGCCACCAGCCCCTCGCGGATGTCCTCCCCGGTGGGGTTCTCCTTCAGGTCCTTGAGCAGGTCCTCCTTCTGGCCGTAGGCGTTGACGGTGCGCGTCAGGGCGGCCTTGAAGCCGGAGAGGTGGCTCCCCCCCTCGTGGGTGTTGATGTTGTTGGCGAAGGAGAAGATCGTCTCGCTGTAGCCGTCGTTGTACTGCATGGCGGCCTCGACGATGACGTCCTCCCGCTGGGTCTCGAAATGGATCGGCTTGGGGTGGAGCACGTTCTTGTTCGTGTTCAGGTATTCGATGAAGGAAGCGATCCCCCCCTCGTACCGGAATATCTCCCTGCGGTCGGAGCGGAGGTCCTCCAGGGCGATTTCCAGCCCCTTGTTGAGGAACGAGAGCTCCCTGAGGCGCGCCGCGATCGTGTCGTAGCTGAACTCCAGCGTCTCGAAGATCTGCTCGTCGGGCCGGAAGGTGACCTTGGTGCCGCGCCGGCGGGTGGTGCCCGCCTGGACGAAGGCCGTCACCGGGACGCCGCGCTCGAACCCCTGCTCGAACACCTTCCCGTCGCGCCAGATCTGCACGTCCATGCGCGCGCTCAGGGCGTTCACCACGCTCACCCCCACGCCGTGGAGCCCGCCCGAAACCTTGTACGACCCGTTGTCGAACTTCCCCCCCGCGTGCAGGACCGTCAGCACGATCTCGGCGGCCGATTTGCCCGTCTGCTCGTACTCGTCCGTCGGGATGCCGCGCCCGTCGTCGACGACGGTCACGCTGTTGTCGATGTGGATGGTCACCTCGATGCGGGTGCAGTACCCGTTCAGGGCCTCGTCGACGGAGTTGTCGACGACCTCGTAGACCAGGTGATGCAGCCCCTC